>WTIT01000085.1 GCA_011526375.1 Methanobacteriota archaeon
TCCTCGAGTTTAAAAGAACGATCTCCCACCTTACCCCAACAGTTGTGAATCGTGTTTATTTCACTGGAGAGCTGAATACTTTTCAAACAGACAATCCAATCCTTTTGAAAGTCCAAAGGCTGTGGTAGTTGGATGATGAAGTCGCTGTTGGTATTGAGAGGGAAAGTCTTCTTGGAATGGAGGCAGGATGAGTCCAAGAGGATTTGAAAGGGAGGCTTCATTATTCTTAGCACCTCATTGTTGAAGGGGGTAGTTAGGTGTTTAACGAACTAAAATGATCTTTTCTCCACAGCTTTAGATACTAAATGCTGGTGGTGCCAGTGTTGACGAAAAGTAGTTGAAGAAGGGAGGGAGACCTGGAGTTGCTTTTCAGCAATCGTCCATCAGCTGCAGACAAAATGCGAATGTGAATGCGATCAAAATTTTTTTTGCTCAATTTCACGTAGGTATTATTGTTAAAGTCCACATCAAGACGTCTGTTATTATGTTCCATCTCAGGTGCAGCAAAATATTTGAGCATCTGTACTTGTTGTCCTCCCAGTGCGCTATGCTCCACAAAGTCAGCGCATACAACAAATTGCTTAGGTTGGAGACTAAAGATGTTTGCGCTGAAAGAGGATTGATGGAGAGTAGTTTGATGCATTCTGAATAGTAAAATGTCATCCAGTTTGTCTTGATATTCATTCCTCTTATTATCAAATATAAAGGTATTCGTTCCATCTTCACCCATTGGAAAACCCAAGAGATGACACAGGTTGTTACTTAGTTGAAGCACCAGGGGAGGAACTTTTTTTCCAAAGTATATGTTGTCAACCCAGTATTTACTGTTATCTGTAATGACTACTGTTTCCCCACTGTTCATGAGTTCAAAGTAGAGTTTACCAGCACACTCAGCATTGAGCTTCTCAATCACAACACTCAAACTTGTAACATATCCATCCTCGAGTTTAAAAGATTTATCTCCCACCTTACCCCAACAGTTGTGAATCGTGTTTATTTCACTGGAGAGCTGAATACTTTTCAAACAGACAATCCAATCCTTTCGAAAGTTTAAGCGCTGTGGTAGTTGAATGATGAAGTCGCTGTTGGTATTGAGAGGGAAAGTCTTCTTGGAATGGTGACAGGATGAGTCCAAGAGGATTTGAAAGGGTGGCTTCATTATTCTTTAGAAGTTGTAGTTTTACCACTCTTGCTTAGTTGTTAAAGGTGAGGAATAGTCTAAGGTGAAGTCAGTGTTGCTTTTCCAAATAGTGGAAAAATAACAAGAGTTTCCTTCTCGTGTGTGATGGAAATAGTTGTTTCGAAGGTGAAAAGTATTGAAAGTTTTACCACTCTTGCTTAGTTGTTAAAGGTGAGGAATAGTCTAAGGTGAAGTCAGTGTTGCTTTTCCAAAGAAGTCAGTGTTGCTTATGGAAATAGTTGTTTCGAAGGTGAAAAGTATTGAAAAGGGGGGAGGGAAACAATCTTTAATCTTTTCTTAAAGTTGCGGTTGCTGCTCAGTTGAAAGCTATGACTTCTTCTGTGAACATCTCCGCGACGGAGCAAGTCTACAGTATCCTGACACCGAAACAAATGCACATTGCTCATGTGCAGAATCGTTCCACCCCCACCTGTGCTGCATTCAAAAAGGCTGGTGGAATCTATATCGGACCAAGTGATTCTTACATACTGAAAGAGGGTCGCTGCACAACCATCAACTCACGCTACGCATTGAAGGAGAGCAAGTGGTTCCACAGACCCAGTTGTTATCTCAAGCAACCCAATCGTTGGAGTGGATTTCTCTTTTCTCGTAAACGATATACAAGGTTTATCCGGAGTAAACAAATGTGGTGTAAACTCCCGCAATTGTATGGTGCAATCATTGGGTGTTGGTGCCCACTAAAGTGTCATTGTCAAGTTTCCGTGTTGATAAGACTGGTCCGAGAAAAGATGAGAGAAGATTTTCCTCATGTAAAAGAAGAAGATGTTGCTGAGCTGAAGCAGCGTTATAGTTTGTCCAAGTCTGAGCGCAACCTTCTCTCCATCAGTTTAGAATGTCTTGAACGTAAAGCAGATAAGGAACGCAACAATCTCAAGCAATGGAATCGGTGTGCTGATAAGATACGTGAGCTTCAGTCTTATTTAACGAATAAATAAAGCTTTTTCCTTTGACCAATGTGTGTGCTTCATTAATTGTAAGCCTCTTTATAATCACAGATACATGTCTTCAAATTTGTTAATTAAAGTCAGAGATTGCATTGAACATGGAGTCAACGTTAAATGTTATGCTTCTTGTTAGCGAAAATCCGTGTAAAAACTGTATGAGAAGCTTTGATGTGAACAACATTATTATCCCTGAGCATGTGCAATACATAATATATCCTCAAATGATTGCAAAATGTATAATATAATAAAATGGTATTCCAACAGTCAGTGACATGCGCAATATGTTCTCACAACGATGTTACAACACCTCACCTCTAAAGCAATGCCAGGGTTAAACACTTTCCCTTTCATTGCTTACAAAGTTTCATTTGAGTCTTTCCCACCCTGTTCAGGAGGTTTTACTTATTAAACCGTCAGTCAAACTTTAAAATACAGCATCTCAACATGTCGCTCGTGACATCAAAGTGTGTTAGATCTAAGGAGGAGAAAAAGCGTGTAAGATTTTCAACTTTTGTTACCATCATTGAGGATAAAAATATTGTTCAAAACAGTGATATGAAGCGTGCGAAAGTTGATGCTACCATCATTAAGGATAAAAATGTTGTTCAAAACACTTTGAACATCATGAATCCTTTGCTGCTTCAACCAAGACCGTTCCTGAACAATTTTGCATCTCTTCATAAGGAGGAACAAAAGGAAATTCTCGAGATGCTCACAATGCGCTTGATGGAAGTTCAATCTAAAGATGTTGATGTTATTGAAGATATTTTCAACAATCAGAAAGGGAAAGGGGAAGGCTTGAACAGGAAAGGGGAAGGCTTGAACAGGAAAGAACAATGTGAGCTGACACATTACCAATCATTACCCAAGAATTTGTGTATTTTGCCAAAGGAAAAGAAAACATCCATTATACAATACATGTTCGCGCTCCACTGCAACTCTTTACATAAGGATGATCAATTAAAGATATTGAACTATCTTGATGGTGTTGAGGAAGAAGTTATTCTTTGTGTGGATGATGATGATGATGAAAGGAAGAAGATAAAAGATATTATAATTAAGTCAATGGAGGACTTCTTTTTTGAGAGGAGTATTGCAGTGTGTGAGTCACTTAAGAAACAAGAGGAGTGGTCAATTGATTGTTCTTTCCCTACTGATACAAAGTTTTCCAGCGAATTATGGGTTGTCTGTAATCGCTGCTCAAATGAATTTAGCATCCGTAGCATCAAAAGGCATGCGGCTTTGATACATAAAGTTCTGAAGGGAAAAGTTGGAGAATTGTGCACTATTTCACATAATCAGTTTCATCCAAAGAAAAAAGAGAAGGAAGTGAAACGGTTACAAGAAACAACCAAGGTCTACTGTAGATCATGTAACAAGAAACTTAGTATCCAGTCCGTAAGAAATCATGCATTGTTCATACATAAAGAAACGGGACCAGTTGATGTTCTATCAACACCAGTCAAGAGGAGGACTTGATGGAGTACTCTTCAGCAAAAGTGCGTTGAAGTGAGCTTTATTATGTCAATGTCATTTTAGTTCAATACAAACTCTTTGTCACACACTTCTTTTGATAACTGTTGGGTTCCATCAGGTAGTTTAGTACATCGCTTGATTCTTTGCAAGTTCCCTCTCATTCATTTTCCTTTCAGTAATGCTAACAATAACGAACATCAGTAAGAGTATGGAAACAAAATATTGTCTTACCTCAGTACAGGGTGGGCTTCCTCCAATGCTAAATATAGATCCAATGATGTAGACATAGGTCAAGTCTGTACTCTCCTCTTTCAACACTTCATCACAATGAAGATCCTCATAGTTGATCTCACCCAACAGACTACCTTCAAACAACACTGAAGTATCACAGGACCTAAAACATCAGATGTTGTCTTTTAAATCACCTATTGTAAAGAGAAACTCACCTCTACTGACTCCAGGTTGTAAAGAAACTTGAGATGACAATCACAGTGGAGAGGAATGGATCCAAGGTCGAGGGTTG
>WTIT01000060.1 GCA_011526375.1 Methanobacteriota archaeon
CATGGTCACTGTGAGGTGATTATTTGCCAACGCTAATCATGATGCACGGCATGACAGGCAACGCCGAAATGATGCGCCCGTTTGCCGAAAAAGTATTGCCAGAGGGCTGGACTTTGCTGGTTCCCGAGGCTCGCTATGACCATCCGGTTAGGGGTAAGACTTGGTGGCGCTACGAGGATTATGACGCAGATGCGACAAGGCGAGCCAATTTATCGCGCAGAGAGCTGATCGATGTTGATTCAAGCCTGTCTCAGTTAGAACAGTTGATTGCCAATGAGGCGCCAAAAGGCCCATTAGTCGTTGGCGGTTTTTCCCAAGGCGGCGCCATGGCTCAAGAATTATTACACCTGCCAATTGCTGACCGTATCTTAGGCGTAATCTGTATTGGCACTAGGCTAGTTCGGCCAATGGAATTGCGTATGAGGCTTGAAGAATTGGAGCAGAAGCGCATGTTTTGGATGCATGGTGAGCGAGATGTCAGAGTATCAATGGAGGATGGCTTTGCTATCGCAAGCCTGTTTGAGGCAGCTGGCTGGGCAATTGAAATGATTGAGCACAAAAAAGGCCACATGATTCCAACTGAGCATCACGAAGCGCTGCAAGAATGGCTGGCAACGTTTACCGATTTATCTTAGGTAAGCATTGGTTTCATCAAAGCCACCAATGAACATAACATCTCCGCTGCGCAAATCAAAGATAACCGGCACTGTGCGATGACCGGTTGCCGCTACTACCTCTTGACGAAGGCCAGGGTGCTCATCGAAGTTATACTCGGTAACTGACAAATTTTTGCGACTAAACAATCGCTTTGCAGCAGTACAATATCCACAGAAGTTGCCAGTATACATCAAGAAATCAGTTCCTGCATTCTTTGCGTGTTCCAATACAACCGCTTCAGACATTGTGACCAATTGGTGCTCAAATCATTCCGATTTAACACTTAGTATTGCCCAGTATCACGGCTGATAGCAAGACTTTGAATACGGTGGCTCACTCCAAAAGGTCGGTGACAGAATGATAAATCGTAGCGTAAAGGCACTAGTACCAACTCATACCGTACTCGAAGGTGGCGGATTCAAGGTAAGAAGGCCAGTAGCAATGGGTGCACTAATGTCGCCGTTTTTGTTGCTCGATGAAATGGGTCCAGTGAACTATGGTCCTAAGGAAGCAATCGGGGCACCATCACATCCACACCGTGGTTTTGAAACAGTAACCTACATGCTCGAAGGCGCTATGCAACACGCTGATTCTGCCGGGAACTCAGGCGACTTAAATCCAGGCGACGTTCAGTGGATGACCGCCGGAAGAGGCATAATTCACTCTGAATTGCCACATCCAGATTTCTATGATGCTGGAGGAGTGATGCACGGATTCCAAATTTGGGTTAATTTGCCAGCAAAAGACAAGATGATGGAACCACGCTACCAAGATATTCCTTCTGGTGATTTACCGACAGTTGAGTCAACCGACGGCAAGGTATGGGCCAAGGTCGTAGCTGGTGAAGCGATGGGTGCTAAAGCGGTAATCGATACGGTAATTCCAATTCAGTATATTCACTATCGCATGAAAGAAGACTCCCATATTGATCATAAAGTCGGCAGCGACCTCAACGCCATGGTCTATGTATTTGGTGGAGAAATTGAAATCAACGGTAAGGTTGTCGAAGATGGACAATTAGCACTACTCGATGAAGGTGATACCATCGATATCGCATCCAAAGAAGGTGGCGAATTCCTAATTTTGGCCGGGCCAGAAATCAATGAGCCAATCGCTAGATACGGGCCTTTTGTCATGAATACCCGGCAAGAGATTCACCAAGCGGTTATCGATTACCAAAATGGTACCTTGGCGTGAAATAAATAAATGCCAATTTTCGGATGAATCGAACGATTGACTTATCAATTACCTCGCTGACTGATTGGCATGGAATGGGAGGCCTTGGCGACGGTTTTGACGCTATTAGGTATCGGCGTTGTAACTCCTGGTCCTAACAACATCACCTGCATTACCCACAGCGCAATTCACGGTCCTAAAGCCAATTTCAATCTAATTTCGGGTATGGTTGTTGGTTTCATTACCGTTCACCTAATCGTTGGTTTGTTGGTGTCAAATGTTGATGAAGATAGCACCGCTTTAGTGATTTTACATTATTTTGGTCTGCTATTTATTGCAGCACTAGCATTGCGGATATTCACGTTAAATCCATCTATTATCAACCGAGAAGTGGAAGCAAAATCTATCATGTCACTGGCCGATTATAACGTCACCAGTGTGCCTGTTTTAGGTTTCAAAACCGGTCTGTTTATGCAGTTCATCAACGGCAAAGAATGGGCATTTGTTTTTGCCATTATGTGGCTGGCATTGGAAGGATTCGGTGGCGGGTGGACAGGAATTTTGGGTATTACTGCAATCACCACAACAGGAGGATTAGTCGCAATGATTGCTTGGACTTTTGTCGGTGGCCGATTAGTAGAGTATGTCAGTGATGAACGCAAGGGTAAGATAGTGTTCAAAACTCTCGGGTCATTGCTGTTCTTGCTGGGAATTGCTATGGCAATTCGTGGCGCATGATTATTTGGCTTGGTCGGCCCAAGATTGAATGATCATACTTTCCGCTGATTGTAAATGTTCAGCAATCGTGCCTTGACGAACACCTAAGGCATCGGCTAAATCGCGTTGTGTACACTTTCTCGGTGTGCTGTAATAACCTAACCTGACGGCAAGTTCCATCACTTCTTTTCTGCGGTTCGGTAGTTGAGGCGCAGCAATCCAGTCTGCCTTCAAATCTTTACTAATTCTAATCTTAATCGATGGTGGAAGTAACTCACTGACATCATCTCTAAATCTCTTCAAACCCTTAGTTGTGCCGTGAACGGTCATGAATAAGCCACTAAGAGAAGTAACTTGAGTCGGGGTTTGTAACCAAATTTCTGGGTTATTGTGAACCAACATAGCAATTGGGCCTTTAGCATATGCTCTTGCTAGCACTGAACCTTCTTTTTGCTCAATAATTTCACTTAGTTGGAATGACTCATTGTTTTCAAATTCCTCTAAGGCTGAATCATCGCTGTATTTCAAACACAAAATGTACTGTGAAGCCTCGCCTGTTGTTGACAGCGTTGCTACAAATTCTATGCTGTCCATTTTGCTCATTAACTCGACGGCGGGCATATCTTTGGCTTGCTCCATATTTACTTGGATTTGCAAAAATCTAAGGTCATGTGATGCCATGAGATAAAACCAATTATCCCTCAGCATTTGTGATATCAAGGTAATCCGGTACATTATTATGTAAAGTGGGCAAAATTACAGTTTTGGAACCAATCATAATCGGTTTTTGGTGATATGTTGCTGGATTTGAATCATTTTTATCAATGGCTTTCAGTAGCGTGATTATCTAGGAAAATGTGCAAATTTATCGGCAAAACACTCAATAATGGGTCGTCGGTGGCCAAAAGCACTGGTGTAATTTATGAGTGCTATTGATGATTTTATGGACACGGTAAGTGACCAAATCGATACTGCTAACGAACTCAATCCTCTAATTAAGCTCGTTATATCAGTTGTACTAACAGCAATCGCCTATTATGCTGTGAAATATTCAATCGTACGCCCATGGGGTCGTGTTGTTATGTCAACCGACACCGCTTGGGATGACAAATTACACCGTCCAATCGCAAACCGTGCTTACTTTTTCCTGTTTGTTGGTGCAGCTCAACTGACAGCTCTATGGGTCTCCGGCGAAGCAGATTTCAACGACAGCATTGCGCCATATTTCTCTGCCATCTACATTCTGACCGCAACCTCGATTGCCAGCGTTTCAATCAAGCACATCATTCCAATGGTAATGGATCGCTTTACCGAAAAGTCAAGTGTCACCGTTTCTGGCAGTAATCCTTTGATTACATTCACGCTACGTTTTGCCATTTGGTTCGGCGGACTTTACCTTGCTCTTACCGAAGTTGGCGTGGAACTATTTGGTGTACTAGCATCTTTAGCAGTATTCTCATTGATTATCGGTTTGGCTATTCAGCAAACGCTTGGCAACATCGTCAACTCCTTCTTGTTGGCAATTGACCGTCCGTTCGAAATAGGTGACAGAATCGAAGTTGATGGCACCTGGGGTTCAGTTGTTGG
>WTIT01000006.1 GCA_011526375.1 Methanobacteriota archaeon
GATACTAAAGTCGTGATATTAACTGGTGCTGGAATTAGCGCTGAGTCTGGAATCAAGACATTTAGAGCATCTGATGGTTTATGGGAAAATCATGCAATAGAAGATGTGGCAACACCGTATGCATGGGAAAGAGATCCCGAACTTGTGTGGAATTTCTATCAAGGCAGACGCAGGCAATTACAGGATGTAGAACCAAATCCTGCCCACCAAGCTTTAGTCACTCTTGAGGATTATTTAGGGGATAATTTGCTGATAGTTACGCAAAATGTTGATGATTTGCATTCGCGTGCCGGTTCGAAAAATCTAATCCATATGCACGGTGAATTACGAATTTTGCGCTGTGAAGAATGTCATGAAACATTTGACATGATGGAGGAAAACCACCTGACTTCACAGTTTGTGCCATGTCCAAGTTGTTCTAATCAACGCTTGAGACCCCACATTGTATGGTTTCATGAAATGCCGTTTCAACTATCGGAAATTTATGCTGCTGTTGAGGAATGTGACGTTTTCATGACAATAGGGACCAGTGGCCACGTCTACCCTGCTGCTGGCCTAATTGATGTGGCAAAACAAGCCGGTGCTCTATGTGTTGGAGTTAACTTAGATGAGCCAATAAATTACGAAATGCATGATGAATTTCACCAAGGTAAGGCTGGTGAATTGTTGCCAAGTCTAATCGCTGAATGGATTTCATAAATCGCGTGATTAATATTAGTAATGCTGTGGGCAAGAACATGGCGCGAAGCACCTCGATTGTGATGCTTCTTATATTCGCCAGTATCTCCTTATCAGGATGTTTGTTTTCAAGTGACGAAGATGTAAGTATAGAACTCATTGTCAATTATGACTCAAATTTTGAAACCATTGTAGAAACATATTCTGAGGGCGATCTTGTCCAGACCAGTCCTGCGAGATTCGAATTTGACTTTGCAGAAACCACTACGAGTAAGACAATTCAATCTTTTGGCATAAATCCACTGGACGGTCGAGATTCCATCGAGATAGATGTTTCGAATGGTTCGATAGTATCAATTGAATTTTATGAACATGGAATGTATGAAATAGACGCTTATGCTATTGACTCAAATGGCGTCAAAACCAATCAATCAATTGCTTTGAGGGTTGACCTACGCATCGACTGGAGGCAGACAGATACCAATAATCCACTTGCTTTGCCATTTAATCCGGAGCCCGCTAATCAAGGACAAAATGCAAAAATGATTGAGATTGTTTCGAATGTTGAGAATCCTTCTTTGGTTAACAACATTGGCGATAGTGGACAATCAATTCAACTAACTTGGCAATTAGTCGACGAATTAGATGATATTTGTCAAACCAGAAATGGCCAAATTAATGATGGCGATACTATGATGTGGCAGACGCTTTACTTCAACACTTACATGCTTCATGAGTTACGTATTGTCATGGATGATGGACAAGATTCAATAAACGTAAATCAATCTGTATCAATCCTATACGATAATTGATTCATTTTGAATTAATTTGAGTTGTTATCTGCAGCGGTAAATTGTTTAATCAAGCCTTTAGAAACAGCAACTACAACAAACATAATTGCTGAAACCAAAGCAATCATAGCCCCGCTATCTGTTGATAACTCAGCAGAATAATACAGGCCTAATAACACGGTCACTACGCCCAACACTTGTGACAATACAACACACATGAAGAAACTACGACTAAGTAATTGTGCAATTGCTGCGGGTGTAACAATTAGTGCTGTCACTAACAAAACACCAACGAATTGCACCATACTAACCACCACTGCGGCAGTTAGTATGCTCCAATAAAGCCCTATGAATCTGACTGGCAGACCTTGAATTTTGGCAGCAATCGGGTCGATTGAAATAAGCAGCAGGCTATGATAAAAGATGGCTAGAGACAGGTATGAGATAATACAAGCAATCATGATAAACTCAAAACTATCAGAGTCAATTAAGTTTAGATTACCCCACAGATATCCCTCAACTGAGATTAGTGAGCCCCCGCCGTATAATCTGGTCACTACGACACCAAGACCTAACATTCCTGTCAAAAATATGGCAATTGCAGTGTCGCCTGTAAGCCATTTTTTCACCTGCAAGAAGTCAATCAAAATTGCCGAAATTACACACAGCACGAACGCCCAAATTAGGGGATCGACTATTCCAACTACCAGCCCTATTGCTATGGCGCCAAAAGAAACGTGAGCAAGTCCATCACCAATCAAAGCAAGATTCCGGATTAGCAGAAAAGAGCCTAAAAATCCGGCAACCATGGCAACAAAAACTGCCGCAATCAACGGTCTTTGGAGATATGGCCTGATGAAGTAGAGAGGAAACCATTCGCCAGGAACTATGGGTTCAAGGGACTCTAAAACTGGCCCCAATACCTCGATAATGAAATCTCCTACCACCATTATTGTTCACTCTCCGAATTTGGAATTATAATGTTAATTATCTCTTCAGAGTTTGTCTGATTAGGGTTTAGTGTATCTAACTCTGGATGAGTTGGTTCTATTCCACGTAACTCTGCTAAATCTGATAAGTCAGGGAAGGTTTGTGTTGGTCCGTCATAACGAATTTTTTGCTCGAGGTAGACCATTCTATGAACTGTTCTTTTGATGCTTGCTAGGTCATGTGAAATCATCACAATGGTTTTATTTTGATTGTGGCATAAACCATCTAATAATCGCATAATCGAATTCCTGGATTCACCGTCAACACCAACCATTGGTTCATCCATCAGCAATAAGTCTGCATCCGAAGCTAGCGCCTTACCAATTGCAGCTCTTTGCTTTTGGCCACCTGAAAGATTTGAAATCCTAGTGTTAGCATATTCATCCAAACCAATAGTTTCGATTATTTTCTGAACTTTCTCCCGTTCCTTATTACTTAATTGGAATAGAGATTTCGGGTTCAATGTTCCTAGTTGAATAAACTCTCTTACGGTGATTTGCAAATTTTGTGGCAAATTTGTCGCAGCTTGTGGCACCCAACCAACTTTACCAAGTGTCTGTTTAGACATCGGAGCAAGATCATAGATTTCTACACTCCCGGTACGGGGTTTTAGTATCCCGAGTATTGTAAGCATTAGGGTACTTTTACCCCCGCCATTTGGGCCAACAATGCCGACGAATTCTCCACACGTTATTGTCAAATTTATGTCGTGAATTACTTCGTTTCCTGAGCGATTCACTGACAAATTGGACACACGCAGGATTTCCTCCCCACAACCCGGTGTAAAATCAACCTCCATGCTCTCACTCAGTGTTCCTAGCAAGTGGTTGAGCATAAATCAATTATGTTGAATTGCCAATCAAACTGCACATCCAAGGCCTGTTTTCAAATTATCGAGGTTCTTGTTTAGCATTGATAGATAGTTGTCGTTAGCGTCTGAAGGTCCCTTCTCCATTGTGTATAGATACATGACTTCCACATTCGTTTCACCAACAATTAAATCCACAGAACTTGCTTGTGTGTATTCTTCTATGAACAACACGCTGATTTCATCTTCGTTGATTTTATTGATTACCTTCTCTATGTCCTCAACTGATGGTTGTCCTTCAGGGTCAAGACCGTGAACAGTTACAAACTCAACGCCGTACCTTTCAGTGATGTAAGAGTAAGCATTATGATTAGCAGCGACAGTGTTGTTGGTACATGTTCCTTCTGGACCAAATGCTCCAACATAGCCCAAGTGAACCTTGTCTAGTTCAGCCATGAATGCTTCTGCGTTAGCAGTGAAAGTATCAGTCCCGTTAGGGAATACTTCTATCAGAGCGCCAAGAACTAGTTGTGTTTGTGCCTTGAACGATATTGGGTCTAACCAGCTGTGTGGATCGTATTCGAATTCTTCGTCTTCATCGGCAACGATGGTTGAGTCTCCACTATCTGTGGATTCATCATCACTGTGACCGTCCTCATCATGGCCGTCTTCGTCATGTGCATCGTCGTCGTGGCCGCCTTCGCCGTGGTCATCATGACCGTCGTGGCCGCCGTGGTCATGTCCTTCATGCCCTTCACTCATTAGAATGAATACTGAGATGTCTGAAGGTACGGCAAATCCGTAATCTCCTTCGTTCTCGAC
>WTIT01000075.1 GCA_011526375.1 Methanobacteriota archaeon
CCTAATTACGCTCCAGCATGGCACCAAAGAGGATTGCTATACCTCGAATGGGGCCGCAATGATAACGCAATGAGCGACTTTGAAGCGGCAGTCAAAGCAGACCCCCAACATCTAGATTCAAGATTACACATCGCTGCTATGCATCATGAAGCAGAGCAATTTGATGTAGCCGCACCTGCTTGGCGAGAGGTTCTACAGATTGACCCTGACCACGTAGTGGCCAAGACAAGGTTAGATGAGTGTGAAGTCAAATTGATGGCTTGATAATCAAATTACTCCGATTACCTTGACGAGGATTCGCTTGTTTCTCTGCCCATCAAATTCAGCATAGTGTATCTGCTCCCAAGTACCTAAGTGTAACCTTCCATTACGGACTGGCATAGTTACTTGTTGGCCAAGTAATTGTCTTTTCAAATGAGCATCTCCGTTATCTTCACCAGTTCTATGATGATGATATTCCTCACCATCACGACCATCAACTCCGTAGAATGGAGCAATTTTTTCTAACCATTTCATTATGTCATGATGGAGGCCGTACTCCAAGTCGTTGACATAGCAAGATGCGGTTATATGCATTGGATTGACTAGCACTAAACCGTCTTTGATACCAGATTCAGTTACTATTCTCTGGACATCTTTGGTAATGCAAATTATCTCGTATCTTTCTTGTGTGTTTACATGCATTTCTTCAACATAGGTTGCAGCCTGTCCGGTGATTAACTCGCCCATGATGGCAAGTAAGTCTAATCCAGTCTATCAATAACATGAATTGGATTATTCTTCTTCTTGAGGCGTATTCTCGCCGCCAAAACTAGATTCCATTTCTTCTATGGCGTTTCTTAGAACTAAACCGTGGTAAACCTTGATTCGTTTCTCTTTGACCATTTCATTGACCTCTTTTTCTAAATCAATCAGTTCATCAGCATCTTTGGCACCCTCTATTTTTCCCAGTAATAGACGATATTTACTTGCTCTTGCATAAAAAATTGCGAAATAGGTTGGGATTAGAAGCAGTGGAATAACCAATTCTTCGAATACGATTTCCATGAAAGCAGAAATTGAAATTTCAAAACTTTCGGCGTTATAGTCAAAGCTGAAAGAATTACTGTTTAATCCTCCGGAATAGAAAATTCCGGTATTGATGCCAAAGTAGAGATTGAACGGCGTCTCCTCACCATCATAGATATCCGAACCGCGGTCTAATTCGACCAAATCAGGCCAACCATCGTTGTCATTATCATCATCAATCACATCCGGAATGGTGTCCCTATCAGTGTCTTTAGGAGTTGATAGAGGGTTAAACGGGTCGTATAGAATTGTACCAGAAGAAGCGGCTCGTTCTAACTCATTTCTGATTCCATCACCATCAGCATCATCATCGTAGATGTCTGGCATAAAATCTCCATCAATATCAGAACAACCCACTAACCTAATGCGACTCTTTCCATAGGCAAATGGGCAATTGTCTGACAACTCATGTAATCCTTGGTCAGCAAAGCCATCACCATCGCTATCAGACCAAATTACACCATCTAATGGCCATACATCATCATCGTTCACAACACCATCGCCATCGATATCATCATCTGAATTATCGCCGATTCCATCACCATCAAAATCAGCATATTCACTCGAATTATTTGGAAAAGCATCAGCGCCCATTGCTATTGTCCAATTGGCGTCGGGATCTGACCAACCATCACCATCACTATCTAGGCACCCGATACGATCTTCAGTAGAGTTGCCTTCTGTTTCACATACGGTCGTATCCTCTGCACTGATGTTAGCGATAGAACAAAGCGAAATTAGAACAGCAATAATTATCAAAATGATAAATCGTTTTGATGCCACGAACTCCGCTTTAGATGAATATTAATGGCTTTATGGTAATGCAGTGTAACAAAACCTTGAATACATAACCAACCTTCATCCAACCGTGCGTTGGCAAATTCTCATTTTCATCACGCTGCTTTTGGCACCTAGCCTAGCAGGCTGCGTCGAAGATGAAGATGAAATTTCCATCTTTCCAGCATTTTCCGCGGTTGCCGATAATGGTGAAATTTATGACAATCAGCGCATGGAGAACCAATCATACATTGTTATGTTCTCTGCTGAGTGGTGCAACCGCCCATGTTATTCAACAATGCATTCAATATGGAACGCACAAGCAGAATTGCCGGTCTTAGTTATGTCAACAGATCCGCTCGAAAGAGCAGGCGGACTTACTTTGGAAGAGTGGCATGAATCTGCTAACGCTTATGATGACGATGATAATAATACCAATAATGAACTAACAACATATGCCTTCATGAAGGGCGATGAACTTGCTGTCGAAATGGATATTTCCACGCCAGGAACCATGTATTTTGTAAACTCTAACGGAGAAATAACCGATATTCATGAAGGCAAACTAGATGATAAGGATTTGATTTTGAGTTACTGGGCCAAGGCCAACGAATAACACTCCTTACGGACTCAATCAAGACTCTAAAAGTGACTTAGTAGTCCTAGAAGCATGAAGAGACTACTTGTTGCGTGCCTATTGGTAGTTTTATTCACACCATTTGCTAGTGCCGAAACCTATCGTATTAGTGGTAAAGCAACTTACGGTGATGGCTCACCGGTTTCTTTGGATTACGTCTATGTTGAATGCGAAGTAGGTGTATATGAGTGCTATCAGTATCGAGGAACTAAAGCAATGACCGACGCTTATGGAGATTTTACGGTAGTCATAGATGCCGGTAATGAAGAGGATGGCATAGATATTCTTCTGACACTACGCGGTGAGAATTTCACTCATATCATAGACCTTACAGCACACCAAAACTCACCTGAGAATAAGGTCTACCAAGATATCAAACTTAGTCAGAACCCAGCACCTTCTGGCGTTTTCATGGGCTTTGGCTGTTTCATAGTATTGTTTGTTCTAGTATTCGTTTCAGTTTTGTTACGTACAGGAAGACGACTCACAACCAAAGAGGGTCGCCTCGAATTCATGGGTTACAAAAGGGCTAGGGAGTTGCAATGCCCGGTTTGCAAGGAAATGGTGTTTCAACATGAATTAGTCAAACATTTGATTGTTGATCATGATGTTGAGCCCTTTGAAGCCGGCGAAATGACCGGCAAAGTAATGCGGAAAACTTGGTCAGAAGAAGAATAATCGGGGGATTCATCAACCTCCTTGAATTACAGACGCACATGCGTATCAGTCATGCAACACAAGACGGCGGCACGGCCTATGAACACAATATTCCACAATTTGGCTTAGGCGTATTTTTGATGTCAAAAGCAGGTGAATGTAAATCATCAGTACTCAATGCTCTAAACGCAGGCTACACTCACATAGATACCGCAAGAGCCTACAACAATGAACACGAAGTCGGTGAAGCGATTAGAGAAGCAGCAATCGATAGAGAATCGGTTTTCATTACGACAAAATTACGTCGTGCTCATGCGGTTGGTTATGATGAAACAATCGAGCATTGCAAGAAATCACTAGAACTGCTAAACATGGATTACATCGATCTTTATCTCGTTCACGCACCACCAGAAAACCCAGATCACAGGGCCCCAGTTTGGCAAGCGATGGAATATTGTTTAGAGCAAGGTTGGGTTAAGTCGATTGGAGTTTCCAATTATGGGCCTGCACACTTAGATGCAATGAAGTCCTATGCAAAATATATGCCTAGCGTCAATCAAGTTGAGTTCAATCCTTGGCTACAGAGGCCCGAACTAAAACAGGCTACTGAAGCAGTTGGCGCCAAAGTTATGGCTTATTCGCCATTGGCCAGAGGACACAAAGTTGATGACCCAAAGTTGGAGAAAATCGCCAATGAATTAGATTGTACACCAGCCCAAGTAGCCATAAAATTCTGCTACGATGAGGGGTGTATTACCATTCCAAAGTCTAGCAACCCAGACAGAATAATCGAGAATATCAACTCATTAAAAGTCGATATTTCAAGCCATTATGATGAGATAAAGGCCCTTGAATGTAATTATATCTCGGG
>WTIT01000149.1 GCA_011526375.1 Methanobacteriota archaeon
GCTCGTGTCACCTTAGGTAACTGTCAGGAATAATGACAAGACACACCATCGTATTGTTAGGTGTAGATAGGTGGTTGCGTCCACCTTAGGTGACTGTTGGGGGAGAATTGACAATAATCGTCAATGTTTAGGAGGGGAGATGACAAGTTACACCTACTTACAGGTGCCGAGGCTGTCTCCACTTAGGTGACTGTTGGGGAGAAATGATAAGACACACCATCGTATTGTTAGGTGTAAACAGGTGCCGAGGCTGCGTCCACTTAGGTAACTGTCTAGGCATGGTGTCGTGGTAGGTGATTGGGTGAAATGAAAAGTCGCACTGTCGTGCACGAAAGTAATTGGACGCAAATAACAAGATAAGGTGTTGTAAGTGAGCTCAACGACAAAGTAGTGAAAGTAAAAGGTGTGAAAAAGTGTATCGTGAAAGAAATAAGCAAAACAACACGTGAAGAATAAAATGACTTTGCGAAAAATTCATCAAAAAGCTACGTCAACAACCTCTGTGGAGAGACAGGTAGGAGTGTTTTTCTCGTTTAATAAAAGATGCAAATATCTATCGTATTCAATCATAATGACACCCTCATAAAATAAGTAAAGAAAAAAACTTTATTTGTTCTACACACGTTTAAGTATAGCAAAAAGTCGATCACACATGTTGCAATGTGCTCGACTCTCTTCGATAATAAAGGGGGGGATTTCCTCCATTATGTAACCAGCTTTGTGACCGGCAAAAAATATATGGTGTATTACACGGCATCGATCACATACTATAGTTTGTTTCATATTGTGCATTCTAGTCAAATGTGCTCTCAAATAGCGCACTTCGCAGAATATTTTATCGCAATAAACACACATCAGCTCATCCTAAAACATTTACTATTTAAATCATCTACATAACATGGCATACAATTCTTTGAGATTACCCGGTAGGAGGGAGGAATCCTATCTGCACTAATTGAAGCCGAAGCCAACATACGTAGGTTATAACTAGTGCTCTCCTTAGCTGGATGCAACATCTTTGGATTGGACTAAAACATTTAGCGTTTTCTGCATAACATCGCATACAATTCTTTGAGATTACCCCGTAGGAGGGAGGAGTCCTATCTGCACTAACTGAAGTCAACATCAACTTGCTCTCCTTAGCTGGATGCATCATCTTTGGATTGGGCTAAAACATTTTGCATTTCAAAAATCATGTGCATGACATGACGTTCATCTCACCTTGCGAAAATTTTCATTCTCTGTGACAGGGATGGACTCTCCATTTCCATTTCCCCTAATGTTGATGCTACTGTTGAATGGTGCGGTGTCAATGAGAGGTGTGGGTGTGATCCTTGGATTGGACTAAAAACATTTACCATTTCAAAATAATGTGCATAACTTTTATCTTATCTTGTGGAAGATATTGATACTCTCCTCCGTAGTTGGAAAAGGGTTTATCATCATCATCTTATTCTCTGTGTTAGGAATGGATTCAGGAGCTGACACTACGGTGTTGATGAGAGGTGCAATCGTTGGAGTTGGATTAGACTAAAAACATTAACCATTTCAAAAATAATGTGCATGACTTTGATCTTACCTTGTGCAAAATACTCTCCGTAGTCGGAAAAGGTTGAAGTTGAAACTTATTCTTATTCTGTGTGTCAGGGATGAAGTCATCACCGTTTTCCAGGATGTTATTGGAGGGATCACTACTGTTGATTGCATCGTTGCCAATGAGTAATGACATATCAAAGTCAATGGATCTTACAGCTTCATTCAGCTCGCATTGGAGGAGGTCCTCCATGTTGATGGTACTGGTACTGTTGGTGTTGCTGTTCATTTTCGTGAACGTCTTTGTACACTGAGATTCCCAAGGGGTATGAGCTAATCCGAATCCCATCTTTATTGTAATCATGTGTACTATGCATTACAACATTACAACCAGTGGGTGGGAATACTCATACTGAACTGGGGGAAGTTTTTTGGAGCCTCATCTGTTGGAAAGGCGGGGGTGGAGGAGACAATAGCAAGTAGAGTGACTACTAAAGAGGATGAAACTTGATTCACTTAATTAGGGTGAAAATAGTTTAAGGGTAGGATGATTGCCAGTCAGGCATAACTGTTGAGTCGTTTTTGTGTAGCAAAGTTTGTGTGCTAACAATGTTAACAACAGGGGGTGTTATACTGAAGAATAATTTTCTCATGAGCAACTATTTTTATGCTAATCTGGAAAAGAAAACTCAAGCATTGCACCTGTTGTAGTATTGAGATAATAGATTTTGATGTTTGTTGAAACTTTTTCATCAAAACTTGTCACGCGAAAGCCTAAGCCTAAGGGGGGATTTGCTCTTTCCCAATCCCAATCACCAAGACAGATATTACTGTTCATACACAATTCAGTGATTGCTTCACAATGAGGGTTGACAATCTCAGTCACAGACCAGCTTACCAACCCCATGTACAATTGTTACATCGTCACACAGACAACCATCTTGGACACAGACCTTTCTTTCAACTTGAAGATGAAGTAGAAAAGGAGGAGACAGAAGTGCAACAGGTGGGAGTTGATTTCCAAAACATAGTTATTACTTTTACTCTCCAATACTTGTTCTTGTTAGGACAAGGAATCCGATTTTGAAAAGTTCAACAAGGATAAACAGAGCTGGAATGATAATGGGGGGATATCCCTCGCTTTATTATCGAGGAGAGACAGAGGCATTGCAGCGTGTGCGATAACCTTTTTGCAATACTCAAACGTGTCGAGAATAAAGTGTCATTTCTTTTATTGAATCGTTAGGAACAAGTATTCATACACATCTATCATTCAATAATAACTATTTAGTCAATCAATGCCGCCAACTGTTCAATACTAATAGACTTTTTAGTATCAAGTAGATAATCCATTCTGAGAGAATCTTTACAAGGATCAAGGACTTGTTTCTTGATAGCAACTTGAGGAGGAGAAGAATATGCAGTTTGATACGACGATGTTTTGATTCCTAGATATTTTGTCAACCACTCGCATCCACGTACTTTTTTCTCTTTTGTCTTGTCTTTTCTAAAACGTGCAGGCATCCAAGGTTCTGTTACTCCTTCACTGTACTCGTACAACACACAAATGCTTCCATTCTCCCCAATTCTATAGCTAACCTCCAGTGGATCAATCCACATGGTGAGCTCGCTGGGGAAGGTGGAGTGAAGAAAAGCTGAGGATAGACCGCAATTGTCTCCAGCCTTTCCAATGATAGGATCCATCTTACCGTTGATCCTCACGCACCTGTAGCCAGATCCTTTGAATGGTCTCTCAGGAAACCAGTGATCACAATACCGCTGCTGCAGAACCTCAATCAGATTTTCACGAAATTTTTGCAACTGCGATTCACTAACATTTCTTTTCGCAAGTCTAACCAGATGAACCAAGAAATTGGATGCTGATAGCAACTCCAGCCACATTGCAGTTTTCAGGTTCGGGTTTCGTTGTTAAAGGGATTGTTAGGTGTTTAACGAACTAAAATGATCTATTCTCCACAGCTTTAGATACTAAATGCTGGTGGTGCCAGTGTTGACGTTGACAAAAAGTAGTTGAAGAAGGGAGGGAGAGCTGGGGTTGCTTTTCAGCAATTCTCCATCAGCAGCAGACAGAATGCGAACGTGAATGCGATCAAAATTCTTTTTTCTCAATTTCACGTAGGTATTATTGTTAAAGTCCACATCAAGAAGTCTGTTATTATGTTCCATCTCAGGTGCAGCAAAATACTTGAGCATCTGTACTTGTTGTCCTCCCAGTGCGCTATGCTCCACAAAGTCAGCGCATACAAGAAATTGTTGAGGTTGCAGACTAAAGATGTTGGCGTTGAAGGAGGATTGGAAGATTTCAGTATGCCACGGCTTCTCAAATATAAAGGTATTCAATCCATCTTCACCCATTGGAAAACCCAAGAGATGACACAGGTTGTTACTTAGTTGA
>WTIT01000150.1:0-1664 GCA_011526375.1 Methanobacteriota archaeon
CTTGACGACCGAGAGCCTATGGTCGTAGGGCGTCTCTTCGCGATCGAGGTGTCTCCAAATCGAAGCGATCGCCGCCATGAGGGGGTACCCCAGCCAGACGAAGAGGAAGGACAGCAGCGCGGGCCGGTCCGTGTGTGTGGCGGCCGCGCGCCCGATGTCGATCAACAGCAGCAGCAGACATACACATGAAAACGCCCAGCAGCAGATACCCACGATTCGCGCGGTGGCCGAGAGGCGCCGCCAGCCGCTCAGCTCGTCGAGGCCGATGCGCACAAGAGCGCCAAGCGCAATCATCAGTACGGCCGCGACAGCGGCGATCTGTGGGCTCTCAAAAACGCTGTCGTAGGTTGATGCTGGACGATTGATGATGGCGTAAAACTTGAGCGTCAACAAGGGCATCGTGACGGCCCAGTCCCCGTAGCGCAGCGCGTCAACTTCCAACTCGGACCGCACGCTCACCTCTTGGTTCCGAACGGTCGCGATCTCGCGGTAGTGATAGGCAGCCACGAACGACAGCACGCCGCTGAGCGCTTGCGTGTACGCGTCGGCGAGTTGGCCCGTTTTCAGCGCCGCGAGCGCCGCGAGGAAGGCGAACGCACAGGTGGCGGCGAGGAAGGCAAACGCTGTGCGCACCAAGAAGCGCTGGCCCAGACGCTCAAAATTGAACTCGGGAAAGAGGGCCACGTCGTTGTCGACGGTTTTGTACCTGGAGCCCCACCCGAGCAACATGCCGCCTTTGTCTTCGTTGCCTGCTCTGTGCGTCCCCCGGTGCAGGTTATTTCAAAGAATGGCACAGGCGCCCCAGTCCTCCGTTTCAGGCTCGTTCCGTGCAGCCCACACGCGTACTTTGCTGGAATCGTTCCGGTCGTACGACACGTGCACCGTGCAGCCGTCGCAGATCACGGTGCCGTGGATTCCCGGCAAGCCGAAGCTCTGCACGACGCTCACGTGCAGCACCGACGGCGCGAGCATGGACGTGCTCACGTCGGTGCCGCGTATTTTTACGTAGTTGACGAGGTCTTGCCCGCGCACCCGTACGCTCATGCGCGCCGCAGTAGTTTGTGTAAATGACTCAACGCCGCCACACGGCCAGCCAAACGCGATTAGCGGAAAACGTTGGACTTGTGAACGGGCCATGGCAGGGAACGCAGCGATCGGCCACGGCAAAATGCTGGCACGGCCACTCCCAGACGATTGGGAGGCCTTTGGCACGATGCACAACCTCTCAATTTACGACATCGAGTTGCTGATGGTGTGCAGACAGATCGCGCTCACCGAGGGCGCGCACCTCACCCTGCTCAAGGACCAGCTGCAGCGCGCCATCGTGGAGCGGGATTACGAACGCGCGCACAGCGTCCTCTGCTTGCTGATTCGTGCCAAGATCGAGGTGGGCGACGACATTGCCGCGCTGGCACTGGTCGTGCTCGACCTGGCCTTGCGCAACGACGAGAAGGCTGCGCGCGACGAGGCCGTGTGCGTCCGGCTGGCCCGCGTGCTCGCCGTGAAACTGGACGAGCTGGTTACTCACCAAACGTTAAAGCAGCACTTGTGACAGTCGCGAAGCAGTAGCCCCTGCATGCAAACCATAACCGTTTTCATATTTTGGTTAGGGTGAGGGGTGGCCCGTGTGGCCCGTGTGGCCCGTGTGGCCCGTGTGGCCCGTG
>WTIT01000150.1:1764-3949 GCA_011526375.1 Methanobacteriota archaeon
GGGTGAGGGGTGGCCCGTGTGGCCCGTGTGGCCCGTGTGGCCCGTGTGGCCCGTGAGGCCCGTGTGGCCCGCGTGGCCCGCGTGGCCCGCGTGCGTGCGCGGTGCTCATGGGCTCGCGCACCGCGTCGCCGCTCCTCGCCGTCGCACCCGTCGAGACGGCGCCGAGCGCAGAGACGGAGGCCGAGGCGGCGGCAACGCTCAAGTCGCAGAACGAGCTCGTGGCCGAGGGCAACGTCGTGGCGGCCGCGACCATCTTCTCCGCCTCGGTCGTGCTCGACGCGCTCAACGCGCTGCCCACGACGCTCGTCGTGGACGTGCCCGTATCCATGAGAACGAGCGCGCTCGTGCTCATCGCGCTCGTCGCCTCGCCCGCCGTCCGGCCGGAGCTGCGGTTCCAGCAGCGCGGCATCGCGTGCGTGCTGTTGGCCATCGTGGCGTGGATCGGGCTGCACCAAGGCGGCCGGAACGCGCGGGTAGCCGACGCGCTCTATTCTCTACTGTGCGGGTGGGCGGTCCTCCTCATCTTCGGGCTCAGCGGCCCGGGCGTCGGCAAACGCGGGCACGACGTTAAATGCAGGCGCGAAAACGTGGTTGCGCTCTCGGCGGCTTTTTTGGGCTACGCGGGCGTGCGCATCGTGCGCGCCGGCCTGTTTCACGCGTCGGATGTGGCGCAGTTTACTTCGTCGCATGGGGACGTAACGAGCCGTGGCCTCGCTGTAGCCGACGACCTCGTGGCGTCTACGCTGGTCTTCGGGGGCATCCTCTGCGTATGCGCCGCGATCATCGTCTTGAGCAATCACGAGGCCATCTACGAGTACGGCTGCGACCCCGTCGCAGCCGTGCTGGGCCACCTGTCCATCTTGGTGTTCACGGCTGCGTTTGTAATCCAGGTCACGGCCTTCTCGAAGCTGGACGAGTTGGAAGCGCTCTTTGGCGCCGACGCGTGCGTCGGCGATGTGCACGTCTGCGAGGCGAGCTACCGCGCGCGACGCCTCTACACCTCCAACTCGTCGGCGGCGCCGCTCTGGTGCTGCGCCGTTGGGTTGACGGTCTTCGCCTTCCCCCACTCGCGGCGGTGTAAGACGCGGCGCGACTACTTTGCCAACGACGGCGACGAGGCGGCGCGCGAGGCTGCGACGGGCTCCGGGTACGCCGCTGTCGTCTCGGCCGTCGTTGCGGTGGTCGTGGTGTACTTTCATGGCGACCGCTCCAACCTGCTGCCGAGCCTCGAGCTCTTGCTGCTTTACTCGTCAATCCCGGTCGCGTGGCTTGGCAACACGTCGATTGCCTGCGCCCTGCACACGGTCGGCATCGCCCTTTACACCATCCATCGCGCGGGCTCAGTCTTTGGGTACGATCTTGCTTACTTAACCCATTGGTTCGTTGCTGGCACCCTCTGCGTCGTCGCGGCGCTCACGGTCACGACGCTGGTCTCGTGGGCGCTCTACGCGAGCTGCTGCTCGCAGGGCAAGTACATTGTGTGGGTGGATACCCTCACCGCGTTGCTCATGGTCGCGCTCGTGAGCATGCAGCTCTTCCTTACTATAGCATCGCTTGCGATCGGCTCGGGTTACGACGGTTCTTTGATCGCAGACACGCCGTCCTGGCGAGTCGCTTCCATCAATTGGTGTACTCAACACAGCGTCTCCTTCTTCTTCAGCGCCGCGCTCGTTGGTGGGCGCTTCGAGATGCATAACGGCGAAGTGAGTCGCTGGACGCTGCGCGCCATCTGGTTTGCGGTGCCGATTACGCTGGGCGTCTGCTGGTTTCTCTACCTGCTCTTTGCGTCAACGCAAGTTCCCTATACAGCTACGGGCGATACGCTTTCATTTGGAGTCGCGGTTGCGGCCGCGGCGGCGCCGTGGATTGTCAGTGGAACAGTAGTCTGTTGAGAGTTTTTTTTAAAAGGAAACTCTCACTCCGACTCGGACGCGTCCGACTCCTCCGAGTCGCTCAGGGCGGCGCCGGCGCGCTTCTTCCCTTTCCTCTGAGGCGGCGCGGGCGGTGCCGCGGCCTTGCGCTTCTTCTTCTTCTTGGCCGCCTCTTTGATGGCATCGAAGGCCTGCGCCGCGGCGTTCTTCTTGACGGCGACGTCGTCGTAGAAGAGCTCGATGGCGTGCAGCGTCGGCATGGGCCGGTCGGCCTCGTCCCACGCCGCCCACTCGTCGGTGTAGTCGACGAGGTA
>WTIT01000114.1 GCA_011526375.1 Methanobacteriota archaeon
TCCAATAAATTTTTCCAATAAGTCATTTATTGGGTCGGTCCGAGGGGTCGGCCGTGCATCTTCCAAGCACGAAGAGGGTGCTTGGAAGATTGTGCCCCGCGGAGACTCGTCCGCTTTTTATCACCCCCCCCCTCCGGGGCACAATCTTCCAAGCACCCCCTTCGTGCTTGGAAGATGCACGGCCGACGCCTCGGACCGACCCAATAAATGACTTATTGGAAAAATTTATTGGATTTCTCGAACCGCACGAAAACTGCGCAGTGCACCTTGCCAAATTCTCCCTCGCGCACCAGTTTTCCAAACCAACCCTGCCAAGTTTCGGGGTGGAGCGTCATCCATGGCCAAATGTGGAGGTGGACCGTCTCCCTGCGCAGCCAGTTTGCCAAATAAAAATTAGGGATGATGTCTGCTTGCCAAATGTCCAACCGAGAACTGAGCACCATGCCACCACCATCGGCCTTGCCAATTTTTTTGCCTTTCTGGCGCTCTACTGCTCGGGCACCGGCGAAGGCGTTGGCAGCTGCGTCACGAGCTTGCCGCGCTCGGTGTAGAACAGCGCGGCCTGCGACGCGGGCACGAGCTGCCAGCCCGTCAGATCGACCATCGCGTGCGGGTTGGCCGCGGGCGTGCGCACGGACGGCAGCGCCGGCGCCGGCGCCGACGCCGACGCATTGCGCTCCTCGCGCAGCCGCTCCCTGGCGCGCGCGCGCTCCTCGCGCAGCGTGGAGGTGGTGGCGGTGCTGGCCATGGCGCGGGCGCCCACGCGTGCCGCGACGGCGCTCCAGCCGGCGATGCCCCTAGCGCTCTCACCTGCTTGGACCGCTAGTCGTCCCCATCCAAGGCCTCCCAGCAGCACCCGAAATGCAACACCCCGTCGCCACCGTTCAAACCACGGAGTGCCCGCCCGGCCTGCCGTCCCCGGAGGCGCAGGCGCTCTTCGATTGGCACATCGCGCCACACCTGCTGCTGCTGCCTGAGCGTCGCGCCCGACGGGAACCGGCCCGCATCCCGGGGCTCGCCGGCCTCCAAGCCTGCGGCCTGCTCCTCCCGCCCGGGACCGGCACCACGAGCTTGGCGACGAGCCTGGGCAACCTCACCAACCGGAGCGAGGAGTCGTGGTACCTCGGCCAGAAGCACAGCGTCACCTTTCGGCAGGTGCGCCTCACCGGGCGGCCGTGCGCGGTGATGACGGTGCGCGATCCGTACGAGCGCCTCCGGTCCGGCGTCCGGTACGACACGGCCCACATGCACCGCGTCGATTACGCGACGCTCACATCCAACTACCAGAGCCGGCGGACGCTGCGCGAGCTGTTGGACGCGTTCAGGGACGCCTCCGCGCCCGGACACGCCACGGTGCGGAGCATGTACAACCACAGCGTCACGCACCCGGCGTGCAACTCCGACAGGGATCGGTGCGTTCGAAAGCGATCGCTGGAGAAGCCCATGAACCCGTTCCTGTGGTCGCAGTCCGCCTTCCTGCTCGACCAACTTCGAAAAGGTGGCGCTGCCATTCCATCGGTGCACTTTGTGTGCACCAACACGTTTGCCTCCGGCTGGCGGGACCTGCTCGCCGACTTTGGGATCGCATCGAGCGTGCCGGCCGCGCACGCCCTCTCGGGACGGAGCGCGGCGCCGAGCGCGCTGCCGCACGACGACGCGGACGCACGGTTTGTGAGAAACTGTCTGTATCCTTGGGACACATACTTAAACCAACACGTGTGCGGCTCGTTTGTGTGAGAGCCTCATGTCCGTCGCATCCGCGCGGCCGTCGTGAAGTCGAGCGAGTTGAGCGTGAGCTGCACGCCCGGATTCGACGGCGGGATGCGCGCGGTGCACGCGCCGGCGCCGGTGTACTGGTTTCGGCCCACCTCCCGAAAGTGGGCGCGCGTGGGCGACGCCGCGCGTCGTCGGCCGATGGCAAACTGCGGCGGCTGCGGCGGCAGCGGCGTCGGCACGGGCGCCGCCGTCGTGTTGGCCAGGACTGCGCGCTGCGTCAGGTGATGCTCGTGCTCGGCTGCGCGCTCGCTCATTCCTGGGTAGGAATGAGCGCCGAGCGTCGCATTAAAGTGCAGTGATGCCGCCTGCACGTCTCGCAGAACGCACGGGTTGGCGGCGACCGCCGCCCTCGGCGCATAGAGTCGGTGGAGCATCTCAGGCGTGGCGCTCCCCGGGTTGGAGTGAGCGTCCATCAGCCCGCCCTCCTTGAGGATGGCGGCGACTAGCTCTGCGCAAACGGGCAGAAATTGCAATGCAATGGCGTGTTGTGACAACTAGAAGTGGTATGGGGACTACCGGTATGCTAAAGAAACTATAATCGCGCCAGCACAGAAGAACGATTGGCAGTCCGTCTGCCGCGGCCACAGCAGCGAGAGGAACATCGCCAGGTTGGAGAAGGGCTTGCCCACGCAGTGGTTTTTCACAAACGAGAGCATCCGGTGCTCGGCGTGCTTCGAGCACCCCAGCTGCAGGTAGATGTTCTGCGGGTTGCGCCCAGTGCGCTCCACAAGCTCCACGCCTGCACAGGGTTGCGCCGTAGGGGTGTGAGACGGGTGGCGGTTTGCGTCGCGGTGCGGTGTGGTGCGACGCGAACCAACGGCGTCGTTGAAGATGCGCGCCACGTGCTTCATGGTGCCGCTCTGCCCCGCCTCCTCTGCGCACGCACGGAACGCCGTTTTTTTAAAAAAAGGCAGCCAGGCGGGGTCGAAACAGGAATGGCACCAAACCTCCGATCGCGATCTCCACGTGCGTGAGCGTAGACATCTGCGCCGCCGCGGAGATCACGTTGAGCGCGGGCTCGCGCCACCATTTGGGTTGGATCCGGTAAAAAATCAACGTGACAGAGCTGCCTTGGTCGTCCATGGTACGCTGGAATCGTTACCCGAACATGCGACCACACACGCGCCCTCCCCAGCACGACCGCTACACGCACTCCGCGCGCACGACCCCTCTCTCACTCTCTCATGTACGGCACGCGCCCAGGGTTATGCCGTTGACGGCGCTGGCGACGGTACCAGACTCCTGCGCCCAAAGGCCTCGAGCACCGCGATGTTCGTCTTGAGCACTTCTTCGCCGCTTTGCAGCACCGTCTCCAGCGTCGCGGTCGTGCGCTTCGACTCCTCGAGCGCGTCGCGCACCTTGCCGAGCGTGCCCTTGGCAAACGTGCCCGCGGTGCGGCTCAGCGCCTGCACGTTGTCGCGCTCCACCTGCGTGAGGGTGTCACTCGGCGGCGGCGCGTCCTCGAGGCGCGCGAGGAGCTCGTCGTTGAGGCTGAGCGCGGCCGACAGCATGCCCACGCTGCTCGTCCCCGTGGCCAGCACCTTGACGTACTGGTCGATGCGCTCTCGCGCCGTGGTCGAGAGGCTGAGCGCCGAGCGCTCTTGCCATTTGGCCACGCGCGCGCGCACGGGGGCGGTCAGCTCCTGCAGTTCCGCGCTGGGCATTGGGGGCGCCGCCGCCGGCGGCTGCGGCACGGGCGCGACCGTGGCCTTTGAGCTCGACGACGACGAGGACGATACCGACGACGCCGTCGATGCCTCGCCCTTGTGCGTGCGCCGCCGCTTTTCGCGATCGCGCATGGGTCGGTCGTCTTCGGACTCGTCCTCGTCCTCCGTGTCGTCCGCGTCCTCCCCGTCGTCGTACGCCTCCGCGTCCTCGTCCGCATTCGAGTCGTCCTCCGACGACCCCGACACCTCCGAATCGTCGTCCGAGTCGTCGTCCGAATCGTCCTCGTCCTCCTCGGACTCGTCCGGCAGATCGGACACGTCGCCAGGCCCGTGCTCGTCGTCTTCCTCGTCGTCCGAGTCCCGTTTCCGTTTCTTCTTCTTCTCCGTCTTCTTTTGCTGCTGCTCCGGCTTGGCCGCGGGCTTCGGGTTGGCCGTCGGCTT
>WTIT01000144.1 GCA_011526375.1 Methanobacteriota archaeon
CCTACTTACAGACGCGCCCAACCGCCCACTCGTACGCGCTCCACACATGAACCACATCGCGCAGCCCGACATCGTGGCGCAGCTCACCGCCGCGCTCGTGCAGCAGCAAACCTACATTGACCAGATCAGCGATGGCAAGCCCATCGATGAGGAGACCTACCGGCAGATGAGCAACCTCAGCGGGCAGGCGCACGCCGCCGCCCGCGCCTTGGCCGCACCGCCCAGCGACGCCAACGCAGTGCCCAACTTTGTCTCGCTCAACCCCGAGAGCCTGGCGAACGCCGTGCGCAACCGCCACCGCACCACGGCCTGGGTCGCCAGCCTGGCGCGGGACACCGACCTCGAGACGCAAGGGCACGCGCTGCACGCGCTCCTTCTGCTGCGCAACGACGGCATCTTTCGAATTCGCGAACTCGCGGTCGTTCCCGGGTTTATGGGTGTGCTCGTGGGCTACGTGGGCGACGAGCAAGCGGTGTTACGGGCCAAGCTCGCGCTCCAGCTGCTCGAGCAGCTCACGTTCAACCGCGTCGACGAGTTCAAGGCCGCCGTGGTGGAGGCCAACGGCATCGACGCCGCGCTGCACGTCGTGCAGCAGGACACCTTCCAGGACCGCGAGCTCGCGCTTCGACTGCTGCACAACCTCATCTCCGAAACGAGCGTGCACCACGCGACGATGCGCGAGAAGGGCGTCATCGAGACGCTCGTTGAGCTCGTCGACGCGAGCGCCACGGAGACGCTCCCACAGACCGTCATCCAAACGCGCCTGGTCGAAACGCTGAAACTGTTTGTCGTCCGCAAGGAACGGTTGTACGTCCGGGACTTGCACACGGCCGAGCAGCTGAACTGCATCCGGGCGATCGTGGACGCGGGCGCCATCCGAAAGCTCGTGGACCTCTTCGGCTCGGTGAGCGCAAGGACGGAGCTGCAAAACAATGCGGCGCTGCTGCTGGCCGAGCTCTGCGAGACCGACTATGGCAAGAAGGGGTTTTGCCCCGTCACTGTGACCCCCGCCGCCAAAGCGTGTGTGGCCTACCTGGAGGGTCCCGGGACCAAGATCCGCGGCGTGTGCCGGCTGATCACCAAGCTGGCGTCCGAAAGCAGCCTGTATCGCTTCCTACTGAACGAAGCCGGGGTCGTCCCGTCGCTCGTGAACCGCGCACGCTTCGTCGTGCCCGGCACTCCCACTGGCGGCGCCGGCGCGGACCGGGCCACCTCGCGCTATTGGGCGCTCTGCGCGCTCGGCGCGCTCACGTCCGGCGCGAACCTTCCATCGGACGCCCCAATCGTTGAGTCCGTCGTCAGCAACGGGGGCATCGGCGTCGGCCTGTACGCGCTGCACAAGCCGAGTCAGGAGAATGACGAGTTCGTCAAAGCGGGGCTGCTGCTGGCCAACCTGGCCACCGACCGCCAGCACGCGCTGGAGATGGTCAAAGGCGGCGCCATTGAGCGCTGCGAAGACTACCGAGCCGTCGGCGAGCCGTCGTACAAGATGATCACCAAGCTGCTCGCGACGCTCGCCAAGACCCTCTCGAAGCTGCCGGTCGAGCCATCCGCCGACCCGTTTGCGGACAACGAAGAGAAGAGAGCCCAGCGGGATGAGAGCCGCAAGCGCGCCCGCGACGAGGAAAGTCGCTGAAAAAATGCAGAAACGGCACGTTTAGAAAAACGCTGTGTTCGTGTGCATGGTACGTGTGTACGCGTGTCGAGTGAGAGAATTGAAAGGCAATGGCAGACGAACTTTTGGGTCAGGTCAAGGTGTTGCACGAGCTCATCGAGGACAAGAAGGAACACATGAGCAACGGGTTGTATGTGCGCCTGTGCAATGCCATGCAGAGGGTGTACAACCATGCCAAGACGCTTGAGTCGGTCGGCGACGAGGAGGGAGAGGGGGAGGAGGAGGAGTCGGACGAGGAGCTCGGCGAGCGGACCGACGAGGATATGGAGCGATGAGGGGTTGTGTAAACTTTTTTGAAAAACCTTGGACTTGTGCACCGCATATTTGCAAGCACGCGGCGAGGCACCAACCACCCGATGTGGTGGAGGCCGATCGATCCTGCGCAAGAGCGGCGGCGCCTCGGGAATGACTCGCGGGGCCAGCCGGGCACATGGGTGCAGCCGTCCGAGGCGCGGTGCCCCGTCCCCGACTACCCAGCGATTACGCGCATCGGAGAGGGCGGCACGCACTGCGTGAAGCTGCCCTCGATGCAGGAGGAGAAGCGCTTCCGCAACTGGAACAGCGCCTTGCGCTTCTTCGAGGACAACGCCACGCCGGCCGACCGAGTGCGCTGCGCGCGCCAGGAGCGCGCGCTGCGGCGCGGCTCGCACTCGCAGGCCACACCCGCACGCGCCGTTCGCACCAAGCCCGGTCCTCGGTCGCCGCCGCCGCCGCCGCCGGCCGAGGAGCCGCCGCCGCCGCCGCCGCCGCCGGCCGAGGAGCCGCCGCCGGCCGAGGACGACGCCGCCGACGACTGCGCGGATCTTGGCATCAGCCTCGAGGCGATGCTGGAAGCGATGGAGACCAGCAGCAGCATCGACACCGAGGTGCCCTTTGCGCCCTTGCACATCCCGGAGGGGCCAGTCTTCACCGCGGAGGAGCTGGAGACGCTGCGCGAGAACGAGTGCTCCAACATTGCGGGATACCGCGGCGTCAAGTGGTACCGAGAGGCCGACGTGTGCACTTACCCGTTCTATTCGACGGTGAGCCACAAAGGGGTCCGCTACGTCCTAGGCAGTCACCGCACGGCGGAGGAGGCGGCGCTGCACGCCGCCAAGGCGCGCCAAGGCCTGCAGCACGGCCCCCACCGGCACTTTGAGCGCTGGAGCAAGCAGGAGACCGAGCGCCTCATCGCGGCGGTGCAGAAGGAAGGGTGCGGCGACGCCACGCCCTTTCGGCGCAAGCGTGAGTGGGAGGCTGTGGCGGCGCACGTGCGCACGCGCACGGTGCGGCAGTGCCACCGCCGCTGGAAGGAGGCAGTCGACCCGAATCCAGATGAGAACCAGCTGGCGTCGCGCAAGCGCAGGTGCGAGCGCGATGCTGCCGGTAAGCGCGCGCGGAGGGAGCAGGCGAGGCAGGCCATGACAGACGGGTGGCTTGCCGCGACGGCGGAGCGCGTCGGCGACGCGCCCTTTCAGGCGCTTAACGAGATCGACGGCGTGCTGCTGCGCGCCGACGAGACGCTCGACCCAAGCGACGACTTTGTGGACGCGCGGCGCCAGCGCGTGACGCCGGCGCGTGTCTTCGTCTTCACCCCGTGCAACACAAAGGCCTTCCACTTCACGTTTGGGATCACGCTGGACCCGTCGTCGCCGGAGGAGAAGGAGGCGGAGGAGGAGAAGCCGCCCGAGGCGCAGTCCTCCACCCTGCCCGAGCCAAAGATCACCGACTACATCGTCGTCCGCAAGAATAGGCAGAGCGACGCGGCCCTCAAGGGGGCGTCGAAACTAAACGCGCAGCGCGTGCTGGATCTCGCAGCAGCTCTGTGAGCGGCGGCTCCGTGAAGGCGGTGGCGAAGCCTTCGAGGCAGAGCGCGTGCGTCTCGCGCTGTTTGGTGGCGATGCGGTCTAGCCGCGCATTTATGGTGCACCAGAAGGAGTGCGCCGGTACGGGGTTGGTGGGGGGAGCGCTCGCAGGTACGAGTGATTCCGGCGGTGTTGGTGAAGTAGCAGGGTCGGTGGTCTCGGGGGTAGTTGCAAAGGGAATCGCTTTTAAGACGCGTCGTGGCATCTCTAAGAATGATTTTTGTACAGCGCACGCGCGCGCACACACACGCGCGTCCTCCACACAGGCTAGCGTTCACTCGCTGCGCGCCTTCTTTTGGCGCGGCCTCTCCTGCTCACGAAAAGTGGCAAACGTGAGCCAAACGGCGCAAAACGGGCAAGGG
>WTIT01000123.1:0-1738 GCA_011526375.1 Methanobacteriota archaeon
TGGCTTTCTTTTCGGCTGCTTCAGCTTCCTTCTTGGCCTTAGCTTCTGCCGCCTTAACTTCCTTTTCAGCCTGCTTTTCTGCCTTAGCCTTGGCCTTTTCTGCCGCCTTCTCTTCCGCTTCGGCAGCGGCTATAGCTGCTTGTGCTTCTTCCTCGGCTTTCTTGGCAGCTTCAGCTTCTTCTTTCTCTTGTTTATACTTGGATTGTGCTTCAGCAATTGCGGCTAATTTATCCTCAACCTTGAGTTGCTTTTCTGCTTCTGCCGCTTCCTTTTCACGCTGCTTCTTGGCTTTCTTGCGTTCTGCTTCAAGTCTCTTTTGTTCCTTGACATAGTCTGGATCTGGTTTAACCTTAATGTCCCAAGACAAGTACACTGAGCGGTTACCAACCTTGATTGCACCCTTGAATTCACCACCAGGTAAAGTAGGATCTAAACTGTCATCAAAAATCATTCGGAAACTAATCTCGCCTTCTTCGTTGGCTTCGATCATTCGCACGCCTTCATCGCTGCCGGCTTGGTCTTGCATGGTGAACTTGTGACCATTTTCTCGGTCGAAATAGTCCACCGACTTGACCTTCAAGCCCGGCGTCATGTCAGTAATGGTGATGACTTCCTTGCTGTAAATCGTGTCTCCTGGCTTTACCGTCTTGAACGGTTTGAGAATAAACGGATTATCAGCAAGACCTGCACCTTTCACGAACTTAGGCTTCGAGGTGGTGTTTTCTGGCTCTGCATCATCAATGACGCCAATTACTTTGTCACGGAATAGTAGTAGTGGCACTAGTAGCAATAGTAGCAGTAAGAAACACAGTGGGAAACACCACCAAGCAAGGCCGTCCTCGCCATCATCTCTACCGCCATCGGCCAATTTTTCGCAAATCTCGCCCTCGGTATTAGTTGGGTCGGATGAAGTATCAAGTGGATCTGAGCCACAGTTTAACTCATCCTGATCATAGAAACCATCGTTGTCATCGTCATCATCAGCGGTCAAATTACCAGTGTAATTTGCCGGTAAGGAATCAGGCAGTGAATCATTATCGGTATCGTTGAATACGGTTAGCATCAAAGCAAACGATTGTTGATAATTCGTATTGTTAGCCCAGATGGTGATGTTCAAAGGTTCCTCGGTGGCATTAAGCGGAGTTCCACGAATTCCACCGTCTAAGCCAGCACTTCTTGCATCGCTAATTCCGAAGGTCAAACCTTCTGGCAACTCGCCGTCTAATTCCCAACTTGCGACATCACCAAGACCTGTTACGTTTGGCATGAATGCATCCATGGTCTTGTTTCTAAACAGGTCAAGATGTTGACTGTCATAAGTCATGGTAAACGGTAGGTCAGCGATGTCATCTAGAACATCACAAATTCCGTCACCATCAATGTCTGGTAATGCATTGATGACCTTCGGATTAGTGCCGCACATCATCTCTGTTACATCATCAATAGTGTCGTTGTCATCATCGTTATCTTCGATTAGTCCGGTGGTCGATTCTCCACTGATTTCGTCTGGCATACCATCACCATCAGTGTCTAATGAGGCGGCTGGATCAGTAGGGAAGGCATCTGGACCAGCAAGACAAATGCTCGCATCTGGTGTTGCAGGTCCGTCACATATTCCGTCGCCATCAGAATCTGGATTAGCTGCATCAGTCAGTGCGTCTTGGTCATCGATGTAGTCGCCAGTATTGGTTTCCTCATCATTGAGGATTCCGTCACCGTCCATATCATCATCCAATGC
>WTIT01000123.1:1838-3832 GCA_011526375.1 Methanobacteriota archaeon
GCCCACAGTGTGAAAGTAGTATTCTCCATTGCTTCGGTTGGAGTTCCGCTGATAATTCCGGTGTTGACATCCAAAGTTAGGCCGGCTGGCAAGTCTGGAGAAATCTGCCAAATTGCGTCTGGCACATTGTTGGCTGGATACAAGTCGGTCATTTCAGTATTATTGACCAGTACTACTGGAGCATCGCTACCAATACCGAACGGGTTAGCATCTGGGCCACCAATACAAACTGGCAGTACCGAATTTGGACCATCACAAATTCCGTCATCATCGGTATCTGGATCAAGTGAATCAGTACCCATGTCATTGCCATCAACATAGATCCCTGTGCCGGTTTCAGCCTCATCTGAAGCACCGTCACCGTCATCGTCTAGGTCTTCAACAAGGTCGAATGGCGCCTCACCAGTGGTTGGATAATCATCTGGCAATTCGTTTGGCATACCATCGCCATCAGTATCTTCCAACACTTGCATGTTGAATGACCAGCTGGAAGTGAAACCGTCTGCGCTTACATTAGCAAACAAGGTGTAGGTAATGTTGTCAGTTGCTTCAGTTGGAGTTCCTGATATGACACCAGTTACTGGGTCGAGAACTATTCCAGCAGGTAGTGCTGGATGGACTTCATAAACTGCATCTGCAACATCATACTTAGGCATCAAGTAGGTCATTGGTGTGTTGTTGAGCAAGAATGCAGTACCATCGATTGCCGTACCAAGTTCAGTATCTGGACCTGCAACACAAATCGGCAGAACGTCGTTAGGACCATCACAAATACCGTCGTTATCGGTATCTGGGTCAAGTGGGTCAGTTCCGGTATCAGTTGCATCGTTGTAGATTCCTGTATTGGTTTCATAGATGTCATCAAGACCATCGCCATCATCGTCCATATCCTCAATCAATGCTGGGTCGCTGTTGGAATCGACTCCCGGAACCATGGTATCTGGTTGGCCATCACCGTCAGTATCGGTATCAGCCGATGGGTCGAGTGGGAAGGCGTCTGGACCTGCTACACAGTCTGGGTCAACGGCAACTGGACCATCACACATACCGTCACCATCGGTGTCCGGATTGGTTGGGTTAGTGCCATCTGCAGCCTCATCAACATCTGAATTGCCGTCGTTATCATCATCCAAGTCCTCAATCAAACCAGGTGATTCAGGGTTGGTTGGGTCGTAATCATCAGGCAGCTCGTCTGGCATACCATCGCCGTCACTGTCCTCAAGAATCTCAATGGTGAAATCATAAGTTAGTGAAGTTCCGTCAGTATGGTTCGACCAAACGGTGAACGTAGTATTGTCCAGAGTTTGGGTTGGCGTACCGGTAATCTCACCGGTGTTCGGATCGATTGACAAACTGGCCGGTAGGTCAGGTGAAATCTCGAAAGTTCCGCCCGGCACCAGCATGTATGGTGGTAATGTGCCAATGTCGGTATTGTTCAATGCAACCAAAGTTGGTGGTGGTGTGTTACCATTTGGTGATGGGTCAGGGCCAGCAATACAAACTGGTGGCACTGCATTTGGACCATCACAGATTCCGTCACCATCAGTATCTGGGTCAAGTGGGTCTGTTCCAGTATTTTGTCCGTTGATGTAGAATCCGGTATCTGTTTCAACGCTGTCGAGTAGTCCATCACCATCATCATCATCGTCAGCAATCAAGCCGGAAGTTGGTGGATTGGCTGGGTTGTAAGTTGATGGCAAGTCATCTGGTAAAGCATCTCCATCGGTATCGAGTAGACTGTCAATGCTGAAACTAAAGGTCTCAGTTGCTCCACTACTGTGAGTCGCAGTTACTGTGTACGTGCCGATCATGACATCGTCAACTGTGCCAGTAATCTCACCAGTTGCACTATCCTGTGATAGGCTGTTAGGCAAACTTGGTGAAGCAGTCCATGTGGTTGTACCATCCCAGAATGCAGGATGGAAGCCGATTGCATCAATCGGTTGGTCTTCCACTACAGTGTGTGGGTAAGCATTGTCAACGCTGAAGTACAA
>WTIT01000136.1 GCA_011526375.1 Methanobacteriota archaeon
TCCATTGGAGGCATTGGTGGCATACCTGGAGGAGCAGGTGGTGCGTCCATTGGTGGCATAGGCGGTAATCCTGGAGGTGCAGGAGGTGCATCTATGGGGGCATCGGTGGGTGGCATAGGCGGCATAGGTGGCATAGGCGGCAATCCTGGGGGCATAGGGGGTTTCTCTTCAGACATTTCAATTCCTCCGCGCATTATAGCAATGCGGCAGGTCTGCCATTGATGCATAGCACATAACCATTATGGCCAAAGGTTTGAATAAAAATAGCCGATTTAGTGGTAAATTACTCGCTATGATAAGCAACTTGATTTATGATGCTTAGGAGGCCAAACCATGGTCGGATTAGATAGTAGTACTCCTCCTGTTATTTTTGTAGTTGGTACAGCAGGTGCAGGAAAGTCATCGCTGGTGACGGCTTTTCAAAGGTGGTCTAGATTCCTAGAGACTGATGCAATTGCAGTAAACCTAGATCCCGGTGCTGAGCGTGTGCATTATGATGCAGAATTCGACGTAAGAGATTTGATTTCACTAACAGAAGTAATGACAGAATATGATTTAGGGCCTAATGGCGCTCAAATTCTTGCCGCAGATTTGCTAGCAGCACAAGCTGGAGATGTTGCTGAGCAACTTCACGCACTATCTGGAGAATTGATGATTGTTGATACGCCCGGACAAGTTGAATTATTTGCGTTCAGAGAAGCAAGTAACCATTTAATCGAGGTACTAGGAAGAAATCAATCTGCGATAATTTATTTGTTCGACCCTATGCTGTCTAGGTCACCTTCTGGTTTTGTTTCACAAATGCTACTATCAAGCATTGTTGAATTTAGGCTAGGATTGCCAACCAAGAATTTCTTATCAAAATCTGATTTACTAGAACCAGAGGAACTGGAAAAAATCCTAGAATGGTCCGAACGATTAGAAATCTTAGAAATGGCACTATATGATGAAGCTGGAGGACAAAGAACTGAATTCGCAATCAATCAGTTGAGAATGATGCAGGAATTCGCACAGGCACCCGGATTAACACCACTATCTTCGGAACTTGAGGAAGGACTTGCTGATGTGCTTACCTTTGCTCAAGCGTTATTTGGTGGAATGGGTGATGCGCGCGATGGATTTGCCCAAGACATTGAACATGAAAGAAATTGATTTTCAATCAAGAAATCTTAGAAGCCGCCTTGAACTCGAAGGGGCATGACAAAACACCTTTTGGCTATTGATGATGTTGAAGAAGACTTTGAGATGATTCTAAGATGGGCTATTGAATTCAAGAGACTCTGGAAAGAAGGTGATGATGTAGCGATTAACTTCCTCCCACTAGACACCTTGGCAGTTGGCTCAATATATGAAAAGCCAAGTACACGTACTAGAGTTTCGTTTGAAGTAGGAATTAATCGTCTGGGTGGTTACCCACTTACCCTACTGAAAAACGATATCCAATTAGGAAAGTCTGAAACTGTGGGCGATACCTCTCAAGTATTGTCCAGATTTTTGGGCGCAATGACATATCGTTGTTTTTCTCATAATGACGTCGCAGAACTAGCAAAGTTTGCTGATGTTCCAGTACTAAATGCACTATCAGACAAACATCACCCGTGTCAAGCAGCAGCTGATTTGATGACGATTTTAGAGCACTGTTCTGAATTAGAGGGATTGAAAGTAGCATGGGTTGGTGACGGTAACAATGTACTACATGATTTGATGTTGGCCTGTGCCATGCTTGGTATTGACATACACTATGCAATTCCTGAGGGTTATGAGCCTGCTGAAGATGTTGTCGAGCGTACCAAAGAATTGGCAAGCAAGAATGGTAGCAAAGTCGTGGTCACTAATGACCCTGTAGAAGCAGTAACAGGGGCAGATGTTGTTTACACAGATGTGTTTATTTCTATGGGTGAAGAACATATGAAGGACAAAATCAAGTCCTTTGATGGCTTTCAAGTAAATGAAAAACTGGTTAGCAACATGAATGCTGAATGGAAGTTCATGCATTGTTTACCAGCACACAGAGGTGACGAAGTAACAGATTGGGTTATGGATCATGAACATTCAATTGTTTTCGATCAAGCTGAAAATCGAATGTGGGCTCAAATGTCATTACTTGCTTACTTAGTTAGTAACGAAGCTTGGGCAACTATGGGTGAATTCATGGGCATTGCCTAATCAAACATACATTGGTATGATGAAACCTATCAATCCTAACAACATTGCAGTTCTTATTTTTGCTGCGGCTTGGTAGTCCTTTCCTTCGGCTAATTCTCTATTCAGTGTGATTAACATTAGAATAGCAGGGGTTTGGAAAAACAATTGATTGAATTCGAACGGACCTTTCCAATATGGAACGTATAAGCAAACTAAAGCAGCCATGACAATGACGTAGGCTAACATTCTTGATTTTACTAAACCGTATGTCATAGGGAGGGTCTGTCTTACGCCTTCATCAGCCTCCATGTCTTGACAATCCTTGATAATCTCCCTTGCAAGATTGGCAAAGAAAACAACACCTGCAGTCCACCAGACTAATGTTGTCCACAAGTTTCCAACGCTTGATGCACCGTACAATATCACAGCGCCAACCATAATTGAAATAGAGATGTTACCTTTCAACCCAGTATTCTTCAACTCAGGACCGTGGTCATAAGTCAACATCAATGTTACAGCAAGGATATAAATTGTCAGCAATTCAATAACTGAGTTGCCGTCTTTATGCAAGGAATAGGCGCCAATAAATAGACAAATTATGCTCATTAACCACAGAACTTTGACAAAATTCTGTGCGCTATTGATACTGATTGCTCCGGAAGCCAATGGCCTTTCAGGATGTGCTTCACGATCGATGTCTACATCTTTGATATCGTTCATTGTGTTTCCTGCACCAATGAAGAAAATAACCGCAAAAATTTGCGCAATTACTTCTAGTAATTGATCACTTAACCAAGCATCACCAACTGCAAATTGTGCTCCTAGTGGAACTGTAATTGAGGCTAGAATCACATTCTTCATGCGCATCAAATGTAGATACGCTTTGATGCTTCCGCCCATGACTTATGCAAAACCAGATAGGTTTTGATATTGTTCGTTATGAGGCCATAGACCAGACACAAACTCGAGTTCGAAAGCCACCAACATCAGTTCCTTCATCAAAACCAACCTTGGAGAATCGGCGATCTCTGGCCAGAACATTGCCAAGTTGATTCATTGTAGCTCCCCAACGAAACCTTTTGTTGACATGTTCTAGTATAGTAGTAGTATTTGCTTCACCAACAGCACTAAGGAAATCGACAATCTCAGTCCTCAATCTTCTTGTTCTACTCATCATGCCTCACCTCTCTTCATTCTTACTCTTCTAACCAAACCACGAATTGTCGATGAATAGATTGGTTCCAATTTATTCATTCCTGGAATGTGGATTGGTTGCCACCCAACAGCCGCAGAATGGGATGGGATTCTGCCGCTGGGGTGGGCGAATTTAGTGGTCATTTTACTGTCCCACACAACATTTTGTGGAGAAGTGTTTGTCTCTATGAGATCTTCAAAGGCTAAAATCTCTTCATAATCCGTTTGATTGTTCATGACCCAAACGTGTGGGCTGTGGTATATCAAGAAAGGATAGAGTCTGTAAAGTGTAAGTAAAATTGAATATCATTGCAGTAACATCTTTTCACTTTCACATTTTGGTTAAAGTGAACTAAATTTGATAAAATCAAACACCCTTAACTTAGCGTGATTTCTAAATACATGAGGCATGACGGCAGGTTAGCCATGCTCGTATAGTGTAGTGGCCCATCATAAAGGACTCTCATTCCTTTGACCCGGGTT
>WTIT01000104.1 GCA_011526375.1 Methanobacteriota archaeon
CACCCAACCATCTCCACCCTCACCAGGTCAACGATCATGTTTGTGCGGCGATGGGCGTACCCGCGTCGGTTGTCGTGCGCCACAGCAGCTCAAACACCACACCCAACCCCGCTTGCTCACGCGCGCGTTTGCCTCACAGTTCGAGGGCAAGTTCTCGAGCAACAGCATGAGCCAGTGCGCCACGCGCTCAAACTCGCAACCACGCACCTTTCTTCAACCGACGATCCTCCTTGCGACAGGCTTCAGTTGCTGAACACGACCGTGACCTCGATCGCGCTCGCGGCGAATCGCGTGCTCACGGCGTGCTATCAAACAATCTACGAGAACGCGCAGGAGGGCGACGAGCTCGTGCTGCTCACGGCGCCGCTCGCGTCGACGGCCGAGATCGAGCAGCTGTATTCATCGGGACTCATCGACATCCAGTCGGCCTTACCGGCGGCGCTGCACTCGCTCGGCTGCACGGCGAGCGAGGTGGCGGCCGCGGTCAAGCGGCGCGAGGCGGCCGACCAGAGTGGGGCAGATGCGAAGCTCATTGAAGCGCAGAACAATGCCAAGCTGGGCGACGCGGACGTGGCGCTCAAGGGCGCGCAAGCGCTGAAAACGGCCGCCGAGACGGACGTGGTGAGAGAACAGGTAGCCAAGACCAAGGCCGAGACCAAGAAGACGCTGCATGATGCGAAGGCGCCCCACCCCACGCCCGGCGCGGCCGCCGGCGGTGGCGACGGCAACAGCGGCGGCAGCAGCGGCGGCAGCTCCTCCTCCTCATCCAAGCCTGTGGCTAAAAAGTAATTTTTTTTTAAAAAAAAACCGTTTGATCTGACCTCTCAACTTGAGCGGGCGTTGGGCAGCTTGCCAAAGTACCAACCCGGGTTGGTGTGTTTGGTTCTAAGATTGCCAAATGTTCCATTTACGAACCGAGAACCCGACCCTAATCTGACGACGAAGGCGCCTCGTCCTTGTCCTCGCTTTCTTCGCCGAGCGACGACCTAAACTCGGGTTTGGGCGAGTCGTCGCACGCGCACTCCTCCTCCTCCTCCTCCTTCTCCTCGCACTCGCACGCGGCCGGCGCCTCGGGCACGTCCCTCCTCCCTGTCGAGTAGCCGTTGGCCTGCATCCAGGCGTTCTTCCACTGCTCGCTGATGTTGGGATCGTTGGGGTCGGGCACGTCGTCGTCGTCGCACGCGCACTCCTTCTTCTCCTCCTCCTCCTTTTTGCGCTTGCGCGTGCCGCCGCACTCCGCGCAGCCGGTGGGCGACGCCTTCTGAAAGAGCGACGCGCACTCCGGGCAGCGCACGAGCACGTTGCCCGGCGAGAGCGCCAAGGTGCCCAGGTTGGGCAGCAGCATCGGTTCCCGCTCTCTATACAAATTTATAAAAACGACTTATTCGTGAAAACGTTGGAGTCGTGGACCGCACAGGCCGCCGCCGCCGCCGCGATGCTGTCGAGTCCGATGATCGAGTCGTACAAGGAGTTTGGCCAGAAGATTCGCGCGATGGGTCTGCGCGGAGAGAGCCTGTACAGCTGCGTCGACGGCGTGCACGTGCACGGCATCCCCGCGCAGGCCTGTGAAGGGCGCGCGGGCACGCATGGCAAGACCTTCTCCGGCTACTTGGACGAGCTCAACGGCGTGCTCCGCTTCGACTGCGCCGAGGACCCGGCGTTCCACCTCACCATTCACCTTAAACAGGTGCCGCACTTTGCGGCCCGGCCCGGCGGCCCGCTGCACGAGGAGGCGCACGAGTCCTTCACCCGCCACGGCGGCAGCGACTAAACTCGTTAAACTCGGGCGTGTGAGTGAGACGGAATTCTAAGCATTCTTTTTAAAAAAAGCAACTCGCGGACACGCGTACGCACACGGCGCACGGGCCAGGGCTCGTCCAGGCGCGCGGGAAGAAAGTGCGCGTCTACTTGGAGAGGAACTGCGCAAGCGAGGGAGAGAGGAGAGAGGGAGCGTGAGGCAAGCGTGGGCAGCGCGGGTTCGAGGCGTGTGCAGCGGCGCACGTTGTACTCGACGTCGAGCACGCACGAGAAGGTGTGCACCTCGTGGTCGATGGAGTGCTCCAGGTCGCGCTCCTCGCCCTGGAAGGCGACCTTCATGGCATCGAGGTCGTCGTCCTCCTTGGCCGCGGCCACCTCGGCCTCGACGCGCGCCTTCAGGCCCTTCTTGGCCTCGGACATGAGCTCGTTGCGCACGGCCTCCCACGAGTTGTAGTCGGCGGGCGACGCGGTGACGGACATATTCGACAGGTCGCGGACCTTGATCTGTGAACGTGCGAGCGTGCGGAGCGTGAGCCGGCGCACGCGGCGGCTGAGAGCGGGCGCAGCGGGCGCACCTGCGACTCGACCTGGGTCTTCACCTGCGCGGGCACGCGATGGCGGTGTCAGCGTGCGTGTGAGAGCGGGCGCGGAGGGCGGGGCGCGTGTTCGAGGCGCTCCGCCCGCCATCGGGAGGATGGTCTCGCTGCGCACGCAAAACAGGCACGCGGTCGTGAGCGTTTTGCAAAAAAAACATTGGGCTTGTGAACCGGTTCGAGGGGCACGCGCTCACTACAGGTTGGACGAGATCTTGACCTGCGCGGGCAAACGGAGGGACGTCAGCGGGCAGGCGCTAAGGGGCTACTAGGCCTAAGGCGGTTCGAGGCGGCGACGCGTCGGCGAACCAGGCCCTCCGGCCTGCACGAGAGTAATTCGCATGCTGACGCACTTGGACAGGGACGGGGAAGGGGAGGAGGGTTCGAAAGCGGCAGAAACGCTGCGCACATCATCGAGATCTCACCCACTGCCACAGCAAACGGTGGGCGTCAGTGAGGGAGCTGGGCCATCGGTTCAGGTGGGCGTGGCGCACTCTGCAGCTTCTCCGCGTTCTCCGAGATGGCGCTGTGGCAAGCGAGGCACGGGGTGAGCAGAAAAGCCCGGGCGAGGGTTTGAGTAGCACTAGCTCACCTAACGAGGGGATGGTCAGCAGCCACGAGGCAGAAGCGGCGCGCGGCGACCTGCGAGCAAACAAACACGTGTGAGCGCGTTGCGGGGAGTGCGCGTTCCTTTTTTTACAACCGCGCGCCTCGTGGATCCCCTTTTCTGCCGCGCGCAAAGGGCAAGCGTTAGATAATGGTGACGGGGTGGCGAACTGTGGCAGATGGTTTGTTGCAGATGCGTACCGGAGAGGTTCTCTGCCGTGTACTGCCAAGCACACGCACACGCGGTCAGAACTACTAGGCGCGACGCGTGTGCTCGCATGGTTCGATGCGTTAGAAAGCAAAGGCACTCACCCCGGGAAATTTGCGCGCGACTGCCGGGCAAAGGGCACAGGGTGAGCACGATTTGGTGGTGGCGTTCGTGGTGTTCGAATAATGGATTATCACATTCGTAGGCCAAATCTGTGTTGTCCTCCTGCAGCGTGCGCGCGGTGTGCGAGTTGGCGTTGGGGAGCGCGATGGTCGAGTAGGACTCTGCGCGCGCAAACGGTCGGGTGAGTAGGAGAAGCGCAAGCTGAGGACATCGTGGTTCTAAGCGCGGTTCCAACCGCCCGTCTGCGCGAAGGTCTGGTCATCGACGCCAGTGATCCTGATTCCAAGAGCCACCGGAAACGTCGACTGCTGCGAGGACATGGTCATCTTGTGCAGGACGACGGACTTGAGGTCGCCTGTGGGGCGGAGGCGCGCGCGCGGTGAGGCGCGCGGGGTGCGGCGCGCGTGGTGCGGCGCAGGGGCGGTTCGAGGCGTCGGTGCATACCCTGGTTCTCCG
>WTIT01000081.1 GCA_011526375.1 Methanobacteriota archaeon
GCCCCAACCGCGCGAGCGCGCCGCGCGTGCGCGCGCTGACAAAATCGCGGCGCACGGGCGACGGCGGCGGCGGCGGCGGATGCGGCACGGCGTCGCGCTCGTCCTCGTCCTCGTGATGCCCATCGTCGTGGTCGGCGTCCGACTCGTCGTCGAGGACAACCACTTCGTCGTCCGCAAGCTCCTCAGCGTTCGAGTCGTCCGCCGACTCGTCCTCGTCTGACCCCGGCTCCGACTCCTCGTAGCCAAAGGCGACGAGCGCGCGCTGCGCCTGGCGCGCGCACGTGCGCAGCACGTCCTCGCGCCCCTCCTCCTCCGTGATGTTCTCGTCGACGCCGGACCAGCGCAGCAGCGTCGCGTCGACGCGCTCCCACGTGCCCGCGTTCCCCGTCTGCCGCGGGAGCAGCGCGCCCAGCGACGCGCCGCGCAGCGCGGCCTCGATGCGCTGCAGCTTGGTCAACAGCTGCTCGGCGAGCGCGGTGTCGCGCGTCGTGACCGGCTCGATCACCGCCTTCGGGTCGCGCTCGTCGCACTCCCAGCGCGCCAGCAGCGCCGGGTCGAGCGCGAGCGCCACGTCGATGCGGCGGCGCACCTCGTACGCGATGTCCATCACAAAGTTGTGCGCGAGGAAGGCCGTCACCACCTTCTCGAAACACGTCTGGCCGCACGAGTACATGCCCAGGTACTCGTCAACGCCGTGCCGGCCGGCGCCGATCGCCTCGTCCGCGTCGTCGTAGTCGTTGTACGCCTCGGCCATGTCGCCCAGCCGCACGGCGCCGAGCGGCCGCGGCGCGCGCTCGGTCGGCGCGACGCCCACGAGCTCAAAGACCTGGTCGCACCGGTGCTCCGCCGCGCCGCAGACTTGGCAGCGCCCCGCGCACTGGCGCAGCACGCCCTTCCACGCGTGCGGGATCGTCTGCACGCGAATCATCCGGCTGCGCTTCAGCACCGACACAAAGGGCGCCGACCACCGGTCCGAGATGGCCTGGTTGGCGTACACCTTGCACGTGGCCTGCAGCTTGGCGAGCGCCGGCTCGGCGAGCGCGACGTAGTCTGGGGATAACCCCACGTTGCGCACGCAGAGTTCAATGGACTCCACCACCCGGCGCATCTGCGCGACGCGCTCGAGTGGATGCGCTCCCTCCGTGCCCACGTCGTCATCGCCACTTTCACTACTGGCTTCGCCCTCGCCATCCTCTCCGCTCGCCTCGTCGTCTACGGGATCGCCGCGAGCATGCAGCACGGCCGCAATGGCTGATGCGCGTCGCCGCTTGCGCAGCGCGACGCTCACCACCGGATCCTCGTCCGACTCGCTCGGATCGGACATTGTACTCTCTCTGTCACTCTTTGTACAATTGGCTCGTGTTTACTACGCCGCGCTTACCCACGCCACCGTGCGCACTAGCCCAACGTTTTTATGAAAAAAACCGCGGCAGCAGTCCGGGGCGCCGGAGGGCGGCACCCGTCCGCTGGCGCGTGCGCGAGCGCGTCTGGTAACCTTCGGACGAGCGTCGGCGCACCATTGGTGACGGCGCCGGCTCCGGCGTCGGCTCCTCGTCTTCTCTCTCGTCCTCGTTTAGCAGGAGCTTGATCAGATAGTCCGTGGATCGAATTTGCCTAGAGCGCTGCTGCTCCGTCAGGTCCTGGATGGCCGCCGGCGACGTCAGGTAATCCATGTGAGCGCGAAGGTCGTCCAGCAGGGTTGAACCGTTGGTCAGGAAGGGTATCAAAGAGCCGCGGTCGGGGGTTTGGACGAGGACAGACGTCAGAAAGTTGATCGTGCTCGGCGCCCGTCGCCGATTGTTGGCAGTCCTGGCGTTGCCTGACGAGAACACCTCGGCGCACAGCGTTGCAAGCGCGCCGCGAAACGTGTCGTCGGAGTGCAGGTTGTTGATGTACAACTCGCTCGGATCGTTCCTGTGGCTGTTGCTGGTGTTATTGTCGATGGTGATCATGCTCGCTCGCACCATATTCCATTCCACCTCAAGACGGTTGCCGCGCATCCAGTCCTTCACCGCCGCGTCAAAGTTGTAGATGTCGGCCTTGCTTTGGAACTGCCACATCGGCTCGGCCGCAAACTGCGTCTCCGAGATGCCGATGTACTCGAGCAGCTGCGTGACGACCGTGTGCATATCGATATCTTCGGGGAGGTGCGTCGCGCGCCACAGCCGCAGCGCCTCGAGCTTCGGCTCGACCACAAACCGGATCCAGTTGGCCATCGACTGGTCTACCGAGGCTGCGTGCAGAAAGCCGAGAATGGCGCGCTCCATAAAATAGCGCACCATATCCTCCTGCCATGGAAAAGGTATGCCATTATCTGGCCAGTAGAAGACGCGACCAAAGAGGCGGTACATGTGCAAGACAGCGTCCTTAAAGTCTTCCCACAAATCGTCGTGAAAGCCGTCTGCGATCATGTCGGTGTAAATGGGGTCGTCCAAGCGACTGATCATCACTTCGAGCTTTTCGACCAGGCGCATGCCCGACGTGCTCTCAAACATGAAGGTCGCAAAGGTCCGTGTCGCGGACTCCCTCGCGAGGACCGCCAGCTCCTGGATGTCCTGGCGCGCTTGCTCGGCCGGGTTTTCCATGTCCTCGTCCTCCCCCTCGGACTCCTCCTCCTCCTCCTCCTCCTCCTCCTCCTCCTCCTCCTGATCCTCCCCTCCGGAACCGTACTCGTACTGGTTGTCCGCTTCGTCGTCCGACTCGTCGCCCCACGGGTTTTCGTTTTGGTAGAGATCGTTGTCGCCGTAGGAGGAGCGCGCGTATCCGACCTGAAGCGCCACTTCCCACCCCGTACCGTCGTAGTGCGAAGGCCGCGTGCCGCCGCCCCACTTCCACGGCGTCGGGAAGGGGTTGGTCTGCTTGTCCCTTCCAAAATGCTTCTCGTATTTGGCGTCACCGTTGAAGTCGTAGAGCCTCACGCCCTCGACCTTTTTGCCATCCACGAGGACATCGTGCTTGTAGCACTCCGCCAAAAAGTTGAGCAGGATTTTTTCCATTTCATCAAAGTGCTGCCCTTGAGGGCCGTCTTTGCGGGGTATGAACAGGTCGCGCCCCGTGCCACCCGGGCCTCGGTACGCATACGGGTACTCCACGAGGGTCTCCGTGCCGTACACGTTCTTGACCCACACACCCCACGGCTCGTTGCGGCGCTGCATCGCAAACTGCAGCAGCAGCGCTCCCTTGTGCACAAACTCACCGGGCATTCCGGGCCTGGTCGGCGCCACCTGGATGAGGGCCTTTGGGCCCGGCTCCCGCCAGTCCTTCGGCACGTCGATCACGCTGTGCGCGTCGACCCACTCCTCGGGGTTGGGCATGGTTCCTTGCGGGAGCGGCAGCGGCACCAGGATCTTCTTCGTCTCACCGGTCCAGAACCAAAAGTGCGCGTTCCACTGGTCGTTCGGCTCGTAGCCCTCCGCCAACGAGTCGAACGTCACGACGTCTTGGGTGTCCGGGTCGTCCGGATTGTTGCTGAACCACCAAAAGGCGCGCTCCGCGGGCTTGTCGCTTTTCAACGCGTCGGGCAGTTTGCCGTCGGCGTCGTACCATAGCTGGCGCTCCTCGATCGTTCCCATGAGCAAGGCCGGGATCTTGCCCTCCGTGGGCTCCGTCGGCTTGCGCACGAGCCGGCCGCGCTGCGGGCGGCGGCGGCTGCCCACACGCAGCCTAGAACAATTGGGCAGCATCAAACTCGTTCTTTTGTTAGACACGCGCAGCGACCCCAGTTATCTCCAACCTCGGCCCATCGGCCG
>WTIT01000151.1:0-2505 GCA_011526375.1 Methanobacteriota archaeon
AAGTACCTCGGATTCATAACGGTGTCTTTTGTGGAGAACACCATGGGCGCCAGTGTCGAGCAGTTGTTGAAGGATGATGGCCAGCCATACAAGGCGGCTGTTTTGATTCCAACCATCAATAACGCTGACGAATTGGATATCGTTTTAGAGCGGCTATCAAAACAAACATATCCTCACTTTGAAATCGTTATTTCGGACTCAAAATCAAAAGACCATACTAAAGAGGTCTGTGAAAAATATGGTGCCACATGGATTGATGATTCATCAAACAATCGTGCAGATGCATGTAATTTTGCCCTCAGACAAATGGATCATGATTTAGTTCTGTTCACTGATGACGACACTATTCCACCGTTGGACTGGGTCGAGAAACTCATTCGTTGGTTCAAAGACCCGGAGGTTGGCGCAGTGGGAGGTCCAAATTTCGCTCCAGATGAAGATTCATTCGGCGCCAAATGTGCTGACGTAGCATTCTGTACCAAATTCATGACTGCTGGAACTCGTTATGGCGCTCAGCCCAAAGGCGAATTGGTCCCGATTAGTCATAATCCAGGAGTCAACTGTGCACACAGAATGGCAAATCTACGGGAAGTCGACTTCTTTGAAGAGGGGTGCATAGGTGCTGAAGATGTTGTTCTTGACGCTAAAATACAGCGCAAGGGTCACAAGTTGTTCATCGATCCATCGAATGTGATGCCACACCGTCGAAGAGTTCCGTTCAAGCCATTCATGAAACAAATGCGCAATTACGGCTATACTAGAATGGTTGCCAATAAACGATGGCCTGAAATTTCTCGGTGGTCGCACACTGCAATCGGATTTTTCCCACCACTAGTCGTAATTTCCATTATTGCAGTAATCTATGGCATGCTTTCAGGTGGAGCCGCTGATGAATACTGGTTGACGATATCAGGTGAATGGACCATGCCACGAATTGCCTTCCATGGCGTTGGAGGATTGATGTTAGCATATGTCGCCATATGTTGGCTCGGTGCGGCGATTGGAACTTCACCTCATCGAAGCATTGGCACAGTATTCCTAGCACCATTATTCGTTTTCCTAGCCCAATGGGCATATGGCCAAGGCGTAATCAAGGCGTGGAGAGAAATTAGCAAGACCGGTGGCAAAGCCGGAGTTGGACACCAAATTGATGACCGTACTCGTACTGTTTGAGTGGCTTAGAAAATCCTGCTTTTGAGAGATAAACAGCCGTAACTGCTTAGTTAGATGAAAGTAGCCGCTACTGATATGAGTGGACTATCTTTTGTCGAAAGATTGTCTGCTTTGGACAAACCTGATGAGGCAAATGATACCGAACAAATATGGATGATTGTTCGTACTTTTTTGGGCATTGTTAGAGTACTAATCTTCGTATCAATCATCGTTATTGCGGAGATGCTTGAGGAGATATTTATCGCTAATCTAAGCCTTGCAGTCTGGTCGTTGATTGTTGGTATTCCTCTATTTGTTCTAATTTCATCACTGATTATTTTAGGCAATAAAAAATTCCTTAATGAAGCCAAAAAGTCACAAAAGACTGCAGTATTGCGCCCAATTATGAAAAGAGTCTAGTTACAATCCAGCCATGTCACCGGTTTGAATTGTCCATTGACTAGCATAAACTCCGCCTGCTGCTACAAGATCGTCGTGCTTGCCACGCTCAACTACAGCACCATCTACCATTGAGAGGATTTCATCAGCATTTCTGATGGTGCTGAGTCGATGTGCTACGGCAAGTGTTGCCCTGTCATTACCACTGGCGATTAGATTTTCTTGTATACGTCGCTCGGTTTCAGCGTCTAAAGCGCTTGATGCTTCATCTAATATCAGCAATGATGGTTGTTTCAATAAGGCTCTGGCAAGCGAAACTCTAGCTCTCTGGCCACCAGATAATTTAGCCCCTCGGTCACCAACCATGGTTTCCAAGCCTTCTTCTAACTCTTGGACAAAATCCCAAGCGCCGGCCAACTCTAACGCGGTTTGTAATTCATCATCATTTGCCGACTGGTTGTAGATTACGTTGTCCTTGATAGAGCCATAAAAGAGGAAGGGTTCCTGACTGACAAAGCCGATTTTATCTCTAACTGAATCGAGCGTGTAGTCTTCAATAGATACACCATTAATTAGCACATCTCCACTATCAGGAGTGTAATATCTCATCAAAAGTTTCAGTATCGTTGTCTTTCCAGCCCCAGTGTGACCCATTATGCCAAGGAAATCGCCCCCCTCTGCCTTGAATGAGATACCACTCAAAACTGGTACAGTTGTCTTTGGATAGGTAAAATATACGTCTTTGAATTCTACTGAGGATATTTCTTCGGTTAATTCTATAGCATCCTCTTTATCATAGATTTCTGGCTCTAGGTCGACAACTGCGAAAACTCTGCGAGCTGCTGCTTCGCCTCTCTGGAGTTGATTTATCAATATTCCAAAAATGAATAAAGGCATTGTCATCCTCGTACTAATCAATAAGAAAGTAACCAACTCTCCCGTTGTTATCTCTCC
>WTIT01000151.1:2605-21999 GCA_011526375.1 Methanobacteriota archaeon
TTAGTGAAGTAATCTATCGAATAGCCAATCGCAACAAATGGCATCAAGTCAAACATTCTCGCCATAGCATTGGAGAAAATTCCCGAGAAAACCCTGCCTGGATATCGTTTTGCATAAGGCACTACGCGCCAAATTTGTCTACCGACAATCTGAGTCTTCTCGTTTATCGAAGAAGGAGACATTGGGTCTGCCTTACTAGAACTACTCATGCCACGCATATTTTAACGCCAGCAAACAAGTTCTTGAACTCTCGTAGTGATTCATATGCCTAATTCAAGCAAATCATTCATGAGGGGCCGGGTACAGTACTGTTCCATGAGCCGGACCTTGTCAGTGAAATCAGTAACAATTTGTGTGTTCTTCTTGCTACAAATAATCGCTCCGGTCACTATTGCCGAGGATACTCAATTGCCGCCAATTACCATTCAACAAACCGAGCAACTTGAATCCTTGAAATCCATTGGAATCGTACCAAATGAAGACTTAGTCAACGGTTGGTTTGATGACGAACATGCCGCAGGTGAAATCACTCTACTCTACCGTACAGCTTCAGTAATTCCTGTTGATGAATGGAGTCAGTGGACCGGCTCAGATATCTTGAATGGCCGATTTGTAATCACCCACCAATTACCTGTGCCAACCGAATGGAGACATGAGTTAGCCAACAATGGTATTTCTTGTGATTCATTTATGCCACCGAATGGATTTAGTTGTCAATTTGAAAATGTAGACTTGAATCAATTAATGCAGTTGTCAGTGGAAGGAATTGTCAAACTAGACTCTGTTGATAAAATCCGTCATGGCTTAGCAGAGTCTCTACTGAATAACGAAGTTTTGACAATCGACATCGTTCTCACTGGCTACCAATTACCTGATGGAATTGAACATCGTGACGACATACAACTACTATCTTACGGCAGCAGATTCGCCACTGTAAATACCGGAATATCTGGGGTTAAGTGGCTTGCTTTGCAAGATGAGATAGAGTGGATGGAAGAAAAACCTGAATCATTTATCTTCAATTCCGTGGCCAATACGATAATCAATTCCGATGACATAAGAGACAACACGAAAATGCTCGGATTAGATGGAAGTTGGTCAGGATTAGATGGTAGTGGAATAATCGTTACTGTTGGAGATACTGGACTGGATAGCGGAGTTGATGATGCCACAATGCATCCTGACTTCGCAGATCACATTCATGGCATATATTCATGGCCAAGACCGTACAATTACTGCGCGTGGAACAGCCCAAGCGACCCTGGTTCTTGCGATGATGGTGCAGACGATGATAATGGTCATGGAACTCACGTTGCCGGTTCTGTGCTTGGTGACGGCACTTCTAGCGGTGGAACGGTTATGGGAATAGCTCCAGAGGCAGACTTACTGGTCCATGCTTTCGAATATAACGGAGGTCTTGGTGGCATTCCAGACGACTATCAGGACTTCTTTGATGTTGCAGTTGAAAATGGTAGTCGGATACACACCAACTCTTGGGGCAGTTGCATTAGGCCGAATCAATTTTCTCCATGTAATGATTACAGCTTGTACTCCACCGGATCGATGCAAATTGACATGGGTGCAACCACTCACAAGCAACTTGTGATAATGTATGCCAATGGCAACGACGCCGAAGATGGAGACGGTAATGGAGAGATTGATGACAATTCTCTACTTTGGGAAGCAACCGCCAAGAATTCCATTTCTATCGGCGCCTCAGAAAATTACCGACCTTCCCGTGGTGGCCTTGCAGATAATGCCGATGGCATGGCGGACTTTTCCGGTAGAGGTCCAACCGAAGACGGCAGAATCAAGCCAGATTTTGTGGCGCCCGGAACCCATATCTATTCTACTAAATCCCGTGAAACTGGTCCAGCAGCCTCATCATGTGGATGGGGTTCAGACAGTGCAGAAACAGAATATTGCTACATGGGTGGAACAAGTATGGCCACTCCAATCGCCGCAGGTGCGACGGCTTTATTGCTCGAACATTTAATCGAAAATGAAGGAATTGCAGACCCGACATCTTACCTCGTTAAGGCAATATTAGGTGCATCCACTTATGATATGGCTGGACAATACGGCAGCCCAACAAATGGTGCTGGCGAGGCGATTCCTAACATGCATGAAGGCAATGGTCGATTGAACATGTACAGCGCAGTTCAAACCAGTTTCGTTCATAATGAATCGTTGTCTACTAGCGATGATAGAGGCTGGAGTTTCAATATTCCAGCAGGGGCTCATGATTTGCAGGTAGCGTTAGCATATGCTGACCCCGCTGCCACTCCTGGAGTCACACCTTATTTGGTCAATGACCTTGATTTATCTCTTACAGACCCCTCGGGAACTGTACACAGTTTGAATGATAATCTCAATAATTTGCGAGTAATGAATATCACTGCACCTGCAGCCGGTACGTGGGAAGTTCATGTTGTTGGCACCAATGTCCCAACAGGACCACAATTTTTCTCATTAGCGATTAATCACGATGTACCACTTGTCAATCTAACCTTGGATGCTGACCTAGATGGCGTCGAAGACAGCCTTGATGATTGTGTTAATACACCAGGAACCTCAATTATGGACCGAACTGGATGCCCAGATACTGATGGTGATGGTTACTCAAATCCTGATGGCACATGGACTACAGCTAACGGTGCGGACGCTTTCATCAATGAGCCAACTCAATGGGCTGACCAAGATGGCGACACTTACGGCGATAACCCTGCTGGATTAGAGCCAGATGCTTGTCCTGTTTCTCCGGGAACATCGACACTAGACAGATTCGGTTGTGGCGATGGTGATACTGACGGGTACTCGGACCCCGATGGTGGATGGACCACAGCTAACGGTGCAGATTCATGTCCTGCAGTTGTTGGTAGTTCAAATCAAGACAGGTCTGGTTGCCCCGATGATGACGGGGACGGTTACAGCGACCCTGACCCGTCTGGTAATAACGGGCCTGCATGGGATGTAATTGACGGTGCAGATGCGTTTACTGGCAATGCAACTCAATGGGTAGATGCAGACGGTGATACATTCGGCGATAACACATCCGGCACCTTTGGTGATTCTTGTATCGGAACACCAGGCTCTTCTTATGTTGACAGATACGGTTGTACAGATACCGACAGTGATGGTTACTCAGACCCTAGTGCAGGATGGAACACAGCCAACGGCGCGGATGCTTTTATCAATGAGCCAACTCAATGGGCTGACCAAGATGGTGATGGCTACGGAGACAATGCAGGCGGAGTGAACCCCGACAATTGTCCAACAACTTTTGGAACATCAACCCAACTTGGCAACTTAGGATGCCCAGACGGTGATGGAGATGGCTATGCAGATACTGACGATCTATTCCCGACTGACAATACTCAATGGGAAGATGCAGATAATGATGGATTTGGCGACAATCCAGCCGGTAACAATCCAGATGCTTGTATTGGAACTCAAGGATTCTCGGACCAAGACAGATTTGGCTGCCCAGATACCGACGGCGATGGATACTCAGACGCAGACGGTGGATGGACTATTGCTAACGGGGCGGATGAGTGGCCAAATGATGCAACACAGTGGGTGGATGCTGATGGCGATGGTTATGGTGACAATCCACAAGGAACTAATGGAGATGATTGTCCCGGCGTTTACGGCGAGTCAATTCACGACAGACAAGGTTGTCCGGATACCGATGGCGATGGCTATTCTGACCCTGACGGCTCATGGACTGTTTCCGATGGTGCTGATGCATTCCCCAACGACCCTACAAGAAGTCAAGATATCGATGGTGATGGAGTCGATGATGCAGTAGACGATGCTTGTCCTGGTTTAGAAGGATACTCAACTCAAGATAGGTTAGGTTGTCCTGATTCAGATGGTGATGGTTACTCTGATGGTGACGGCTCATGGACTTCTAGCGATGGAGCTGATGTATTTCCAAATGACCCAACACAGTGGCAAGACACTGATTTCGATGGTTATGGAGATAATCAAGTAGGCAATAATATCGATTCCTGCCCATCGGTATGGGGAGATTCATGGCGCAACAATACCCTAGGTTGCCCAGATGCCGACCAAGACGGTTGGGCAGATACTGATGACGCTCAACCAAATGAGCCAACACAATGGGCGGATACAGATGGTGATGGTTTTGGCGATAACCTCGCTGGGGTTAATCCAGATGCCTGTCCTAATCAAGTCGGTAATTCAACACAAGGCAACCGTATGGGATGTCCTGACGATGATGGCGATGGCTGGGATAATGTCATCGATGAACTACCCAACACACCAACACAATGGTTAGACCAAGATGGTGATGGCTACGGAGACAATGCTACTGGCCTAGAAGCAGATTCTTGTCCGGGTGAATCGGGTACATCGACAATTGATCGCTTTGGTTGTTTAGATGATGATAATGATGGAATTTCTAACCTGAATGATGCATTTCCAAACGATCCAACGAGAAGTCAAGATACTGATGGCGATGGATTTGATGATTTAGAAGATAATTGTATCTCAGTTGCTGGTAATTCAACTCAAGATAGAACAGGATGCCCAGACTCCGATGGCGATGGATATTCAGATGTAACACCTCCTACTGAAGGTGTGCTTGGATGGAATGTCAGCGATGGTGCTGATGCATTCCCACTCGAACAAAGCCAGTGGGCTGACCAAGATGGTGATGGCTATGGAGATAATTCAAGTGGCTTTGAAGCAGATGATTGCCCTGCCGAAGAAGGCTATTCCAATGTGGGATTATTTGGTTGTCCAGATGCCGATAACGACGGTACAGCACAATCCAATGACGCATTCCCAGATGACCCAACTCAATGGGCTGACACCGATAATGATGGCTATGGTGACAATCCCAACGGCACAAATCCCGATGCTTGTCCTTCAGTTGTTGGCACTTCTACAATAGATAGATTTGGCTGTCCAGATGAAGATTCCGACGGCGCTAGTGACCTGAATGACCTATGGCTTGGAGATAACTCACAATGGTTTGATAGTGACGGTGATGGCTATGGCGATAACGAAGCAGGTACTATGGGAGATAGTTGTCCAAGTGATAGTGGAACTTCAAATCAAGGTACTAAGCAAGGCTGCCCCGATGGCGACAAGGATGGATGGGCAGATATCGAAGATGCCTTCCCAACTGAAGATTCTCAATGGTTGGACTCAGATAATGATGGCTGGGGCGATAATCAAACGGCTGGTGCCTACAAGTTGGACCACTGGCCAAATGACCCAACAAGGAATGCTGGGGAAGCATCGCTGGGCTGTAGCCAATCCTCGCTTGAGATAGACTTAGCAGGTGGAGATTTCTTTTCGTTTACGTGCACTGTCACGACTGAAATGAGCAATTTAGGAGTAATTCTGGAATGGCAGGCAATGAATGGAATATCCGCAGATACTACGATTGAATTGATGATTTTCACTGCAGAAACTGGCGGGACACAAACTGTCGTATTCTCTGGAGAAGTGATGCAAGCCGGTGAATATCAACTTGTACTAGTCGCAAAAGAACCAGGGTCTGATTTTGCTATGGATTCAATTACCATCAATCTTGATGCTCAAGATTCGAGATTGACTCCCACCATTGTCGATGACCAAACAGATGCAATCAACAAATTACTCAAACAACCAATGGTCCAAGCTGCACTCGCTGGATTGGTATTATTTGCCCTCATGGGAGTGCTAATCCTGAGAGGCAAAGCGGATAGTAAGAGACGCAATAAAGAGCGTCGAGAACACGCTGAAAATGTGCTGCGTGCTAGATTGGCCGGCAAGCCTACTACTCCGCAAAATCGCCGTGCTGAATTCGGTTTGAATCGAGAAATACCTCCACCGCCACCAGGATTTGAGTAAAATTTGAACCGATTGACTCAAAGAGGAAATACGACTCGCAAGGAATAACGCGGATATGGTGAAGTGGTTATCATCTGAGGTTTCCAACCTTATGTCGTGGGTTCGACTCCCGCTATCCGCACCACACTTACTATCTGCTTGCCACGGCCATCCTTGAATTAACAAAGTCTATGAGTGACGGACTGGAGGTTTTGATATGCAGAGTTCTACGGCAAAGAGTCTGCTATTGGTTCTGATATTATTCAGTGCATCAATGGCCGGTTGCTTTGGCGAGAATTCATCAGATGATGAAATAAATATCGCCGGGTTTCAAATCGACTTCACACCTGCTGAGGATGCTGAATTAAGCGGCGGTGAATGGCACACATTTTTCCTAGCTGGCAAGGGAAGATCAATATCAGTACCAAATGATGTTATGATGTTCATCGATGATGTAGTTGTGCCAAACGGATTTGCTATGGTGAATGATGAACAGATAAGCGGTAAATTACTACCAATCCCTTACGCTGAACAAGTTAGCATAACGATAGTCGAAGCGGATGGCAAGGGTAAGTCCTTCGAGTATAATGTAGCAGAAGGTGAACCAATTATCAGCGGTTCTGAGTGGTTTGAAAAGATGGATTTTATTACCAGTGTTTGTACTGATTCCACGCTTTGTGGAGGCTATATCAATCGATGGATGGGCTCACCAAACCCTGCCTTTGAGAGAGCCGCATCTTTCTTTCACGGCCACTTTGAAGGGCTTGGATATGAAACACACCTAATGCGTGTTACCGATACACTTAGTTTCACTCAACCTGAGAGTTTGAACGTAATTGCTTGGAAGCGTGGATATGATGATTCCTGCGTCCAAGGATTCGGCGCTCACATGGATATTGCCCCTCCTGCCGGACCACCGGGCGGTGGAACTTACGAAGGAGCATATGACAATACAGCAGGAACTGTGGCAGTAATGCTCTATGCAAAAGCGCTACTGGAGATAGAGGTGCGCTGCGATACTTTCCTCGCATTGTGGTCTAGTGAAGAAGAGGGCCTGCGAGGTTCCAACGCCTTTGCTAACAATGATTGCGACTATTGTTTACCAAAAGACAAGGAACTCAGATTTTACATCAACATGGATATGATGGGCATCTCATATCCAGCAAAGAAAGCAAATGGTGATTATTTCCCGTATCATGCTTGGTCTGGTCCAGATTTTGACCCGGAAGTTCAGGATGTTGCAATAACTACAATCTTGGATTATGTTCACCGCGATGTTTTGAAAGCACCAATGGATCTGCGCATTGAGGGATCTTATGGTGCAGGCTGTGACCAACATTGGGATGACCATTACAACTTAGTCATGGATGTTCATGAGGATACATTTGGTAGGTCTGACCACGTTACCTTCAGAAATCTAGGAGCACAGACTATTTTCCACTTAGGTGCATATGATGAGGACTACAGCGCATATCATTCACCGACAGATACATTTGACAATATGATTGCCGAGGTCGGAGGACCTGATGAACTGAAAAAGAGTATCCAATATGTCTTGTGGGCTGCCTTTTTAGAGTTCGTATTGGCCGACCAAACGCCAGAAGTTAGAAATGTAGATGTTTGAGATTAATTACAACCTTTTTTTTACTAAAGTGATAAATTCAACCTATGGACAAGGCTGATTCAAAGTTTATCAGCCGCCTTGTTGGAATAGCTCAGAAGCCCTTTTTCCCATTAGTGTTGTTCATTTCGGGAATGATTACGGCATTAATTGAAACAATTTACCTGCTAATTCTCGGCAATAGTCTGGAAAACGCTGTATGGCCACTAGCGATTAGAAACTTAGAGTATACTTTTGTTTTGAGAAAAAGTGTCCCTAGTGTTGCTATCCTGTGTGGTTTAATTTTGAGCGTCGGACTTTGGTTAATGATTAGGAAGCAGCAGCAAAAGTCTATCCCTAATTGGATTGCATATCTACTGATTTTCGTTTCGGGGTTAATCATCGGGCTATATGCCGTGTTCGTAATTATGGATTTGCGATACTTGAGGGGAGCTTTCTTACTGCTGCCAACTATGTATGGTTTCATTCTTTTTTCGTGTGCAATAGGCTCTAAAGGAATCCCAAATCTGCCTAAATCAAACAAAACCCTGCTTGATAATTTTTATTCTTTAACTCATCTTCTTGGGATATTCTTAGCTGCTTGGTTAATGATGCCAGGTATTCCCGCTTTGGTTGGAATGGCGCCATCTCCCCCCGATAAACCAGTTTTTGGTTATGGGGCAGAGCCCGGACCTTTTGGTGAAGTGTTAGAAGTATATCCATATACGATTCCTGATAATGTAACTGCGATACAAGGAGACACGGAGGATGATATTACATTCTCGATCTATCTGTCTATTCCCGTTTTACCGGAAAATCCCGGAATAGATGGAGTGCCGCTAGCAATTATCTTTCATGCATTTAACAATCCTGATAGAGATTCGTACACCGATTGGATTGACCGACTCATCGGTAAAGGCATGGTAGTTGCATACATCCAATACCCGACTGATGTTAGACCAGAGGGTGGAGACGATTGGGATGATGAGGTGTTTCAAGGAACTTCTGACTGGCCACATCATGTTCCCCGGCTGTATTCTATTTACTCGGCACTTAACCAGTTGAATAGCATCATCAGTGATGAAACAAGAGGTGCTGAAATCGATGATGTGCTCGGTAATTTGACTATAATGCCTGAGCATCTGTACATAGGTGGACATAGTTTAGGAGGGGCTTATTCACTCAACGCATTACAGATGGTACAGGAATTTGGTTGGGGTAGTGAGACTCTTGTGGTCAATACTGAAATGGCTGCTTCAAGACCTGTTCAAGACCTATGGCAACCCAACTTCGACAATTTACCACTCGCAACTATTGTTCACTTAGCCGTTGGTGAAGATGATATGACCGTTGGTCAATGTGATAGCGTTTACCACCAACAACTGTTCAATTTAATCGAGCAGAATAATTCGCTGTTAATTTACATTCCAAGTGACAAATACGGTTTTCCTCGCCTAGTTGCTACCCATTACATTCCTGCGAATGAAGCGCATGACACCCTAGCAGACTGGGCGTTTTACCGACGAGTAGACGCTCAAGCAGATTGGGTTGTTGCTAGAAGTAGAGGCGATTTTAATACCGAAGAATTCGCCTACTTCCATTTGATTGATGGACCTAACCTACGAGATATGGGTGAATGGTCAGACGGAACTCCTGTATTGCAATTACAGCCATACACTAATGCTATACAAGATAAGAAATTCAGTAGTTGCTAGAGGTGATGGTTTGACAGAGGCAACATCCGAGCGAAAATCTTTGTTGAAATTGATCTCAGGTTCGGCATTAATCGCTTCGATGTGTTGCCTTCCAAGCGTTGTCTTAGTATTATTTGGGCTAGCCAGCGTAAGTTCTGCCGCTGCTTTATCAGATACCCTTTACTGGGGAGAGGATGGTTACGGATGGTTTAGACCGTTGATGCTATTCTCTGCATTGGCTTTTGTCATAATTGGCTTGGTTATCCATTTTCGCAGCAAAGGAATCTGCACGTTAGATCAAGCCAAACGAGAGCGAAGAAAAATAGTCAACACATCACTGTTAGTGTTGATAATTAGTTATCTTACCTATCTATTATTCAATTATGTCATACTAACCGAAATAGGTATACTGCTTGATTTGCCATGGGAAGAAAGTCGAGATAGCTACAAATTTTGGAAGTGATTAAGCATTCGAACGAGTTGTTTTACAGCCGATTGACCAATCTGGATTATCATTCATCGCTGCTTGGGTTTGCCTCAACAATTCGTCTTCAGGAATTGCATCATAACCATTTCCTCGCCCAATGGCTACGCTAATATTATACCCATTAAATATCAAATTTCTCAATTGAAAATTCAAATTTCCAATTGAAATATTATCTTGTACTCCTTCAATTGGAATTTCAATTTTCCGTGGATTAAGGTGCATCCCTAGTCGAGCCGCTTTTTGCACTGCTTCCTTACCTGTCCAGAGTATTGTTGGGTTAATTTGTCCGGACTTTAGCAATGCTAATTCCTCTCCTTTAGCCATCATATCGAAAACTCCTTCCGAGATTGACAGATCAATAGGTTCCCCATCGATACCAATCGTCCAACCTGATTCAATTAATCCGACAAATGCCCAACCATTGGAATGACCGATGGAGATAGATGGCAGACTTTCTCTCACCCAAGTGCCTGGTAAATAAGCAATACTGGGAGCTCTGTGTTCATTCCTCCTCACTTCTAGTAAACTGGTGTCTATGCCCCATTTTGTTAATGCTATATCGAGTAATAACCTACTGCTTAGATGTTCATCAGTGCGCTTTTTGGTAACAAACTTGGCCACTTCGTCTACATTGGCTAATTGAACTTGAGTAATGTCCAAACTTTCTATCGGCGCCATCCAACAGATAAATTTCGGAGCATTAGAGCCAAAATCAACTGGGATTTGATGCTCTAAATTCATTCTATCACCGTTCAAGAATGAACCTTTGCTCATCTGGAACTGGTGCCATGCTCTTTAATCTTAGACCTTTCATTGCCAGTACCGGTGCATCTTCATCACCGACAATTACCACATCATGGACAGTAACCCCGCCTTCTTCAACTGCAACACGTAAACTTCTCATTCGCAATATCTCATATCGTTCAGGCACACGGATATTTGTTGACCATTCTATACCGATTGGCAATGATGAGAATCCTTCTGATTCCATTGCTACAAAGCCTGCATTTTGGAATCCTGCTTCGATCAGCATTGGTAAGGCTTCTAGCAATACTTCATCACCATTTACTTCCATGTCGAATTGCTCTGTTATCGGCAACTGGTTGCGCATTAGTGCGATACCGTCGGCACCAGGCATCAGTTCATCACCAACGCCGCGGATTACGCCACCGTGAGATTGGAATCTAGGTCCGTGGAAGTAACGTTTGTAGATGAATGATGGCATTAGAACCAAATCTTCTAACTGTGGCGTACCGATCTTTGGCATTTTTCCAACTTCTGAATGAAGGAATGCTGTCAAATCTTCACTCTTTTCTACCAATCTAACTATTGCTGAGTGGTGCTCCCTCTCACCAAAAATCTCACCTTTTGAGTTCATCAAATCAGATACTAAAGTACACTTTAGGCGGTGGATATCGCCATCAGAATTCTGTAGTTTTGCAACTACTCTAACTTTCATTTCACCTTTGAGTAATTTAACCGGAAGGCCGAAACTTACATCCTCAAACCCTGCCAAACATGTTGATGGTTTAACGAGTAGAGAATTTTCGGCAAACATCTCCAATGCCATCACGCCAGGATGATACGGGACACCGTCTATGGCATGGTCGACAAGGAATGGATGAAGTTCAGTAGATAGCGTAGTTTCGGTTGTGATAGTGTTGTTTTCTTCGAAGGAAATTACTTTGTCAATCAGCGGAAATCTAGCAGGGTCGGCAATAATTGCCGCCATCCCAGAAGGCAAGCGTAGAGGTGGTTCACGGAAACTATCGAATCTGTCCATTAATCCTAACGAGCCGCAGCCGAGAACTCTGCGCTTGCCACCAGCGAGTGCCTCATCTACGAAAATTTCCACTCCTGTTTCGACATCAAGAGTTTCAATTCCTGCTGCTGCAAACACTGCTTCAATTGAACCTCTGGTAGCCATCCCAACATCCTTCCAACCAGTCCAGCCAATGGCAACTGCTCGGCATTTACCGCTTGCGGTAAGTCTCGCCATTTCAGCATCTAGAACACTATTAGCAGCAGCATAATCTGTCTGACCACCGTTGCCAAAACGACCTGCAACACTGGTAAAACAAGCTGCGAACTTCAAGGCCTTCGTTCCCGATGCTTCTACTGCAGCCATCAGTGATTTCCAACCATCTAACTTTACTCTAACAACACGGTCAAATATCTCGTAATCCTTGTCAGCAACTAATTTTGAATCCTCTAATCCTGCACCATGAACGACACCGGTAATTTTGCGGTTGAGTGATTCCCCAAGTTCAACCATCCCCGATTTATCCATCACATCAACTGAGTAATATTTTGCCTTGTTACCTGTTTTCTCGATTCGATCGAGTGTAATGTAAACATCTCGACTTCTGGTGAATTTCTGCCAATTTCTATTCCAGTCAACCATGGTAACTTTGCCATCTTCACTTTCTTGTACCATAGATTCCCTAAGAGCCATTTTCCTAGTATTCAACTGTTCATCATTCCAATCTATCCAGGTTTGGGTTTCTTCGATAAGTTGTGACCTACCAAGCAACACGAAGTGAGCATTTGCATCAGTGCTTGCTTGCGCAACACCAATTATTGAAGCCGCAGTGACGCCTGAGCCACCGCCAGAAACAATCCAAGTATCTGTGCTTGTGAGAGGCTCTCGAGTTGCTTCTAGCTTCTCATCAAAGGCGACTAAGGTCCACCTTCTACCATCTCTGTCAATACCGATTTCTACCTCTCCACCGATGTTAATTATGTCATTAACTATGACCTCTGCAGCATGAGGAGCATCCAAAACAATCTCTGGATGTAAGTCTAAAGCCCTCGTGCGCAGATGGTTTTGCTCAAATGAGTATGACTTTGTTACCCCGCTTGCTGAACACTGTATTGAATTGAATAATTCACCAATGTTACCGTGTCTTCCATCTAATGTAGTTACAGAGGCGACGATACCATTACTGATTTGGCTCAATTTGCTGTCCAGTCCTTTCAATAGTGAGAACCAACCATGGGCTGCTAAAGCAATTTGAGAAGATGGATATGTGTCCTCTTCCCATTCAACTCCTGCTAGTTTTAATGCAGCCAAATGGATAACGCCACAAATATTGGATTTGTTTAATTGATCACTTACTTGTTCCATGTGCTCAATATTTGCTGGGTCTGCGCGCAGAACGGTACGTGTGCCTTCTTTTTGCATCGACATGTCACGTATTTCTGATTCAAAACCAACCCTAATTGCATCTAAGCCGCGTTGCTCAAGAATCAAACAAATCTCCTCGGCAATTCCCCATCCATCATCTGTCACAACAACTGTTCCAGACAATTCTAATGGCTCTTCGCTGCCAAGGCATTCCTCAATCTCAACCTGCCATCTTCGACAACCGGATTTGGTAGATGAGTCTGCATCCGTTTCAATAGCTGAACTGGTTGAAGCTACTGGTTGTGGCATCTCAGATTTAGTAACTGCTGGCTCTGGAGTTGCTACCGGCTCAGATAATTGGCTGCCTTGTCCACTCATCTTTAGGATGTATGCAGTAAAATGATTGAGGGTAGGATGATCGCTTAGGACAAAATCCTCGTCAACTGGCAAAGAGAAAATATCTCGAACTTCAGCCATAATCTCTGCTTGCTTTACCGTATCAATACCCAATTCACCTTCTAAGTCTTGGTCCATTTCAATAAAGTCTGCAGGGTATCCTGTATGCTTGACAACTACCTCAACTAACTTAGCCTCAATTTCTTCATTTCCTGTACTAGCCGGCGATGATGGAACTGTTGGGGATGGTATTTCGGTTGATACAACTTCAGGGGTGGTATCAGGAACTGTGACTGCCGAAGGTGTTGATGTTTCCCCGCCGGTCATCTTTTGGATGTATGCAATCATGTGATTGAGTGTAGGATAATCTGCTAGAACAAAATCTTCGTCAACTGGTAAGCTAAACTTAGTTCTAATATCGGCCATTATCTCTGCTTGCTTTACTGTATCAATGCCCAACTCGCCTTCTAGGTCTTGGTCCAGTTCAATGAAATCCGCTGGATAACCCGTATGCTCAACTACCACATCAATTACCGTTTGTACTAGACTTGAATCATCGACTACTGAGGGTTTAGACGCCACCTCTTCTAAAGCAATTGGAGCTAAATTAGTTGCAAGTTCTTCTGCGAGTTCTTTTACCGCAACGACAGGCGTGGCTGCTACTTTACCAACAGTTTCCGCCCCTCCGGTCATTTGATCTATGTATCCAATCATGTGATTGAGCGTAGGGTAGTCAGCAAGGACAAAGTCCTCATCGACAGGAAGATTGAACCTGCTGCGGATTTCCGCCATAATTTCTGCTTGTTTTACTGTATCAATTCCAAGTTCGCCTTCTAAATCTTGGTCTAACTCTACAAAGTCAGCTGGATATCCTGTGTGTTTTACCACTACCTCTATGACGGTGTCAACCACTTCTCCATCATTAGAAGTTTCAGGCGCTGGCGATGGTGCCTCTAGTACTAAATCGGGCACAACTGCTGGTGATTCTGTATTCTCTTCAATGACAACTTCAGGAACTATTGTATTCTCGACAATGTAACTCTGTCCTTCGTAATTTTCTGTAACTTGCCACGAATCACCTTGAATTCCGCCGTGGAGGTTTTCATTACCCTCAACATACGATACCAGTTTGCCGTCCAATATGCGTAATACAACATCATCAGAATCTGCGAGACTACAAATCCACTGCATGAATTTCTTACCATCTATTCGGTCTCCATCGATTTTCCATTTGCGAACTAATGACAAGGCAATTTGTGAACCGAAACCTGCTCCAAACCTCAAACCATACTCAAGGTTTGGATAATCTCCACCCTTTGATAACTTCAAATTACCAAGTTCGGGGTCATTTTCTCGGTGGTTGGCAATTGGAGGAATACGGCCAGTTAGCATACCATAAAGCATACTTGCATCCTCGATACCTACCGCCATTGGATGGCCAGTGAATCCCTTGGTATTGGCGATTACCAAATTATCTGCACTGTTACCAAAAGTACTTCGCAATGCCTTGACTTCAGATTGCGCTGAGCCGCCTCTTGCTGGTGTGTATGTTTCATGCGAAAAGAAGACTGTGTTTGGTGCAATCTTGTGTCTATCGATACTCCATTTTGATTCCATCTCAGTCATAAAATTGTCAACTGTTTGAGCAACATGTTCAACATCTAACCTAGTTCCATGGTATGCTGAATTGGCAATTTTAGTGCCTAATAATTCAGCAATTGGTTGGACACCTCTTTGATTGGCTTGCGAGTGCTTCTCGATTACGAATGCTGCTGCACCCATACCGAGAATCAAGCCGTTCCTTCTCTTATCAAACGGCAATGCTGTTTCTTCTACTACATTATGAGTAGATGCAGCCCCTGATGCGGCAAAACCTCCACCAATCCATTCCCATAAATCGTCCCCAGTTACATCGTCGGCGGAGATTATGATTACACGGTCTGCTCTGCCAGTATTTATCCAATCTTCTGCAACACCAAAGGCTGCTGTTGCAGATGCACAAGCGAGGTTAATCGTGGTATTTGGACCCCTAATTCCCGTATATTGAGCAAATTGAGAATGGCCCATATTCAAAGTCTGGAATAAGAATCTGCGGTCAAATCGCCCCTCACCGTCATCCCCGTTGTTCTTGGCGTGTTTCATCGCCATTTGTAGACCTGGGAAACATGAAGCAAACACAATGCCAGTCCTATCTCTTTGGATTTGAGGCACCTGCCAATTGGTGATTAATCGCAGGCCCCCTTTACCAACTTGCTCAACTGGCGTGAGTGGGATTCCTGCATCCCGTAATGCGAGCAACCCCGAGGCAACTGCAAGTTGGGTGGTTATATCCCAAGCCATTACCACTTTTGCATCAATACCAAATTCTTCAGCCAAATCAAATGCGCCTTTTACTCCCGCTAACTGCGGAATATCACTGAATTCAGTTGCTCTTTCCATATTTACAGAGCCATCTCTGCCCTTAATTAGGCGGACTATGTTCTTATCCAGCAAACGCTGCTTGTATTCATCGGTGACCTCTGAAATGCAGGTTTCGCCATTGACTAATCTCTCGAAAACGTCGTCGGAAAATACTTTCTCACCGCCAGGTAAACCAAGAGAAATTCCACTGATTACGATTGGGTCTGATGATTGATTTATTGCTGGTACGGAATTTTGCACAGATGTATGCAATACAGCAGTTCCCTGTTTGGTCAGGTAAGTTTGTGGAGGTGTTCTAATCCAGCGAGCAAGATCTGCAACTACCTGTGCTTTACCAACATCATACTCTGGATCTGTTTCACATTCTTTGGCAATTTTGGCAATCACTTGATTGATTTGAGAATTTGAAAGTCCAAGAAGTGTTCTAAGATTTACCATACCACTACAAAATTTTGCTGGATATCCGGCAAGCGGTGCTAAGCTGTCTCCAACGTAATTCGTTATTGCTTCCTCCACAGATACTGTTACTTGAGTGATTACTGTTGATGACTCGCTTGGAGTTGCTAATACTGGACTGGGCTGAGTCTCAATTTTTGTGGCGGCGTTAGAGTTAGCGGTACTTGAGGGCGCAGTTTGAGAGCTGTGTGCTTCGATTGGCCCCGCCCTAAATGCTTCAGATAATTCAATGGAATTAGGTTCTGGCCATTGTAAATCCTTGCCAGAGAGATAAATCCCTGCCAAAGCACTGAGGAAGGAGGCTATTCCACCTTGCTTCGGGTGATTGGTCATTATTGGAAGATGAGGTTTGCCTTCCAATATTTGCGCAGCGAACATGGTTAGTGCACGCTTAGGACCAACCTCAACGAAGACCCTCGCTCCGGAATCATACATCCTTTCCACTTGAGAAGTCCATTCTACCGATGAAGCCATTTGAGGTGCTAATTTTTGTAGCACTGCTGATTTGGAATCTTCTCCCTCCATCGCATAGAATTCCCCGTCATAGTTTGCAGTTATCGGAATTTGCGGCCAATTGATCTCAAGAGTTTCCAAGAATCGGCGAAGTGGCTCATTAGCCGGAGCAACGATTCTTGAATGGAATGCGTGTGATGTAGCCAGTTGAGTTGTGGAGAATCCTTTTGCTTCAAACGCAGACATTGCAGCCTTAACTGGTTCACTTTCACCCGCAATGACGGTCATCTTTGGTGAATTTTTGTTAGCGGCTATGACGTAACCATCAGTTTCTTCCAGAACTTTTGCTACCTCATCATATGGTGCGGTTACACTTGCCATCAGTCCCTTATCATCGATTTGAACTGAACCCATCTCTGTACCTCGTGCTGCTGAAGCACGCAGAGCCCCGTCCATGTTCAAAATCCCTGACGACATCAATGCAGCATACTCGCCAAGCGAATGACCAGCAACCATGTCAGGGTTTTGTCCATGCGCATTAAGTAGCCTCTCTATTGCTAAATCAGCGGTTAGCATGGCTGGCTGAGTATATTCTGTTTGCTTGAGTTTATGTTCCGACTCAATCAATTCTTCTTTCGTTAGATTATTTCTTAACACAAAGCTGGACAATGTTTCGCCATCAAGGACATCAACCATGGTTTCGTCTGATTTTTCCCAAACCTTCTGAACCGAAGTGTAGCGCTTGAATAAATCGAAGGTCATGCCAACGTATTGGCTTCCTTGGCCAGGATACATGTGTGCGATTTTAGCCCCTTGAGGCAATACTGGCTCATCGGTTAACATGACGCCTTGTGATTGTAAAAAGCCCCATTTGGCTTTATCATCGATTGCCTTTATTGCCAATGCAACTCGCTTATCGAAATCTTTCCATGTGGTTGCAACGATTGCCATCCTGTGTGAATCAGCTTTATTGAAATCAGATGCTTTGAAAAGTTCACTCGAAAGACGTCTACCACAGGGATCGTCATCAAAAGATGGACCTTCGAATGAAATCGCTTCAAGTTTGGCAGCAAGTCCATCAATACTATTTGCTGAAACTAATAACAGCCCACCTTCAATCGATTTTAATTCATCATGAGTCATACTAGGTTTAGCATTATTATCATGTATTGAAGCAACATGACTAGATTTCGATGAACCATTTGATGAATTGGAGGCCCACTCATTAACAAGGGCATGATGATAATTCGCCTCATACGCTTCCAAGGCAATGTGGAAATTTGTTCCACCAAAACCAAACGAGGAAATCCCTGCACGTCGTGGGTGTTGTGCTGGTTTTTTCCACTCAGCAGCTGATGTCGGGACATAGAATGGGATATTATTCCAGTCGACTGTTGGATTAGGCGTAACAAAACCCGCTGACGGAGGAATTGTGTTATTGTGAAGAGCGAGAATCGCTTTCATAACTCCAGCGATTCCAGCGGCGGCCTTTAGATGCCCAATCTGTGACTTAATTGAGCCAACTGCAACATGGTCTCCGCCAGTTAATCCAGTCCACAACGTAGACAATGAAGACAATTCTGTTGCGTCGCCAACTTTGGTTGATGTGCCATGAGCCTCAACCAACTCAACGGTTGACGGGTCGTACCCCGCTTGCTGATATGCTCGAGCAATAGCTTGAATTTGTCCTCTTTGACTAGGCGCAGTGATTCCTTTACCACGGCCATCGGATGAGCCGCCAACTCCGCGAATTACCGCATGAATAGTGTCACCATCATCAATTGCATCACCGAGCCGTTTCAGTACCAATGCTCCGGCACCCTCGCCCATGACAAAGCCATTTGCTCTAGCATCAAATGGAGTTGAATGGCTTGGAGACAATGCGCCGATGGCACTAAACTTGGCAAAGGTTGCTGGGTCCATGGTACGATCTGAAGCACCTGCAAGCATGAGGTCGACTTGGCGATTTTGCAGTAGCCTACAAGCATCCAAAATTGCCGCCATAGATGAAGCGCAAGCCGCATCGGTAGCATAATTTGGACCTTGTAAATTCAATAAATTAGCAACTCGGCCAGACACAACATTGGCTAATTCACCTGGCATGGTATCTTCATCGATTCTAGGGCTGTGCTCAACTAATTCTGCTTGGAATTCATCGGCATTTGCTTGTGGCAGACCGTGTTTGATTGCGACATTTTTGGTATGGTTTGACCATACTCTTATGTTTGAAAGGTTACGATTTTCTCCACCTAAAGCGTTAGCAAAGATTACCCCGCATTTTGAACGGTCAAAGTCTTTCGATTCTCCATCATAGCCTGACTGCTCAAGTGCTGCTGCTGAGACTTCAACTGCCCATAGTTGGCACGGGTCAATTTGCCCAAGAGTCCCTGGCGGTTGACGCCATCGGCGCCAATTGAATTCAAATCCTTCAACAAAAGCGCCAATTTTGGAATAGGTGAAGCCTTCTTCAACATCTCCTGGCCCACCTGTTTTCCAGAAGTCTTCGACCTTGCCCGGCCAGCGTTCTGGTTTTACATCCTTGATGCTTACTTTACCCTGTGTGATATTTTGCCAAAATGCATCAATGTCTTTGGCATCGGGCATCAATGCACCCAAGCCGATGACAGCTATTGGTTCGAACAATTCCTGCTCTAAACCTTCAGCAACTTTTCCGTCCGCCGTTGTAATTACCATATAACCGCCTCAACTATTCATTATGGTTTCAGGCACCATCGTAATTGAATACCCAGCATCAACATAGATACACTGACCTGTCACTCCACTAGACAGTGGACTCGCCAACCACAGTGTTGCTCCAGCCACATCCTCTTGACTGACATTTCTTCTCAATGGTGCATTCTTTTCAACATGATCTAGGATATTATCAAAACCCGGAATTCCAGATGCTGCTAT
>WTIT01000151.1:22099-118922 GCA_011526375.1 Methanobacteriota archaeon
CAAGTCATCTTCACCAACTTCACTTATTCCACTGGTTAGTGAACCAGATGACTGGCTAGACTCTACTGAAACAGGGATGGCTTTTTCGCTTAATGGGGCGTTCGGATCATTAGTACTGCTTGCTTGAAATTGCAGGTCAAAATTGGCTGTAGAATCGATATCATTTGGCGCGAGTAACTTGAATTCTTGCATAGATGAGGTCTCTCCCATGGCTAACTCTTCAGAAAGAAACTCTGAGCCGATAAAACCGAATCCGGCCTGCTTTAACTCGTCTAAGTTAGCAAGATCAACCCTTATTCGATCGTTGTCATTACCTTTGTTAACAAGTTGTAGATTTATTGAAAATTCTTCTCCGGCCTCAACTTGTCGCGTTGAAACATCAATAATTCTCAATTCAACACTACCATACGTGGCAATTTCTAAAGATCCTGTGATGGAATCATTTTCTCTTGGTAGTGGCTCGTTAAACGGTATTGAATTCCACTCAGTCACAGTTGCGAAAATCTCAAACTCATAGCTATTACTAGATGGTTGTTTTGTTACTCCACTAAAGGTGACTGTGAACTCTTCAGAACTGCCAGCGTCAACGCTGTACTCGCCTGTGGCACCAAGCATTTCTGTAGTTGCACCACCAGCCCACTCGTTGGTAATTTCGACTTTTGTGGCGCCTATGGTTGCAGTATTTTCTATCGTACATACCATTTCTACTGGTTCATACCCGGATGGACTAACATCCATTTCTGCCGGATCTTCACAGGTCAAATTGACGCCAAATATTGGGTTCTGTGCACCGGTTGCAGGCAACAATGGCAGGAGAAAAACTGCTACCAGCAAAACCGCTAGACCTCTATTCCTCATAGTCAACCAAACCTACGCTAGCGAGTTCTATTGATGAATGTGATGGAAAAATGTCCCAATTTAGGCTACTCTTCGCCATATAAACGGTTAGGCAAATCAACATGAGCCTTCCACATTAATTCTTCATCAATACCTGCCGAAACTAATTGTTGGGTTCTTTTTGGTACGGTCTTCGGGCCAAGCACTGCCCCAGGTCGGCGTAAATCATCCATGTAATCAGTTTCCAGTAGGAACCCGTGGCTACAGCTGTTGGCGGTTTCTATTAGTGTATCCAAAGCCCCTTTCCCAATAAGAACGCTTGGAGTCAATCCTTGGGTGATGTTAGATGAAACATTGGGCGGCGAGTAATGTCTTACGAGGCGATCTTTTGCCAAACCAGCCTTGCTTGCCATTGCAGCCATGTCATGGTAGGTAGACTCCAGTTCACCTTCAACATGTAATTGTAAAGCAAAGCCATCATTAGCAGCCAGTTTCATTGTCTCTAGTAACAGTTCGTTTGATAAATTCCATATTTCATTTGATACTTCCCAGTGAGGCCTACCTACCTCTCCGATGGCGTGGGCTTTCCCTTCATGATAGAACGCGGCTGCTTCGTCAATACTGTCGCGATAATTTTGCATTGCTTTCTCTCTACCCAAGTCTCCATCTTCATCGACCCATTTGATGAATTGGTGGGCAAAAGCAGCAGGGTGTGGACCCAACACCACACGAACACCAAGGCCTACTTCTTTTCTTACTGAATCGGCCATATCGATGGTATTTTGATATGACTCACGATGACCTAGCCTAGTTGTTGGTGGTGCAGAAAAATCCGGACAATGAACGAGTACCACACTTGTTCCGCCAGCATTTTTGAAATCTTTAGCTGCATCTAGGAATCGGCCATTACGATTCAGATGGAAGTGATTGTCAAGTATTGGTCCTTGCCAAGCAAGTCCTTCGTTGGCCATTATATCACTCACAATAACAAATTGTTTTCTTGTAATTGATTTTTCCAGAAAACTGCTGACATAGCAACCATGTTGGGATGTCTAGCGTCGCTAGCTACACACTTTCCATTTGGCCAAACATATAATTTCAAATTATGGCGATTATCTTCAATTACTGCACAACCCAATCTTTGATCATAAGTTGCCGAACCTCCAGTGAATTGTTTGTTCATCGCCTCAACATTTACTCCAGTATCGAAATTAAATGAGGCGATCACAGGACCTAATTCCGTTTGTAATCCAGACTCATCAAGACCTAGTCTTAGTAGTAATTCTTTGGCTGCTGCACGAGCGGCTTCAACCCTATGAGTGCCGTGGACTACAATTCTACCTTCCTCATCAATAATTATTGTAGCTCTAGGTTTCTCCAAAGCCTTGACAACGATATTACCGTTCTTTTGGCCGGCTAATTGTGAGATTACAGCATCATGGTTAACCGGAGTTTTAGCAACGAATCTAACAAGTTGATTTTCAACTCTAACGTCAACTCCACCAACGGCCATCACTCTTCCTCCATGTCTAGCCTAGAGGTCTTGTTTGATGAATTCTCCTCTACTTCTGGCAAATTTGTGAGTTCTTCAAAAATAGAACTACGCCATGGCAAAAATAACGGCACTAATAATACAGCTCCTTTGCCATGTTCGTTTCTAAGTTCCTTTAGAGCTCCTCTAAGGCGAGCAGCGAACCTTTCATTTCTCGCCTTGGCGATTTTCTCACCAATTAGCCATTCATTTAGATCCCACCAAGTCGCACACAGCACTGCGGCCGAGGAAAGATTGGCTGTTACACCCTTTGGCGGTTTTTGTGCTTCGAAAATATTGATTTTGACTCTCTTGCGCCATTTTTTCCCCACAGTTACCAAGCCAAGTAATTTCTTCCAGCGAGATACTTCTTTGGCCTCTGCAATCATATGGGCTATCCAATCTTCATCATCGAGTTCAGGTTCAATGAAGAAAACTGGGCGATTATGGCGTTGTGCTAAGCGGTGGACTCTTCTGGGCTCTGGGTCAGGAAAACGTCCAGAGGTAACCTCCTCAATTTGTGTGACTTCCTCGAGAAAAATACCCATTGTCCCGCCTGATACTAAGCCATGAGCGAGATTTACACCACTTGATTCTGCCTCATCTTTTTCTTCCTGTTCCCACAATTCTACTACTTCATCAGATTCTAGCAGTGCCAATCCGTGCCATTCCACCGATGGGCGTAATTTACGCGGATAGACAACGGTGGGAATTGTCCCATGTAGTACAATTATTCCACCGTTAGGATCGTGCCAAACGAGATCTTCCCAACCAATCCTAGAGGACATTGCTACTCACTCATTGATTCTCTAGCCACTCTTCCAATTGTTGGACGCTCCATCCTTGGTCGAAGTAGCCTTGAATCTCCTCTTGAGTCCAGAAGTTGAACTTCTCTAATGCCTCAGCCATTTCTGGACTTACCGCTGCTGCCGGAGCAGAATAGGTCTGTGTTTGTGTTGGAATCGAAGCATATGATTTGTCTTCTTCATAATCAGTCTCAAATTCATCATCAAAGTCGTCACCACGGTCTCTTCGTGATATGACAACCACAACAACTGCTAAAATTGCGATAACGCCAATTAGGATGATAACTATCAGACTTGTCGAAATGCCGCCATCTGAACCACTAGATACCTTGACGTTAAACGTCTTACCTTCATCCTTGCCATTGAACAAAATGTCCTTAGTTTCATTATCATAAACAATGTAGTACATACCAGTAGTTGCATCGGTGAACTCTTCCAGTTCTATTGAAACCCATTGTGCTTGATCTTTGCCAATAATCTCGCTAGTGATGTAACCTTCGAAAACTGGTGGTTGGTTGTTGGTAACTGACTTGATTTCTAAGTTAGCAATACCTGGAATTCCTGAGTTGATTAATTCGACTTCGAGAGTTATTTTATCTCCAACTGTTGGAGAATCTGGGATTGTCCTTGTATTTCTCACCTCGAATTTGCTTCCTTCGAATTCTAGTAGGTAGGTAGAACTATCTTGTCCATTATTGTCATTCCCTTCAATTCCAGCTGCTGAGCCATCATCAAAGTAACGGCCTGCACCAATTATTGGTGAACCTGCACCATCCACGGTCTCAATCCAAATCACAAGATTTACTTCTAAGCCTGGCTGATTCAAGTTTGACTCTGTGACATCAAATTGTCCAAATCCAACCGGCCATAAATCAACACAATCAGCTGACGCTCGGATATATCCTAAGCTTCCTGCAGATAAGTCCATTTGAGACGAAAGAGGGTTTGTACCGTAGTTGTTTTGATAGACATTCCAAACATTGCCATCTTCTGGATTTCCATTATAGTATATCCAGTTCAAAGTGGTTGCACCTTCAGCTAGATTACCGCGCTCTTCGATTTGGCTTGAAACATCTACACAATGATAAGTTGATGTTGGCATGGTATCGAATAATTCTGGGTCCAACCCGTTTGTGGCGGTTTCGCCTCTACTTGCTGACCATGATCCAAACACTAGTTTTGGAGGCTCATCATCGACCTTTATCACGAACTTACCACAACCATTTATCACTGAACCAAAACAATATGCTGCTGTCAAATCCTCAGCACCGACTGGCAAGTTGATTAGCTTAAACTCATACTCAAATTCGTTTTGATAAGATGGCATCTTGATAGGAATATCGAACTTGCCACCTGTGAATGTGTGTATTGTTACTTCTTCTTCAACAGGGTCGTAATCCTTTTCTGAATCCCTGAAAACTTCTTTTCGGGTTATTTCCATTGTCAACTCAACTTCAGGTGTAATGAACACATTTTCTAATATTCCTGAGGTGAATGAATATTGGCCTGAGAACATTACCGTGTCTCCACCGGTGACTGAACCAATGAATGTTTCTTGGCCGATTTCATGATAGAGGTTCTCAGAGATTGGTATGTCTTGGTCAATCAGAATAGGAGATATCATTTGCTTGTCATCCAAATTAGATCTAAAGTCCAGTCGCATGTCATTCTGATAAGTCCAACTTTGGCGGTATGAGCTTTCTGAGAACACCGGTGAATTATCTAGATCCTTAATCTGGAAAGAAGGCGTATATTGGCCGCTTAGAGGTAGACCCCATTGGAAACTAATTGGGATGTTGATTATGAAATCAGGTTCAAACGGATCGATTAATACATTTCCATCAAGGGTCCTTATAGTGGCTTCGGATTCTCCGGAAGAATCTACAGAAATTTCGAATAGATCACTGGTTGTCCAAGCTGTTTGATTTCTTGGGTAGTAAATTATCGTGGAGTCATAGTTAGTTTCTTGTGGCGCTAGTACTATTTCTACCATTTCAATATCCTTCCAACCGTTACCATCTTCAGCTTCAAGGATTAGATTGTATTCATTGCCGGCAAACATTGTTTGGTTCCAAACACCCACGCCATCAGGCGCATTTGCCGGGATATCACTGAGCATTCTAACGCCGTAAGAATCTTCGATGTTGAGAGATTTGATGGTTGGATATTCTAGATCCATGCTGACATAGGTGACATAATCATTGTCAAATCCAGGGCCTCCTCCATCAACTGGGTTTCCTGCTAAGTCATAGCATTCAATCCATGCGCTAACCTTGCCCTTTAATCCTGAGTTAGCGAAATCGTTGTATTGGCCTACAAACGTTGCGTTTGGTGCAGCACCGTTTGAAGTGGTAGGAATTTGTATGTATTCAGACTCTTCAGCAAGACCGTTTGAATTTGAGTCGTGATCATATTCAACCCATACATGCAATACTGCTGATTCTGGAGGCGTAGGTACATCGCTGATTGTCAATCTAAAGTCTTGAAGCAGCTTAGGTGTAGCCCAAGAGTCATCGAATACAGACCTCCAATTGTCGTCAGAATTGATATCGCCTTCTCCTGAATTGCGCTTGTACAACTCGAATGAGAGTAGATTTGGATCTAATATGTCAATCGACAAATTGAACTGAATTCCACAGTCGGAGTCTGGACTATACTCTGCAGGTGGGCACAATACATCTCCTCCATCATAGCCAGCAACTCTGAAACGGTAAGTTTCGGAGCCAGACGCAAATAGACCCAAATTGACATTCCAGTCAAAGTATCCGTAAATCGCTCCCGAACGGTTGGCAATTTCGGTCCATGTGATGTTGGTGAATTCACCATCTATCTCAATTCCTCTTTCCTCAACTACCAAGAAATAACTTGCAGGGTCTGGTGACGCTTGAACTGACTCGAAGGTGAGATTTCCTTCAAGCGTTATCTCTTGATTAGAATATGCTTGGTCGAGTTGTTGTTGGGTACCAGCAGAGTTGAAAATTGAGAAGTTAGTAACTTGAATGTCATTTTCAACGGCATTACCGTTAGGTGGATTCAAAGAAATACCTGAAAGCATACCAATTACGCCATTGTCAGCCACAGTTTCGGATAGGATGATTGCTTTGTCTTGGTCGTCCCAGTTAGGGTTGACAGCAAATTTCCAATTCAATTCACGTCCACCGTTTGCGTTAGCAGCGGTAGAAGAGGGATGGAGAGTGACATAATCATTATCATCGCCTTCTTCAAACCAACCGGTCAATAAATCGTAGCCCAAGGAAAAAGTACTACCTTGGGTCTTGAATGTTATCTTACACTTCTCCAAACTCGCCCCTGTACTAGCATCGACGTTGTGTGTAGTGGTTATGTGATATAGTTCGCCAGTAGAATATAGCCCGTTGTATTGACTATTCCAAGTCAGGGTTGAATCGTAGCCTGACTCGCTGGTAATTGACAGGTTACTCAAAGTCAATTGTCCACCGTTTTCAGATGATGTTTCGATTGGGACAAGTGTTTGCGAGCCAGAAGACTGAGTCGAAGCTTGATTCGAAATAGCAACGAATTCTCTTAGGTAATTAGCAAACTGGCCGTCTTGACCAATCTGATGTTCTAAATTGTAGACTATTTTCAGGTTGGCAACTTCAACCGAACCACCATTAGTGGTCTCGGTTTGAGTGACTTGGAAACCAATTCTTATCCAATCAATTCCGCTTGAATCTGTCTTTATCACTGGAGCGTTGGGGTCTGATACAAAGGAATTCAAGAATTGCAGCGGCTTTTGTTTATTAGAAACCGTATCCAACAACGTGAACGATTCTGAGCTATCTGTTAGCGCCATCAAATTTGAGTTTGCACCTAATACAAGAGATAATTCAAAGCCTTCATTCGAATTGTTGACATTTGATATATCGTTGTTGTAAAATTGTAAATCGAAATATTCAACGTTTGAGTCTTTTGGTAACAGGAAAAATCCATCTATTGTTGTACCAGTGATAGAATCTATCGATAATTTACCAGTATCTGAGCTTTGACTTATGCTGTTAAATTCTCCGTCATAGAAGGTATTTTGGAATCCAAAATAACCGTACCCTGGGTCCTTAAATTCCCATTCATTCGTTTGGTCTGCACCATAGTCGACTTCAATTCCTTCCATGTGGTGTCCAAAAATCAATTCTATCCATATATCTGTAATTGTGCAACTTGTAGTTAAATCGAATTTTAAATCAAATTCAAACACAGGTATATCCAACAAAGACTCGAAGTTAATGTTCACAATGAACGGGTTAGTGTGCATAGGAGAGTATAGTTCTACAAAATTCACACAGGATTTAATTCCAGTGACATTTAATCCGTATATTGGCTTTGAGAACTCGCCGTAGGCTGAATCTATGAATGTTGATGAATTCAAAAAGATGGTGAGGCCATCCTCATGAACATAATCAAATTGACCGTCATTGACTGGTAGACCTCTCACTCGTTTAAGATCGTTAAATGTAAGTCCCATTTCAGTACCAAAGGTATATCCATAAAATATGGGAGTAGATATTTGGTTACTGCCAGAATCAAAATTTACCTCTAAATCGATGTATGGATATGTTGTTGCATCAAGATCCCATAGTTCGATTACCGGCCCTCTTAAATCTTCAAAATCGTTGCCGTTACCATCATTGGCAACTTGGCCGGTTATAGCATCGCGGATGGTGAATGTTAACTGAGAATCGGCTGGTTCGAAATAATCCAAAAACAATAATCCGTACCCGTTTGGTGATTTATCATCATAATTTTGTTCGGATTGTAAATTTTCGATTACCATTGTGCCGTCAGCAGCATATTTTTCTCCGATTCTTACATCATCAATGAACCATCCGGGATACTCCGACTGCGCTACGTTACCGGGAGCATCTGTATGGAGTAAAACGAAACTAAGTCGTATGTAATTACCTTGATATTGGGCAAGATTGGAAGCAACAGTCGCCCAACCATCTTGATTCTGAGGGTTTATTGAAGTGCCAGCCAAGCCGAAGAAGTTGTTCTCTAGTGGCGCACATTCTGGCGAAATTCTGTCTCTGTTGTATCCAGTATCATCTTTCGCATACATACCTACTCCCGGGCTTAAGCCACTAGTTTCAAGGAAATTTATACCCAGAGGCTCGGTTAACTCCTCACCGGTAAATTGTCCAACAGAGGAATATGCAATTTCCACAAATGCACAATCATCGTAATAATAATCACCAACTTGATTATATTTCGTTTCTAATGAGTGCCATGATGAAAATCTGAGGAAGGTGTCATTTAGGTTATTATCGAGGAATATAGTTGGTGTTGTTAACCTAAACTCAAACTGATCTGTATATGGATTTGGGTCTGTGTATAGGTCATTTGTGTAGTCTCCATCAAAAATGTTAGTACCCCAGCACATGTCCCCTGAAGCACAATCATCTGGCCCATCATCCAACTCTTTGAAATCAATTTTATTGTATTCCCAAGAAATGATGTTGCCTTGATCGTCGTAAACCGCACTTGACATGTTATCAAACTGACCATTACTAAACTCAAAATCTGTTACCAAAGATTCCGAGTTAAATTGTACTGAATTTTGTAGTGTATCCTTATCGAAAGCAAAATTGCTGACATTGTCGAAGGTAGTTGCACCATTGTTGATGTTGCTGTCCCAAGAGAATGATTGCAAACCTGCATAACCATTGGATGTGGAATGCAGCATTGGTTCTGAACTAATGTTTACCATTGCATCTGTTATAGTTTCATCACTACCTAGATAAAATCCTCCATCGGTGCTATTTACTGAATTGAATCCATCTTTGAATTCGACAACTACCTCGGAAGAACCGTCAGAAAAAGTAGTTACAGTAGATGCTGCAGCAAAAGGAGTCAAAATCATTAGGAGAGTCAAGAATAATGAAGTTTTTACTCGGTTATTTACAATCGCCATGCTATCGCCAATCCCTATCCAAGACTTCTACGCCTAAAATGCATCGCTTTTTCGTGAAAAAAAGAGACTTATGATTCAAATTTTCAATAATTCCGCAGAATGCCGTTTTTGTAGTGCCCGAAGTACAAAATTTCCCAAATCTCTTACTGTCTGTTCAGTTAGTTCAACCCACTCTCAATTAACTACTACCTTTGGTTTCTATTGATTCAATAAACCATAGCATGATATTGAATTCACAGCATGACTTCTTGAAGTAGAAACCCCTCCGACAGCCATGGAGCCATACTCAAAAGAGCCCGTTACGTTAATCGAGCATGTATTTCCTGGAGATACAAATGATCATGACACCCTGTTTGGTGGTAAACTACTTTCAATCATGGACAAAGCTGGAGGCATCTCTTGTTCCAAATTTGCTCACCGAGAATTCGTAACTATCTCAATAGATACGCTGAAATTCATTGCCCCCGCTAGGCAAGGCGACCTGCTTGAAGTTACTGGCAAAGTAGTGTACACTAGCACGCATACAGCATGTTCAAAGGTTACTGCATTAGCAGTCAATAAAGCAACATGGGAAAAGAAAAAAATCTGTGAAGGATACTTTTTCTTCGTTGCAATAGATTCTATGATGCGCCCAATTCCGATACCTCAATTTGTCGTAGAAAATGACGAAGAGCAGGTTGAATGGGACAAAGCAGAAAAGATTAGGAATAACATGATTGCTCATAAAACCGAGTAGTTTCCCCTAAATTGATTTAAGGTTCCGAGGTGGCGATGTTATGACAGTACTGAACGTCGCTATGTTTGGCAGTGATGAATTAGCAAAAGAAATTGCCAAAGCAACCGACCAGAGGGATGTTCACACTTATGTACACAAAGAAACCAAAGATGGTGCAGCAAAAATAATTTCGATAATTAGACCTGCAAGATATCCGGAACGCTTGAGACCGTTGCTTAATGCTATCTCTGCAGGAAGAGTTGGGATTATTGAGATAAATGCCATCGATGCAGTACTTGGAGAAGTATTAGTTGCATTTGCAAGTTCTAGTATCGAACATGGAATTGCAGTAGTCAAGCCGAAAGAAGGAGACTGGGTAGATCAAGAAATGGCGGAAAAAATGTTTACCCAAGCAGGATTAACTAAATGGAAGTTCATGGCACATGATGGACTTGAAATTCGCGACAAACTCTACGATATGATGGATGACATCGAGGATGAATTAGCCAACTCTGCAACATCTCCTTTGGTGATTAGTATCGACCAGCATTTTAATGTCAAAGGTATCGGATTGGTTGCGATTGGCTATGTTCAATGTGGCACCCTAAGAGTTCATGATGAACTGCATATATTGCCATCAAATGGCGGCGGCAATACCAAATCTCTACAAGTTATGGATGATGATGTTCAAAGTGCTCAATCCGGTGATAGAGTAGGCATTGCAATAAGAGGTGCTAAAGACGATTCTTTAAGCAATGGCTCGATAATTGTTAAACCTGCAATAAATGACAAAAAAACCAATACTCACATCCCGCTATCGGTGGTTGAACATAAAATATCGAAATTAGCCTTGAAGACCTCTCCATTTCAGAAGCGAATTCTTGCCGAAGGTGATGTAGTACATGTTAGCGTTGACTTACAGTTTACCGTTGGCAGAATAAAGTCGGCTATTGGCGGTGAACTCCTTGTTGAATGGGATTCTCCCGTGTATATTAGGAGAGAAGATCCAACCTCTGCAATTATTGCCCAATTGGATTCAAAACCCAGAATTATCGGCTCTGCAGTTATAGAATTAAGCGAGTAAGTCGGCGAAAAATATCAACAACAAAACCGGGTCTTTCAAAGCATAAATTTGCGGTGGTTTCTTAACCTCCACAGTTTGCTTTAGCAAACGGGATGTACTCAACAGGTCGCGTAGCATATTCATCGTCTGAGTCTAAAGATGTAAAAATCGACTCACTGTACCTTGAAGGCGCGTCCGGCAAAGTTGTCGCAAATGTCGATGAAAGAATGCTGAGTTTAGAAGCAAGGTCGGGTCATGGGCTTGACATAAAAATCCATACAATTAACCGAGTGCACCACCACCATACAAGACTAGTGCCTGGCTATATTGCTACTCTTGGATTGGCCTTAATTTGGTCAAGCGTCAGAATTTTTGCATCTTCTGCTATTCAAATTTTCACTTTCATATCAGGTGTAGGGTTGATTATTGGGTGGGCTGTAACGCGCAAGCCTACCCTAACAATCGACACCGAAGCAGGTGATTGTCATGTCATAACTGGCAACGATTATTCATTACTGAAACTAAACACAATACTGATGAAACTGCAAAAAGGATTCTCACTTGAGGAAGCAGCAGATGGTCTTGAAATCCTTGGCACAGATGCCCAATATCCAAGAAATTCGATACTGGAAACTAATGAAGTACCTGTTGATGTAACCCCCGTATCAAGACCTGAATCAATCGCTACGTTTCTTGCAAGCGATATCGCCGAGTCTGTCGCTCCGGAACCAGAAATTCTACCAGTTATGGATTTGAGCATATTCGATTCGCAAATGCCACCTACAATCGCAGCTCGAGAAAATGTTCCAAGTTGGCAGGAAATGGCGAATGAAAGACGTGAACGAACTCCGTCAACGGCTGGAAATTCATTGATTCAGCGAGGAATTGATAATGTTGGTGACCGAAGAGGTAGAGAAGAAAGTCACCCTATGTCAATGTTCAATAAATTGGACTTAGATTTGCCGAGAGTCGACAATAACCCACAAACTCAACCACTCCTGAATCGTCCAAATTCAGGGTTACTGTCGAGTATTGAAACATCAAGAAGTGAAGAAGCAGGGCCTGCGCAAATGCCAGATTTATTACCAAGTTTTTGGAACAAAGAAGGATATCATAATCCAAATGAAATGGTCGAGCAACCAACTACTACCGACCTAGCAGGATTTAATTCACCAGACACATTACTCGGTAATATCGACACTGAAGGGAATACCGTTGAGTCACTGGTTGCTAGCGCAAGAAGAGAGAATAATCCGCAAAGACAACTGCCAAAATCCGAGACTGCTCCCCTAAATCAAAACTCTAGATTGAGAAAGAAAACTTCGGCGAATAATTCCCGACTAGTAAAGCGAAGAGTTAATCCTACTAATTCGCCAAGAAGAGGAAGGTTAGTACCTGCTCTGGGTAACGCGGTTAGAGAATTAGGTTCCACGATTACTAATCGTGTAATCAATGCCTTAGAAGAGACTGCCCCCCAATCTCCAAATTTGAGGGAGCGCGCTGATGAGGCGCAGCAAGATGAACTCGAGACATTTAGAACGCTTGCACAAAGCAATGGTGGAGTAATGCCCGATGAAAAAGCCCGTGAATTAGAAGAAAATGTCCGTAGAAGAAAGGCGTTAATAGAACAAAATGAGCAAGAGTTTGCTGAATCAAACGATGATTTGTCGTTTACAGATTTGATAGATTCAGATACTCACAAAAGTTCTACCGCAGGTAAAGGCGGACTACCTAGAATTGATTTGTAATTAAGATAAGATCTTCTCAAATTTATTCAGCCTTGAGTTGAACATTTCAACGGTTAAATCTAGTAATCCACTAGTACCAAATGACTCGAGAGTAAAACTAGCAGTTACAGTTGCTCTAACCAATGCTTCTCTTAGCTCATCTCTAGTTAGTTCTCCATCATTTGATGAAAGGAAGGCCGCAATGGTGCCAGCGAAAGAATCACCACAACCAGTCGGGTCAACGACCTTATCGGTTGGATATGCAGGCAAGGAAATAATCTCCCCGCCATGAAAGGCAACAACACCATTTTCCCCTTTTTTGATTACAAGCGTTTGACAACCAACCATCTGAATTAATGTTCTTGAGGCTCTAATTAGATTGTCATCTTGAGTCAACATTCTAACCTCTCCCTCGTTGATTATTATCAAATCAACACTCTTCATCACCGACAACAAGTCTTCCCTGGCAATTTCAATCCAGAGATTCATTGAATCTAACATGGATAACCGAGTTCCCTTTGCCTGATCTAAAACCTTGGCTTGCAGCATCGGCACTAAATTAGCGCAGAAGAGAACTTTCGGACTAGTTGATTGTGCGGGCACTTTGGGGTCGAAATCACCAAACACGTTCAATTGAGTGTCATGAGTTTGAGCCACTCCCATGTCTCCGTGATAGGAGCCTTCCCATCGAAACGTCTTACCCTCGGCAATTTCTAAGCCAGTCAAATCCAGTCCTTGTGACTCTAGCATTGCGATATCGGTGGACTTGAAATCTTGCCCAACAACTCCTACTAAGCCAATTTTCTCTAAGCCTAGGTAATTACCGTGAAAACGACTGGCGATGCCTGCATAAACTGCCGAACCTCCAAGCGCATCTTCAACATTACCAACTGGTGAGGTTACACTATCATAAGCAATACTTCCAACCATCAGTACATCCAAACAAACCACCTCATCCAAGTAATTCTTGATGCTTGTCAATATACTGTATTGTCACATCTCGATTTAGGAAATCCTCTTCATCCATTATCCTCCTGTGGAGTGGGATGAGATGTTGAACCCCAGTTATTTGAGTTTCGTCAAGTGCTGTACGCATTCTTCTAATCGCATCGTCTCTGTCGTGACCCCATGTCAATAATTTAGCCAATAATGAATCAAAACAACCTGGCATCTCGTATCCAGGATGTGCATGTGTATCACATCTAATACCAAAACCAGAAGGGAAATGACAATCCCAAAGCCTACCCGGACTAGGTACGAATTCTTTCGGATCCTCAGCATTTAGACGACACTGTATAGCATGACCGCGCCATTTAATTTCATCTTGGCTAACTGGTAATTCTTCACCTTGAGCAACTCTAATTCCCAACTCAACCAAGTTATAACCAGTGATTAATTCTGTCACTGTGTGTTCGACTTGGACTCTTGGGTTAACCTCCAAGAAATAGAAATCTCCGTTAGCATCTCGCAAAAATTCAAAGGTTGCCAGACCTTTGTAACCGACAGATTCAGCACCACGACAAACGAGATCTCCAATCTCGCTTCGCTTTTCATCAGATAACCAAGGCCCTTCTTCGACCAATTTTTGATGCCTTCTCTGAATCGAACAAAAGCGCTCACCAAAATGTATGGCATTCTTTCCATCTGCTAATACTTGGAATTCAACGTGTTGGGCACCCTGTATGTATTTTTCAACAAATACTCTCTCGTCCCCAAAAGCTGACTTAGCACGAGACATACACAACTTAAGAGCACTAGCAAATTGCGATTCTTCTTCTACAATTTGCATTCCGATTCCTCCACCACCTGCTGCCGCTTTGATTATGACCGGGTAACCAATTTCATCCGCTAATTCGCTGGCAACTTTCTCATCCGAAATTGGCTCCGATGAACCCTTAGCGACTGGAAGTCCTGCTGCTTCCATCGCAGCTCTTGCCTCTATTTTATCGCCGAGCAGTGTAATAACATCACTAGACGGTCCAATGAAGGTAATTCCTTCCTCAGTAAGCCGTTTGACAAATTGTGCATTCTCTGCCAAGAAACCGTATCCAGGATGAACTGCATCGCATCCCAATTCCTTTGCAGCATTGACAACTGCTTCGATATCCAAGTATGAGTCCAGAGGGTTGCTTCGATAATTTGGGTAAGCAACATCCGATAGCATAACTGGCAGAGATAATCTGTCCTCTTTGCCATGAATAATCGCTGCTTCTATGCCCATATCCCTAAGAGTTCGAAGAATTCTAAGGGCTATTTCACCGCGGTTAGCAATCAAGACTCGCTTGAATCCCATATTTCCTTGGAGACATCGGTAATCTATGAGTAAAACGGTTGAACTAACTTATTCAGAGATTATTAATTAGTCCGAATTCCGGTAATTTTTTCCGTAAAATGGCAATAGTTGGGGAGTTTTCGCAATAAATATGCCTACTTAATGAATATATTAATATGATAGTACTGTGATTGGCAGATATGGTTCATGTAGGTAAGTCAGGTGCGGAAATCGTCGCCGAATTAGGTGGAAGAGATTTGAATAGAGATGGAAAAATTATCAATTTAGTGATATGTGGAAACTCAAAATTTTATGACTATTCATGGTTAGAAGATCAACTCGACGAGTGGGTTGAGCAGCATGCATATCCTGACATGATAATTATTGGAGGCGCTAGCGGCGTAGATTACTTAGCAGAACGATGGGCTGATAATCAAAACATCCCGTTAGCTGTTTACACTGAAGCTTGGCAGACACCAAGGCCGAATACCGAGCTAGATAGCGGTCGTCCAGAAGCAATTGCCTCACTAGCAAATGAAATGTTAAAGCACGCCACTCATATGTTGGCATTCCCTGGTCCAGATTCGGTATGGACTAAGCGGATGATAGATATTGCAACAAGTGAAAATATACCCGTAAAGAGAGTCGAACTGCCCACAGAAGGATTGTAATCAGTAAACGTCTCTAAGATAGCGCTTTTGTTCTTTCATCATTGTCTTTTCAATGAAATGAGTTGCGTCTGCTTCAGACATACCGCCGTGCTCGATAGCGATTTCGATTAATGCCCTGTGAACATCTTTTGCCATGTAGGTCTTATCGCCACAAATGTAAAAATATGCACCGTTTTCAAACCACTCCCAAACCTCAGCTCCGTGCTCTTTCAGTCTATGTTGAACATAGATTTTCTCAGCTTGATCTCTAGACCATGCAGTTGTAAATCGATACAAGTCGCCGTTATCAAGCCATGACTCAATTGTATCCTTGTAATAGAACTCCGTTTTTGCCGATTGGTCACCGAAGAATAGCCAATTCCTACCTTTACCGCCATCGAATACTCTTTGTTCCATGAATGCTCTAAACGGTGCAATTCCGGTTCCCGGACCGACCATAATTATGTCCGTATCTTTGTCTTCAGGGAGGACAAAGGATTTCGTAGGTGACATGAAAACACCCACTCTTTGATTGGAATTACCGATTTCATCAGCCATGAACTGAGTGGCAAGACCCCCTCGATCTCTACCATGATAGCTAAACCTAACAATTCCTACAGTCAATTCCACTAAACCCGGATGGGCATCGTGTGAAGAAGCAATAGAGTACAACCGTGGCTTAACTCGACCTGCCAATTCAAAGAATTCCTCTGGCGAGTACTTAGCATCGAATTCTCTTAGAATATCAATGTAATCACGTGTCCAGAGATAATCTTCCATCGCTTTTTCATCACTGATTAAGTGGTCAACCTTGTCTGCAGGGTCGTCCGAAGGTGCACTTGGTTTGAGTTCAGGTGGTAGCATTTCCATTTCCGATGCATTCCACTGGTTATTTCCTCTCGTCCTAGAGACCATTTGAACAGTGATTTTCATGCCGCTAGAAACTACTTTCTGAGCAAGTGATTGGACAAATTTTTTGCTTGCCATGTGAACTTCAAAGTCTTTCTTCAATGCATCATAGAGGGTTCTCTCTCCATTGTGTGTTGTGACTATTGAATCTTTATCCCAACCTTGGATTTCAATCAATTCATCAACGATGTGAGGTGGATTTTCCGGAACCACACCTAGAGCGTCGCCAACCTTGTAGTCAAGGCCAGAGTCGCCAAGAGCGAACACAATGTGTCGAGTTTCTTTCTTGGAACCTTCTCCATTCAGAACATAATTTTCGGTAATAGTGGTATAGTAAGGATTCTTTGCACTCCATTCACCTTTTGCTGCGCCGGCCATGTCAACACCTACTCTCTCGAGCGTTTCGACCCTCAAGCCGAAAGTAATTGAAGGTTCGGAAATCTATGACCGCTTGTCACTTGAGGAATTTGACCAATTAAGCAAAAGCCTAGATTGCTTCCGCAACAACATGGCGCATGAAATAACCATGCTTGGCACTGGCAATGCATTTTTGCCGAATGGTAGGCATCACTCGTTTGCTATTATAGATAGGAAACACATCATAGATGCCCCGCCTACTGCCCTAATTTCACTTAGAGAAAATGGTATCAAAATCAATGACTTGACTACAATCTTCATCACTCACCTTCATGGAGACCATATATTTGGACTACCTTTTTTACTCCTAGAGAGAACATATATCTCAGACCGAGAATTATCTCATCCGCTAACAATCGTGGCAGCACCAGGTGCAAAAAACAGGATAGAAGAGTTGTGCCAGATCGCTTATCCGGGCTCCCTCGAAAGGATACTCTCCACTATTGTTTGGGATGAAAATTCCAATGGAACAACTACAGACGGTTGGCATTGGAGCAGGTTTGAGGTAAATCACAATGATTCAGTTGATCCGTATGGTTACAGCTTCACTTCAGACAAAGGAGCGAAATTTGTGCATAGTGGTGACTCAGGACCATGTGACTCTCTATATTCTGCGATTGAGAATACTGAGTTAGCGATAATCGAAATGGCAATTCCTGAGTGGGTTCCTAGTACTGAACATCACAAACCATCCGACATTCTAAAATTGAGCGAAATGTACCCTCATGTAAAATTCATCATTACTCATACATTCATTGATTCAATTGACTCGGAAAAACCTGCAATCACCGCCAAAGATTTCCCGATGCACCCAGATAATGTACAACATGTCGAGGATGGTTATTCAATTACCTGGCAAAAAAAGTGGAATTTTTAACATTTCTTTGTGAAAAAAAATTTGCACATTGCCTATCAAAATAGGGACTTGAAATTTTTCCTCTAGGGTATGCTTATGAGGGGGACTCGGACTGGGACGACCATCGCGCTTCAGCCCGCCTGCCGGGGAGGAGTGAGAAATGGAGGACGAACAAATGACAGACAACATATTCGATGGTTATCTGTCTCGAAAAACCCTGTTTCAAAACAAGGAGTTCCTTCGCCACAACTACAAACCAAATAGCCTGCCTCATCGAAAAAATGAAATCGATACTCTATCATTTAATTTAGTAGAGGCCCTAAAGGGTCATATTCCATCAAACATGACTCTCTATGGTGTTACTGGAGCAGGTAAAACTGCTGTCACAAATTATGTATGCAGTCAACTTGAAGAAAAAGGAAAGCAACTAAACCGACCTGTGCAAACAGTCATCGTAAACTGTCGGCAAATAGACACCCAATATAGAGTATTAAGTCACATAGGAAATTCGCTATTAGAAGACCACGAGATTGACGAAATACCGTTTACCGGCTGGCCAACTGACAGAGTTTTTAGCGAACTCGTAAAACGTATGGACTCAAGAAAAGGAGTGTTCATAATCGTACTCGATGAAATCGACCATCTAGTTCGAAAAGTTGGTGATGATTTACTGTACAATCTCACCAACCTAAACTCATCACTAAATAGTGCACGATCATGTGTAATTGGTATCTCAAACGACTTGAAATTTACAGATTTTTTGGATCCAAGAGTACGCTCAAGGCTTGGACAATTGGACGTCGTTTTCAATCCATACGATGCACAACAACTGCAAGACATCCTTCGCGAGAGAGTGAAAATTGCTTTGCATCAAGATGTCATTGGAGATGGTGTTATCGAGATGTGTGCCGCTCTTGCTGCCCAAGAACACGGTGATGCTAGATGTGCCTTAGATTTACTAAGGGTGTCGGCAGAGAAGGCAGAACTAAGCGGTTCGGAAAAGGTTGAACAGAATCATGTCAAAATAGCCCAACATCAAATTGAAGCTGACCAAATGACCCCGGTTATTGCTAAATTACCTAACCAACAAAAAGTAGTCTTAGCAGCTATTTTGATTAACGAAAAGAACGGCCTAAAAAACATTCAAACCGGTGAGGTTTACTCAATTTACTCACAAGCGTGTCGACATCTTGGCACGAATGCCCTAACTCAGCGGCGTGTATCTGGTTTGATTTCAAGCCTAGATATGCTAGGTTTAATCACTGCTCGAACGATTAGTAAAGGTAGGTACGGGCGCTCGAAGGAAATCAATTCATGCATTCCACAAAATATTGACCCGGTCAACATAATGGTTGAATCTGAGGCAGAACTTGAGGACATATTCAACGGGACTTACAAATATCAAACCCGATTGTAGATAATTTTACCATATTCTAAGGTTCGGTGTACTTATAATCACAAGGCAGGTGGGCAGCGCATGAGCGAGATGAGCAATACCGATCAGAGCTTTGTACAGATGGTTCTAAATCCATCTAAAACAATGTCCAATTGGTTCGTGGGTTTGGGCCTACTAGGAATATTTCTCGCTGTGTTGAACCTGCTTGGGGAAATACACCCAAATTATCGTGTTTCATGGGCAGGAGTATTGACCTTTGAATTCACTAACAGAGCATTCGAAGACCTTTCTACTGCACCATCATTTGTAATTTCAGATGTCGTATTCATCGCTATTTGCGGATTGTTTGCTGGTCTTGGATTTAAGTCGATTAACAGTCAAGATGGTGGCATTGGAAGCTGGATTAAATCCATATTTGTCAATGAAACATGGATGTCATTGGCTGACCCTGACCTTGGTGGATGGTTCAAAACCATGGGAGCATGGTGTTTGCTACTGGGCGTGATTAACTATCTATACTTCGGGTTAACTGCAACTGGATGGATTGACCCAGGTGTGTATTCGGTTACCATCGGACTACTTTCCTTTGGTTTTGCTCTAGTTTATGCTAGCAACTCTCCTGAGTCTGATGAACAATAATTCACTAACTTCGTGAGTTATGCCCATTCCGTTTGAGAATTGCATCAAGACAACCTAGCATCAAACCTTTCCATAGTGCTAGACTCCATTGAATGATTAGCCCCTTAAGAGCAAAATAGACATACAGCCTATTCTTTTTACTTTGAAAAATCGCAGTTCTATTTACTACACCGAGTGGGCCTCGCCACAAAATCAATTCTTGGATTAGTAATAATGCCATTGTTACCAGTAATACATTTGTCTGCCACCATGTTTGTATCTCCTCCCAATTGTTGTTTTCTGCTGTTAAGAAGAAATAAAGAAATGGCAAACCTGTTAATATTGCTGTAAACCAAAGCGGAGCGACTAACAATACCAGTGTTGAACTTCCAATAAAATCGAAATCGGCCCCAATTCGACGCTTCTTTGGATAGTTACGCATTATTCTTACGTGCGCTCTTGCATCTCTTGAACGCTTAGCCAAAAATCGCTTTCTACCTGATTCCGGAACGTGTGCTACAACTGCTTCTGGAGCATAAACTATTGATCCTCCTTGTGAAATTAGTTTCAAACTGACCTCCATATCTTCCGCATGATACCATGAAGGGTCGAAACCTCCGATATCATCTAGATGTTTTCTGTTAAACATTGAACAAGGCCCATTGGCAAGGCTAGTTCTCCTCGGTCTAGAGCGATATTTCGATTCAATTTCAACCGAACGTAATACGCTGACCAAATCATCAGCTCTTTCAAAAATAGTTCTGCCTGTAACTGCCACTATATTCTCATTAGAATCTACAGGATGACTTTTTTCATATAGATTCGAAATCCAATTTTGCGTAGGCCTTACATCAATATCTGTTATGGCAACCCACTCACCTTTTGATTTTCTTACGGCTAAATTTCTACCAGCCGATAACCCGAGTGCATCTTGAGTAAACACAAAGATTGGCACCTCTCCCTCTGGATTATGCCATTTTTCCAAACATTCACGAGAGCCATCTGTCGACCCATCATCAACGGCAATAATTTCAAGCGGCCGGTATGTTTGATTGGTAAGTGATTCTAAGCAACCGTCAACCCATTCTTTCCCGTTTCTAACACAAACGGTTATCGAAATTAGAGGATTATCATTCAATCAACCACCTCAAACATAGACAAGATATCTCTGCAGCGATTTTTTACCGCAAGAGTTGAGATTTGGACAACTACTCCTGTCTTCGGCTGACCATAAATCACTGCGGTACCTATTGGTGCAAGACAATGGATTATTATCGGAGCTAAATCCTCTTCTCCCTCAACATTAATGATTGTTGGTTCATCTTTTGATAAGGCATTTTCAACTGCATCTATCAAGGATGGCATTATATGTCCAGCTGGATTAATCGCACTCAAAATATTAGTAAAATGAGAACTATCAATTAGTTCTGATTCGTTTAATTTAACCCTCTTTGTCATACCATCAACGATGCCAATATCTGGGATAATCCCCATACCAATTAAGGTTGCAACAGAAACATCGCCAACAGCAACTATCGAACTGTTTTGTCGATCTATTGATTCTATCGCTTCTGACATTGCAATTTCTGGGTATTCCTCTGGGCCCTCAAACAATGTTCCCATTGGAGTCTTTAGTTCATTGTCGAGTGTTGCAACCATCTTCAACTCATGTTGTCTATTTTGATCATCAATCCACGCATTACCATCAGAGTCAATCATTCCACTTCTAATTCTTGAACTACTGATTATTTTACCTGAATAATCAAGCATGTGAGGCACTTCTAAGATCGATAATTTTCCTAAACCGGAAAGTTCCCTCATTCGGTTAATTTCTTGGCAATTACCAATTGTTTCTGGAGTGGCGATAATAGCATCAGCTGACTCATGATCCGGCGCTGGTCCAAATGAATCATTCAGTTGGAAAATACTAACCGAGTGGTACGACTTTTCAGATAACCAATCATAGATTGCATCAACCCGATCATCGTATGGCTGAATGTGTGGAGATTTCCGGCCGGCTATTTCATCGTTCACCACGTGAATCTCTACTTGTTCTGAGCGAGATATCGCCATACTAAGTAATAGTTTGTGACCTGAATGTAGCCTGTCGAATGTCCCGCCAACTAGGCAACAAGCATAACGAACCTCAGTTGCCATTGCTTGACTGTAATGAATTTGGCCTTTGAGTTAATCGCTTGATTTACAGAAAATAATCCGATTTTAATAGCCAAAAAAACACAGCGCTGTGCCCCAGCTCCTAACGGCCTATTTCATCGCAATGCTCCAAGGCCTGACCCTCGGTGCCGGGGCGTGCTGTTTGATAGGGTGGTTGTCTTGAGTTCATTCTTACGTCACACAAGGACCCATAACCTACCAAATGGTTTACCGCTTTTGCCCCAAAAATCATCCCCCGAAGGGTCATTTTGGTCTTCGATAGCGGACCGCACATTGGTATCGAACTTCATAGCAATTTCACAGTAGCTCTGCCCGATGTTGCTAGTGCGGCAGATTCCTCTAAGAGATTACATACATGAAGCCATCGATTTAAATGGTATTTTTATGATATGAAATACCATAAATTAACGCGCCAATTGTTGGGTCACCCTCCTTGATTACATCAACTGTAAAGTTGGGCCAATTCTTGATATCTCGTAATAAGTACGCCAATTTAGGATGGGTTCGTGGAGTCACCCTGTAGTTGGAATCCTCTAATTTTGAGACCAAGTCAAATACATCCATGAGTGAATTCTTTGCCACTGATTCCTGCATTATCGGAATATACAGTAGGTCACCACTATCTGGTATTTTTCTTGCAAACCTTTGTTGCAAACCGGGCGGCCCCCATAATTCTCCATTTAACCTGAAAATCAAGGCAGGCCACGGTATTTCTTGTTGAGCCAACCATCGACGACCTGATGAATTTGACAGTTGGCTGACAAGCCAGTTAGCTGAATTCCCACACCACCACTGGTATGGCAATAAACTCATGAAACTCCTCATCAAATCATTTGATATTGGTTCAATATTTTGCTGGACAGAGACATATTTACCCCAATTGTGTAAAATAGAGTCTACGGGGTGAATTTTTGATGCTAGCATGACTTTTGAGTGTGCATCATAACGGTCAAGATTTCCTTTCCCGTCGTCTCTAAACAATGCCTCAAGCACCTCACTAGCAAACAATGGGGAATCCAACCACTCATCTATGCAAGATTTAACAATCTCTGAAAACTCATCTGACAATTTGTCACAAATCAATAGGATTGCTGTAGCAATAGCGATGGAATCCGTAGAATTAACATTAAATTTCTTTGTCTCTACTATTGTTTGATTATCCAGCAAAAACTGATTGGAAATTTCTCGAATGGCTGCTAAACGCCATTTATTACTTGCATGATTGATACAGGATAACAGCAAATCAAGAGAAATTGTCTCGACTGACATTAGGTCAGCCCAGTCACCATCTAGTTTCTGTGAAATTCTTACCCACCTACCAGGGCGGTGCTCGGATGGTGTTGCAATCCATGCAGCAAGAGGATTGGAGGATTCTATTCTGTTAGCCCACTCCTCACTTCCTTCCGGATACTTATGTAAGGCCTGCCAAATCTCATTTCTATGGTTAAAATCCTCAGTTGAACTAGACATTGAAGCCAAATCCCAAATTCCATTTTGGAACGACTTTAACAATTCTCTTGCATCGCTAGGATATACACTATGTGCGACCTCTACAACATTTGTTGATTTGTTAGATAGTTCGATATCCAAGGAATGTTGATTCTGCAAACTTAGTCTTGCCATAGCTAATTTAGGCAAGGAGATTAATCGCCCCAAAGATGAACTAATGTGAACTGCATCCCCTGTTCTTGTTACTAATAACCTGCAGTTGTCATCCCTTAGCATATGGTCTAGAAACTCAAGATTGGACTTACTGTCAAAATCCCACTCGATTACATATGGATCGTCATAGTTGGCTCTAATGTGTAAAATAATCGACTTCAATCCGGTTATTGTAAGATTAGAAATTTCAACATTATTCGGGATTTCATTTATCCAATCACAATAACCAAAATCCTTTGATATCTCTTTTTGCATTACAACGCTTAAACCATTTACTGAGTTGCTTTCGATGGTATACTTTATCTCCTCAAATTTGGCTTGTAACCTATCTTTTGATAGTCTCTTGTGACGCAATTTGAGCCAATCATATAAACAACCTATTGGGAGTAGACTAACATCAGGTTTTACGACATTTTTCCTTAACACACATGCGTTATTGGAAAATGAATTTATCAGTAAATTAACATCGATATCCGAAGTTAGATGCGCATGAAGTCTTGAATTCCAAGATATGCTATTATCTGTTCCAGTGATTCTACCAATGACCTGAGAACCGTTAGTTAAGTCGGGTGGCAACTGGATATCTCTACTTCTTGGAGTTTTGAATTTTGTACCTGGAGGAACATTCCATTGATTTACTGGCTTGAATAATTTAGCCCTTAGTAAGGCAAAAGAATCTTCTCTTTGTAACCAAGCATCCAGCGTACCTGCAGCAAGTTCACTTGGTGGAGTGATTTGCCGCAATTCTTTAGCTGAGTACCATCGCAATGAATTTGGAATTACAGAGCCCCAAATCACCCCCTCTGTTCCACTGGAATTTTCATTACCTCCATTATTCAGGCTAAATGGATCTAATGGTAGTGATAATAATGAAGTTGGAGTGTTTTTGTGGTAACATAACAGCAAATCTGTACCTTTAGATTCTAACACTATGCCGTCATAATCAGACTCCAAATTACTAGAATATTTCTTGTATAAGGTTAGACAATCTTGTTCTAATAAATCTCTACCATGTTCTGTAATACTGTGAATAGCACCACGAATTCCGTGAGTATCGTCCCTATGGACAAGATTTCTTTTTCTAAGTTCACTCAATGCTAGAGAGGTATGAGGCGTTCTAATAGTCAAAGCAGTCGAAATTTCTGTAAGTGAGCCACTATAATCCAATAACCAGTTTAGGATTCTCCTCTGTGTGCGACTTCTAAGCCTTCTACTGGACAAAATTGTCACCTCTAACTGTTCTAGCCTTAAATGTTTTATAGTTTTATTGTTAAACTAACTAAATTGTTACATTTAGTTACGTATTTCCACTGGAAAAGTTTGTTACAACTTACAACCCATCATAATTGGTTCATTTTTTACACTTAATTTCGTACCTAAATGTAACAAACTGGTGTTTTTGGAGGAACTATTATATCAGCCACCGATGTCCTGTCATTTAGTGGCAATTATTCGATGGATATGCGCTGCGTGACAGATGAGTGATTAAGATGAAAACTACCAGAATCAGAGAGAAGATTAAGAAATTTTTAGGCGAACGACCCCGTAACACTGCGGAGATTCTGGAACACATCAATAGTACGATGCGACATGGCACTACAAGCCAACAATTAGGAAACGTACTTTCAAAAGACAAAGACATCGTCAAAGTCGGTTACATCAAGAGATCAGGTATTCTCTCTGGAGGATATGACATTTGTGAATGGGCAACTCGCACATGGGTTTCCAGCAACTGCCCTGGTTGGGAAGAAGGAACTCCAATCATCATTGACCAAGAAGGCAATGTAACCACTGGAACCCCTCCTGAAGACAAGTACTGAGATTATTCGGTTAACAACCGATGAAAGTGGTGAACACCCTTTTCCATAGTAGGCGAATAGCGCCCACGCTGATACAATTTAGACTCCATCCCTATATTGCAAGATTCAACAATCCATTGATCTTCATGCTCCACTGTGTCAAGTTCACCACCAGCTCCAACTCCAATTTTACTTGAGTCACAAACCAAACCGAAGTATGTGATGTTTGTTTGGGAAACATTTAGTGGGTCAACAACATTAACTGAAATACCCCATGGATAAAAGTTCAACATAAGATTAGGGAATATCCACCAATAATACGCAGCAATATTTCTTCCGTAATCTTGGTGCCCCTCAGGGATCTCAAAACAATCTCTAACTTCCTGTCCTTCTCCTATTTGCAAGACTGCATTATCAAACAATTCTGTTTGATATGAAGCATAATCAATTACTGAATTTAGTGTTTTGTGGACATAAGGTATGTGAAAACCCTCGAGATAATTATCGACATACAATAACCAATTTGCTGACACTTTGTGTAATCTGTCCAACTCCTCAACTCTTACAAGTTTTGAAAAGTTAAAAAAATTCATTCGCTGTTCAACGGCATTGATATATTGTTCGAATGTCTCATCTGTAGAAAAACTAGCAAACAATAAGCCATGCCAATTGACTACTTGGGCAGATGGTAAATCGTCAGCAGAGGATGGAAAATTCTTGACTTCTGAGAATTCTGGCATGTGTTTGAACTCACCAGATAGTGAGAATGATCGACCATGATAAGGACAGCTAATTGTCGATGATGTGGTTTTCTTGTCACACAAAATCATCCCTCGATGGGTACAAACATTTGAGATACAATGATATCCTGATTCGGATTTTGTAAGGATCATTGGAATGTCTCCAATTGTAACTGGTACAATATTGTCGTTTTCTAACATAGATTCAAGGCCTATGAAGCTCCAAGTTGAGGCAAACTTTTCCAGTAAACTTGAGTATTTTTCACTATCGTTATAGTACCCTGAAGGGAGTGTCTCTGCTAATGTAATATCTGGATGAATAACACCCATTGTCCCACCATACAAATCAGGCTTGGAAAATTTCTAAGGCCTCTTCCACTGATGCCCCGTCGCATATTATGGCATGACAAGCAGCAGTCATTCTTACTGCACTTTCAGTATCCTTTTGGTGGATATTTCGGCCAGTGGCTGCGCCACGACAATTCCCAGTATTCATCTGTTCCCAAAGCCTTTGCAAGAATTCTTCCGGAGGCAAAGTACCACCGCCAGAGCAGATTATTCCACATCGCCCGGCAGCCTGGGAGGCAATAGCAAGAGATTCTGCTCTCGTCATTCCTGGATATTCACTTGGATAATTGACCTTAGCAAAATCAGCTCCAATACAGGCTGCAACACCGGCGGCTCCAGAAATTAACTGTGGATCTTTTTCATTGGCAACAGCTTTTCCACGTGGATACATCCAAACAACCGTTACCATCCCCAATTCGTGTGCTTGGCGAATAAATTGAGCGGCCTCTGACATCATCTCATGTTCATATTCGCTTCCGATGTAAATTGTGTAACCGATACCAACAACGTTGATTCCATTATGGACAAGAGACATAACATCATCCATATCCCAAAGTGCTTGAGATACAGGGTCTCTCTGTGTAGTTTTTACCATGTGGGATTTCGAATTTAGTTTGACCAAATATGGAATGTCTGGGTAATCTCTAGCATAGTGCGAAATTAGTCCGAGTTGTCCCGCAAGAACCCCGATTGTTCCTTCTTTATGACATCGGTTGCCAATTTCAAACAAGTGGGCAGGGTCGTTTGATGAAAGCGGAATCTCGTTGCCACCATCATAGAAATCATCATTCAAATGTTCAATCTTTTGATCACAAGCAAACAAATTCATCTTACCTGTTCCGGCAGTCGCTGCATCCATATTTTGGATGAATGTTGGTATCAACTCGTCTGGAACATCTGCAGGAACATCATACTTTGTCAGCCCAAATCACCCCTAACTCAGTTACCTGTAAAGTTAGCAACGCGCTTTTCAACATATGCCGCAATACCTTCTTTGGCATCGGTGCTGTTGAACAAGGCTGCCTGTAATTCACGCTCTAGCGCCAAGTGGTACTCGAACGGAATCTCTGGTCCGGTTTGACAAGATCGCTTGATGTTGCCAACGGCTTTTACCGCCTTGTTTGGCAGTGTGAATTGAGAACACCAATCCAAGATGTCTCTGCGGAAATCTTCTGGGGAGCCTTCCCAAATGTGGTTGATTAGATTCGATGCGTGAGCATCTTCGAAGGACATTAATTCTCCAGTTACCATCATTTCCAATGCTTTTGCTTTACCGATTAGTCTGGTTAATCGTGCTGTACCACCTGTTCCGGCTAATACACCGAGATTGATCTCAGGAAGACCAACTTTTCCGGAGTTCTTTCTAGCGATTCTAATGTCAGCAGCCATAGCGATTTCAAGACCTCCACCGACTGCGTGTCCGTTGATTGCACATACAACAAGTTTGGATGTTTGCTCCAATCTTGAAAGAGTTTCATTGGCGTGCAAACAGAAATTGTACTTGAATCCAGGTGAAACAGAATTCAACATTTGAATTGATGCTCCTGCCGAGAAGAAAGATGCACCGTTGCCAGTTAGAACAATACAGGTAACATCGTCATTAAATCGTGCTCTGACGATTGCTTCATCTATGTCTCGCATCATCTCATGAGTATAGGTATTTGGCGAACGGTCATTTGGACCGTCTAACGGTTTACCGGCTGAATCTGAAGTGAGTTCAATCACAGCAATTCCATTTTCAGTAACTCCATAATTTACCAACTTATTTGGCATAGGCTCGAGTTTTAATCCATACAGGTCGCTCATGTGTCAACCGAGATGGACTAGCATTATGAATAAATCGCATTCAACTTTTGGGAATTGAAATCTGGTCTGAGTCTTCTGCGAAGGAGGTTTTTCCCCCGCCTTTCCTTATCAAATTCCACTGCTCTTTTACGGCCATCGCTTCCTTGGATGGCTCCCAGTCATCTCTTTTCAAGGCCTTCCTAAATGGCATTCTCCGTACTCCTCGGCCCATAGAATTCTCATCTTTTTTGAGCATGAAAGGATTGACTATTTTGTAGATAAAATTTTTGAAAAATGTTGGTCTGAATAATTTTCCAATCCATATAAGACCATCGCCACGCTTGCTTTGGTCTTTCATCCAACGATTACACATCATCTTGAATGACCTATCTCCGACACGGTTCATCAACCAACGATTGGCAACGCTAGTTTTGACATACGGCAATAATTGTTTCCTGACTTCTGTTTCGTAGTTTGATTCACCAAGGATATCCTTAGCTGCTAGAACCCCAGACCACACGGCCATCCTCATTCCAAAGCCCCACATGAAATCCTGCAGACCGCCCGATTCACCGACGTAATATCTCCCATCCTGAAAGTAATTTTTGTTAATTGTAAAATCTCCTTTACCGCCAACCCGCTTGATCGGTTTTCGCTTCAACTCCGGATAGTGCTTGTCATACCAAGCAATTGTCTCGTTGAGAAATCTGTCTGATTTCTTTTGTTTGCGCCAAAGACAAGTACAAATCAAGCCAACTCCGTCGATAATGATCAGGTATGAGTATGCACCTGGTGCCAATTTATCGTTTAATTGAAATGCGATATGATTAGGGTGTTCAGTATGAAAAATCTCACCATATGCGACAGCCGATGTACCTTTTGGACCACAGGCAATAATTTGACAATCTTCTTCTTTTACTTTTGATTTGTAATGAATCTTAGCGCCTGCAGCTAAAGCCTGGCGCTTTATTCCTTGATCGATGGTATGACTTGAAGTGCCGCGCTCAACTATACGATAGGCAACTTTGGGGCTTTTCGCTTGAGTAATAGTATCATCTGGATGAATTAAATCAACTACTTTGAACTCAGTAGCCTTGAACTCACTGGTATCAAAACCCCATGATTTTAGTTGGTCAAAAAAATCATTGTCCATACTCCAATTTTCTAACGCTTGAAAATCCCCATCAAACCTAGCGCCTGATTCTTCTCTGATATCATGAACATGGACTTCAACGCCGGCTTTTGCTAGAATTGTTGCGGCTGCTAAACCCGACAAGCCAGCACCCATGATATTGACTGGGGTTGCCTCCGCCATGTATACCGCAACGAGGCGTGAGGTTTGAATTATGCGTTTCCTTCGCCTGTGCATGGACGGGGATGTAATTATCATCGAATCCCCGGAAAATTTAGACCATCAGGCATTATTAGATTCGCTGAACTTAGAAGGCTGCGGAGCCGTGGTTTCATTTTTAGGTATCACTAGAGGACTAGACAATGGCAAAGAAATCTATCGTTTAGAATTTGATGCTTGGCAGGATAAGTTAGGACAAGTATTAGACAATTTAGCCAATAAAGCAATTTCTCGTTTTGGGGTTAGAAAAATTGCCATGTCTCATCGAACAGGTAGTGTTGAAGCTGGAGAGAATATTGTGTCAATTCACGTTGCAAGCCCCCACAGAAAGGAAGCATTCCGCGCTTGTGAATGGCTAATTGACGAATTGAAAGTGCAGGCACCTATATGGAAAAAAGAAGTCTCTGAAACTGGTGAATCTTGGAAGGCTGGATTGGGTTGATATTATGAAAAAAGAAATTGAAGGAATTGTAGACATTAGTGACAAGAAACTAGTCAAGAGAATTGCTACCGCTACGGGACAACTCGAATTGTCGCAACAATCTATCGATGCTATCAAAGCAAATCAAGTGAAAAAGGGTAATGTCATCGAAGCATCGACCATCGCAGCAATTCAAGCGGTGAAAGAAACTCCGCGCATCATACCACACTGCCACCCGATTCCTCTCGAAGGATGTGATGTCGAATGGGAAATTTCTGGTACAACTCTACACTGTACCGTTACTGTCACTGCAAATTACAAGACAGGTATCGAAATGGAGGCCATTACTGGAGTATGTGCTGGCCTTCTGTGCGCCCTTGACATGGTTAAGTCCTACGAAAAAGACCAACATGGTCAATATCCAAATAGCGAAATTAGCCAGGTAAAAATAATCTCAAAGTACAAATCTGAGTAATCGTTCCAAACCGCATTATTCATTGATTAGAGTCTGCCAACTAGACCCATGGGCAGAGTCTCACAACTAGCAAATCACTTCTTGGATGCCGTCGATATGGCGGCAATTGCCAGCGCTAACTGGCGCGGTAAGGGAGACAAAATGGCTGCTGATGCTGCAGCAGTAGAAGCGATGAGACTTACCTTCGATAATGTACCATTCGATGGTAGAGTCGCTATCGGTGAAGGAGAAAGAGATGAAGCCCCTATGTTGTACATTGGTGAGCAATTAGGCTGTGAAATCGGCAATCCAAACGTTCCGGCTATCGATATAGCAGTAGATCCCTTAGAATGTACCAACAATTGCGCGGATGATTTACCTAATTCGATTGCAGTACTTGCAGCAGCACCTCGGGGCACCCTATTACATGCACCAGATTGTTACATGGACAAAATTGCAGCAGGCCCTGAGATGGAAGGACATATCAGTTTAGATGGAGGAGTTGCTTACAACGTCGAACAGGTTGCATCTGTCCTTGACAAGCCTATTGAAGAGGTTCGAATAATTGCCTTGGACAGACCACGCCATCATGAATTATTCAAGGAAATCAAACAAATGGGGTCTCAGTTACACCTACTAGGCGATGGGGATATTTCAGCGGCTCTGTGGGCTGCACGCCCAGATGGTGACCATGACATGTTACTGGGAATAGGAGCTGCTCCAGAGGGAGTAATCACGGCAACCGCAATTCGTGGCATCGGTGGAGTTTTCGAGGGTAGGCTGGTATTCCGTTCTGACGAGGAAGAGGCACGTGCCGGAAATATGATCGATGACGACCTGACACGCTTGTGGGATGCTAAGGACTTATGCCAATCTGAAGATGCGATATTTGTTGCATCCGGTGTTTGCGACGGTTATCTACCTGGAGTCGTGCACAATAATGACGGTTCAATAGCAACATATGCGGAAATGATCGATGTTGAAAAACGAGAATTAACCAGGCACGATCGAGTACATAGATTGTGATTATATGTCCCAAATTGTTAGAATTGAAGTGTGCTTACCTGAGGGGCACTGGGCAGGGGAAGCAACAAGAGCTCATTCTAATGCCGTGTTACAGATAATTGAGACAATGCCGCTTGGCAAAGGGAGAGGAACCGCACAAATTGCTTCAGAACAGAATTTACTTGATGATTTGCCTAATTTGCGCGGCATTGAACGGGTAGATAATCTGGGCAGTGGCAAAGCCAGTGTCACAATCGCCAGCGGGGGTGGCGGTTTCATCAAACCGTTGAGGACTGTTGGCGTCGTACCAAGAACCCCGTTTGATGTAATTGATGGTTGGGCAGATTGGACCATACAGTGTTCCTCTGAACAAGCCAAGAATCTAATCCAAGAAATACAGCAAAATGGCATACAAATGCGCTTAAAATCAACTCGTTCTAGCGAGCAAAAACTACTCACCAAAAGACAAACAGAGGTTTTCGAATTAGCACTGCGAAGAGGATATTGGAAATCACCAAGAGAGACCACGCTAACCGAGTTATCTTTGGAATTAAAAGTCGCAAAGTCAACTCTTTCCGTAATGTTACATTCAATAGAAGGAAAAATTATCGAGAAGTATTCGCAAGAAATTTTCGCCCAATACTAACATGTTCGCAAAGACAATAAGGAAGACCCCTGCTTCGGGTTAACATGGACAATTTACCGAACACTTGGGAAGAATGGATTTCAAACTTTGGCGAATGGCAAAAGAGGGTTGGCTTTGACCCATCTTGGCTAGGAGATTTCGAACTATCAGTATTATTTGACTGGGAAAGAGCTGGAGATGTCATTGAATTTGGCGATTATGAAGGCAGAGCAAAATGGGAAAGAGCACTTCAAGTACCTCATCAAAGCATGAGAGATGCACTAATCACCATGATCACCGTTCAAGGTGATACCGAATTCGCCTCCGTTGAACAGCAAAGACACCTATTGGCTTCTGCACCTACTGATTACGACCGATATGCAGCTGCCAGAATTATGGCTGAAGAGCAACGTCACGGTTGGCAAATGGCTTACCTCTTGATGACTTACTTCGGACAACAGGGAAGAAGAGAGGCGCAAAAGTTGCTGGAAAGAAACGCCCAGGATGGCGACAGACTGTTGGGCGCATTTAATCGCCCAATGCCTCACTGGTTGGACTTTTTCTGCTACACAATGTTTGTTGACAGAGACGGTAAATTCCAGTTAGGTATGCTTTCCACTTCTGCATTCAAGCCACTAGCCGCCTCAATGGGGCCAATGCTCAAAGAAGAGTCATTCCACCTTGGAACTGGGTCAAATGGACTAAGAAGAATCATCAAAGCAGGCGTTATACCGTTAGACATGCTTCAAAGATACATCAACAAGTGGGTTTCAACAGCACACGATTTGTTCGGAGTTGATGCCTCATCATCTGCTCATTGGGCGTATGTTTGGGGAATCAAAGGGCGCTGGGACGAGAGAAAGAAACTCGACGCAGGCATCGAAGTCAACAAAGAAGTACTCAATGAAGAATCAAGGGGACACTACCATGAAGAAATCGTTGGTGAAGTCAAGAAACTGTGCGGCTACCTTCCTGAAGGTGCAGCTGAATTGTATGTGCCTCACGAAAATTTCAATCGTGACATTGGTGCAACCAAAGGACAGAATTTCAATGTTGACGGTACTCCTTTCAAGGGAACCGATGAAGAATATGCCACTTACCTAACAACCGTTTTGCCAACTGCACAAGATGAAGTTGACTTGAAGGAACTGTTCGAACAAGAATGGATTGCTAACAAGCCAATGTCGACCAGACAAATTGAGTCTGGTATTGGCGCAACAGCATAAGGAAGGGTTCGTAATGATCCCAGTTTCCCTCTACGGCGTAGATGTCGATAGATGCGAAGAATTCTATGCAAAACTGCCAGGCTTGGTCGCTGATAGCATAGACGATGAAGAGTATTCAAAGGCCCTATTTGCTATCCAAGACAAGGCATCCATGGAACATGTCAGAGTTGCGGAGAATTGGTCTAAGCGACAACCATTTGCGTTTCCTGAAGAAGTTGCCAATGAAATTGAAATGATTATACGTACTGTTTCGTACCCAGATGTTGCTTTGCTCGAGCATCTTCTAACAATTGATGGAATAAACACTGAAAGAATCTCTGAATGGATGCATTTTTCGACCAACCTCTATCCAATTTACAGCGAGAAAGCATGTGATGCCTTGAACGAAATGGGCCTTGAAACCCCTTTCAAACTCGACGATATGGCAAGTTATGGGTTGTATGTTTCCCGTATTGAAGGGCTCAAAATGTATGCTCCTGCCAAAGGTCTTCCAGAAATTGGACTTCCCCGATCTAGAATGCTCCAACTTGGTTTGGAGCGATTCGAATGAACAATGTTGTAGTCCACTTCAAATTATTTCTAGTTGCAGTAATTTGGGGACTTGGCTGGCCTGCTGGCAGAGTTGTGGCCACCGATATCCTACCATTTATGGCGTCATGGCTTAGGTATGTAATCGCCACGGTAAGTTTCCTATTATTTTTGAAACTGTCAAAACAATGGATGATTCCAACCAAATCTGAATGGTCAAGAATTTTCCTGATTGGATTCTTCTCAACCTGCGTATATCAGGCTTTTTTTATGTTTGGAATGCAATATACTGCCGCAGGAGACGCTTCATTGATGATAACCTTCAACCCGTTATTCACCGCTATTTTAGCAGTTATTTTTCTCAGTGAAAAAATGCATCTAAACCTCATCATTGGTTTAATGATGGGCATGACAGGAGTTGGGATATTGTTCTATTATTCACCGAATGTCGACATACCAATAGCCGATCGCATTCTTGGAAATATCTTGATTGCTGGTGCAGCACTAGCATGGGCATGTAATACGATATTTATGAAACAAGCCATGACAACGAAAACAAGTGATTCTGCAAAACCCCTCAATCCACTTGAATTGACGGTGTGGTCATCTGCTGCTGGCCTAATCATTCTCACTCCAATCACCGCATTAGAAGCAGCTACTCAGGGAGTTGTATTGCCAACTATTGATGGATGGATTGGAATTATCTTCCTAGCATTGTTTTCTACGGTGATTGCCTATGTTTGGTTTGCCGACGGCATTATCAAGATTGGTGCCTCAATGAGTGCTTTGTATGTCTACTTAGTACCTCCATTTGGTATATTGGGTGGCTATCTACTGCTGCAAGAAAAGCTCGGAGTTTCATTGATTGTTGCGTTCTTACTAATCACTGGAGGGGTAATCATTGCTCAAAGAAAGAACTCGCTGACAAGCAACCATCATGAAGCATCATCTACTGGAGTGTAATATGGGCATCGACAAAGTAGCAGTTATCGGAGCAGGTACGATGGGGGCGGGAATTGCCCAAGTTTGTGCACAAGCAGGGTGGAATACAACCCTGTACGATGCTTTTCCAGAAGGTCTAGAAAAAGGAATGCAAAGAGTAGATGCTTTTTGGGACAAGGGTATTGCAAGAGGAAAAACAACTGTAGAGCAAAAACAAGAATGGTCGAAGAACCTTCATGCTGAATCAAACCTAGAAAATGCGGTCAAAGATTGTGACCTGATAATCGAAGCTGTCCCTGAAATCCTTGAGCTAAAGCAGCAAATATTCCAAGAAGTTGAGCAATATGCAAACCAAAATGCCGTTTTTGCAACCAATACATCTAGCCTATCAATTGGTAAAATTGCTGGAGCGATTAATCGACCAGAACGATTAATCGGAATGCATTTCTTTAACCCTGTACCAATAATGAAATTGCTTGAATTAGTAAGGCATGACAAGACTAGCAACGAAACCGTAAATGTTGCTGAAGAAGCCGGTTTAGTCATGCAAAAAACCACCATATTAGTCAATGATGTCCCGGGTTTTGCAACCTCTAGACTTGGTGTTGTGCTCGGTAATGAAGCGATTAGAATGTTGGCTGATGGTGTTGCAAGTGCGAAGGATATCGATACTGCAATGGTTCTTGGATACAAACATCCAATGGGACCATTGGCCCTAACCGATTTAGTTGGTCTCGATGTTCGTAGAGACATTTTGAGAAATTTACAAGATTCCTTTGACGATGATGCTTATGCACCACACCCGCTATTGGAAAAATTAGTCGAAAAAAATCGGCTTGGAAAAAAGACCGGCATGGGAATCTATGACTGGTCAAGCGGCCAAGCAGAGGAAACTGAAATGCCGGATTTTTAGTCAAAATTGGGCTGTCGCTTTTCCAAAAAAGCGGCAACTCCCTCTTTGAAGGCATCAGTAGTTCCCGCTGCCTCAATCAATGTCCTCTCATGTTTCAAATGTGTTTCAAAGTCTTGATTCGTTTGCACGTCAAGCAGATGTTTCGTCGCTTCCTTAGTATGTGGGCCCCAAGAACTCCAAAGTTTAGCGACTTCTTTTGCTCTGTCAATTAACTCTGAATCCTCAACCAACTCATCAATAACGCCATAGTTTAGGGATTCTTCCGCATTCCAGATACTATTTTCAAAGAAGAATCTCCTGCTAACCTGATTACCTACTAATCTAGGCAGTAACCAGGTGGTGCCTCCATCTGGGGACAATCCCATACCAGAATATGATGCTGCCACTTTCGCACCAGATGAGCCAATCCTAACATCACAGGCAAGTGCAAGTCCCAAACCCCCACCGGCACATGCACCATTTATTGCTGCGACACAAATAGTTGGAGACTGGCGCATTTTGACGATTAATGGATGCAAAACCCCAGTCAAATCTCTGATTAATTTTGGAGCATCATCATTTTTGATAGATTCAGCAAAGGCATTGATATCCGCACCTGCAGAGAAAAATTTTCCTTCCCCAGTAATAACCACAGCCTTGACAGATGGATTCGAGAGAGTAGATTGTATCGCTTCAGCGATCTTTGGCAAAAATTCCATTGAAAATGATTGTGTGGCGGACTTACCAGCCATGGTTACCAAGGCTATTCCTTCTCCCAAATCTTCGATTGTTACTGCCATATATAGCCCTCAAAGTTTGACATTAACGTTCTTGACTTTAGTATAGAAATTCAATGCATCTTTGCTTTGCTCGATACCGATTCCAGATTGTTTCCAACCGGTGAATGCGGTCTGTGGGAAGGTTATCGGATATTCATTGATTGAAACCATACCAGACTCAAGGTCTCTGGCTAGATTGTGAGCTCTACTGAGATTATTGGTCCAAATACCGTTGAGTAATCCGAAATCGGAATGGTTTGCCAAAGCAAGCGCTTCCTCATCAGTAGCAAATTTCGTGACTGACAACACTGGTCCAAACAACTCATCATAAAACAGTGGATTATCTTGGTCTACATCAGTTACTACGGTTGCTTCCATGAACGCTCCATCGCCTGACACAGCTTTGCCGCCACAGACAATTTGTCCTCCATGCTCTAGACCATTGGCTAGTTTTTCCAGTACTTCACTTCGATGTGTTTCGTGTACTAGACTACCTATCCTTACACCCTCAGACATACCGGGGCCCACTTTCCACTTGCCAACTTCTGCAACTACTGCGTCAACCAACTCATCGTGAATATCCTCATGAACAATCAGTCTAGAACCAGCCCAACACATTTGACCTGCATTCATAAATATTCCAAAGCAGATTGCTTTCGCGGCGTACTTTAGGTTTGCATCTGGGAATACAATATTGGCTCCTTTACCGCCAAGTTCCAAGGTTACCGGTGTAAGATTGTCGCTAGCCTTTGCCATCACTGTCTTGCCGGTTGGAACTCCTCCGGTAAGTACGATGCCGTCCACTCCTTTGTGTCCGGCAAGTGCATCACCAATCAAACCACCGGATCCAGTTATTACCTGTAAAACTCCAGAAGGAAGGCCTACTTCGGCCTCATCAATTTTCTTCATCCATGCAATCAGAGACAATGGCGTCCACGATGCAGGTTTAGCAATGACTGTACAACCTGCAGCAAGGGCAGGAGCAATTGAGCGAAGTGCAAGTTGGAGCGGAAAATTCCACGGCACAATATGAGCTGTAACCCCTAGTGGCTGGCGTAATGTGTAGTTTAGTCTATTACCCGGTACTGGGATTGTGCTTCCTTCTATTTTATCGGTCAATCCTGCAAAATACTCCAAGGTCCAAGCTCCATAGCGAATTTCAGATAATGCTTCGCGGAAGGTTTTCCCATTATTTTCGGATTCAATCTTTGCTAATTCTTTTGCCGCACCGTAGGTAACTGCAGCCATTTTATTCAATATTCGTCCGCGCTGAGCAGGGTCCATATTCTTCCACTCAGAATTTTGTAAAGCTGCTCTTGAGGCCTCAACACTTCGATTAACATCGTTTACAGTCGCCTTTGGAACAGTAGCAATAGAGTCTCCAGTCGCTGGATTAATCGCTTGACTAACATCTCCATTCTCAGAGTCTGTCCATTCGCCCGCAATATACATCTTTTCTGCGCTCATAATACTCCGAATATGTTTCTCTTGAAAGGTGTTCGCTCACAATCTTTCACAATCAATTGCTCAAATTTCCTGTTTCAACTATGATAACTATAATTGACAGAGTATCATACATCTGCCATGGCTCGAACAGTTGGTCTTGCTGAAACCACTGCCAAGACCATCGCAAATAGACCTCCACGGTTGCTAATTATTGCCGGAGCAACCGGTACCGGCAAATCTACTGTAGCTATGAAAATCGGAGCAAAGAGCAACTTTGCCAGATTAATATCAACCGATGCGATAAGGGAGATTATGCGGTCAACGGATGGCACTCAGGCGAATCCCGCCCTTCATCGGTCTTCCTTTTCCATCGGTGAATCAAACGATGCTATAATCGACTGGGTCGATACTTGTAAAGCCGTAGAAAAAGGCATCGAAGCAACAATTAATCGTGCCATGAGAGAAGGTATCGATCTACTACTGGAGGGAGTTCATATTATTCCAAGCGACCGACTAATCCGTAGTTGGATTGATGCAGGGGGTATCGCACTAGGCGTAATTATGATGGTGAGTGATGAAGAAAAGCACAAATCAATGATTAAATCTCGTGATGCCCATTCATTCAGAAGACACGATAGATATATTGCAAATTTCGATAGAATTCGCAGAATTCAAGACGGTCTCGTCGAGCGATCAAAAATAGCATCCTGGCCAGTTGTGGATATTTCTAGAGTTGCGAGTGACCAAGAAAAAATTGAACATTATCTAGACCTTGCTTGGAATGAACGGCAAAATTAAGCCGCTATGACAAAGGTAATCTCACTCTGTAATGTCGAGGAATCATCAGTAACCCCTAACTCGAGCGATATTTCAATCGATGAAGTATCCAATTCAACAACTGTAATATTCAGCATCTTAACTTCAACACCTCTTATTTCGCCATGATGTAGCAGATCATCGTGCACACTCGACATGGCTAATTCAGCCGCATCGATTCTATCCATACCGTTGGTAACCCATATTTCCGTGCGATTTTCAGCTAAGGACGGGAGAATATCTACTACTTCTTTGGTGGTATCGATAACCGAATCTGCATTTGGCTCGTGGGCTGATGTTAATCCTGCTACCTTTACGCTAAATACTGCCATGGAGAGTAGTGAAAGTAGTAACACAACTCCTGTTGCTAGCAGCATTTGTGCTCGCTGATTGGCGACCATATCATTAGATTTCATCAGGCACCGCCTCCGATATTCCATAACGTCAAACTGATGGTCCACAAATCATCTCCATCGGTTACCAATTGATGAACCGTGACCGTATCGCCAGAAGGAGTGCCAACTAAACCATAAGGACTTGAGGTAGCGCTATTTTTTGCCAACCAACAGTTTGCCTCTTTGCCGGCCATCAAGGCATCTTGTAGTAGAGTGCATGCCCCGTCATAATCTGAGTCTGACAGTAATTCTGTAACCCTATTTTCACCTGAAATTTCAGCATCCAAGCCAAGTCCATACTGAAGTGCTGATTCACCTGCGACCTCTAGGCTAGAATCATGTGCAATCGACCTAGAATCTGGAACATCTATCCTGATTAGGAATGTTGCAGACATAAAAAATAGCCAAAATAATGTCAACATCTCGAGGATGTGAATTTGGGCCTCCTCTTCGTTACGCAGGAAATCAACTCCTCAGATAATTGGCGATGGTACGTAACCGCCACCGGATGGATTCAAACCTACTGTGTATGTCGAATCTGAGGTGATAATGAGTTGGGAAATTGAGTGGCTTGATTCCCCTATCAAATCTGGACTAAATACGAGTAGATTAAACGCCAACAATGCAGCGATAATCATCATTCCAGAATGCTTGAAACCAGCCGAGAACCGCCCGCTTTGCATCAATCCTGCCATCGAACCGTTGCCTATTGCTTGCATAGTTACTCCATAATAGAACACCGTAACGAAAAACAATGGATCAATCGATCTAATTGTCATGTTTCCAATGTTAGCTCCACCCGAATCGCCACCACCCTCATCACCAGAATTAGATTTCGCAATAGCAGGAATAAAGATCTTACCAAGCAAAGTAATTACACCCAAGAAAACGAAATATGAGGTCCAAATAACTGCGATGTATGAGCCAATCGCTCGATTTCTTTCACCCTCAAGGAACTTAATTTCTCGAGAGTCGTTCGCTGCGGTTACCAAAATATCAGAGATCTTTCCTCCAGCCCTATCTGCTTCGGCAATTAGAGTGATAGCACGCTTTACTAACGGGGTGCCAACACGCTCAGAAAATTGTTTGATAACATCACTAAACTTGATACCCCAACTGAGTTGGTCTGACATCTTCTTGACTTCGTCATTTAGGGCACCATATTCTGACTTAACCAGCGTCTGAACCGCTACCGTCATGGAAAGACCACCTTTCCAGTATTCTGCCATATCTCTTAGGAAATCTGGGAATTTCTCTTCGATTTCGTTCTTCCTTTGTTCTACTTTTTCCCAGTAGAATGATGCAGGGTATAGCAAAAAGAAGAAGGTCAGGCCAAAGAAATTTAGGAATATCATCGGCCTTAAATCAAATGGACCTAACTCTAGTTTGGGGCCTAGCCAGTATGATTTGTTATTCATGTTAGTTGGAATTCCGTCATAAAAATCAAGAGTCATGTCAAACTCTGCCGAATTTAGTCGCTTACCATCCTCATTGGAGAATATGGCAACTTCATAGCCACGATCCGGTTCTAGATTATCAATCTCAATTTCGCATACATCACTAGATTTGCCAGTCGTTCCAGTAAATGATCCCATCACGTTGAGGTCGGGATCTCTAATTGCCACAGTATATTCTGTTGGAGTGGCTGCCTCGACATTACAATCCAAAGACAGTGGTTGTTCAATTACTACGTTTCCTTTGATTTGTTCTGGCATCCCAGGTACATCAAATGATTTAGCCTTCGAAATAAAATTAGTCCAAGGGTTCTCAGACCATTCTAATTGATCTGGCCGATCTTGCAAGATTGCGCAGGACTCATTGGCCTGGTATGATGGCTTTACAGTACCACTAAACTCCGCTGAATAATCTGTTCCTAAATCATCCTGAGCGGTGGCTCCACAGTAGACATTGGTAAACATTGGTTCACCATTTGCCGTTGGGATAAAACCTGAGTTTGTCACCCACATTATTCCAGAAGACAAACCGAGTATCACGGAGAAAAATATGATGATGTACAAATTCTTCAGTGTTCGATCATCTTTAGGAAGGTCTAGTTCAACGACTAGCTTTTTCTTTTTCTTCCTAGCCATAATACCAACTCACATTTCCTGTTCCTTACTGCTTGTGTACACCAGAACGGCATAAGCAATGTGAATCATTGGAATGAATCCAAGTACAATCCCATATAGCATACCTTCAGACATCTGCGCACCTGAGCCGGAAACCCAGAACATAATTACCAACATCACAATCAAAAACAGCGGCATAGCAACTGCGACAACAATGTAAGACTCGGCAAGCAGGGCTATCGATTCCAAGAATTGTTGCAGTCTAGTCCGATTTTCTCTCATGTAGTGTTCAGCACGATTCAAGAAATACAATTTCAAATGACCACCAGAGGTCAAGGTTCCTACCATTCCTTGGAAGAACTCAGTTAGCCAAACTGATGCGGCCCTATCTACACTGAGTTTAATTGCGGTAATCAGGTCATATCCAAGCAGTGTTACATCTCGATAAATTAGACCCGCATCTTCGCTTACATCACCGTAGATATCTTTGTTCATTGCTAAAGATCGGAAGATTTTGGCTGGAGTTGCATTTGCTGCAGACATTGCAGCAGTGTAAGATGCAGCATAAGGAAGATACTTTTCGATTTGAGCGCCTCTTCTGTCGGCTTCGCGTTTTGCTCCACCACGAACCAAAAGGAAGCCTGAATAGGGAACAATTGCTCCCAAAAGTACCAATATCAGAATCTTGAATGGAGCAGGAAATACTCTGGTAGCATACTCTGGACAACCATTTCCTGGTTTTGATTTGTCAACAAGTTCGGGCTCCCAATATTCCCAATCAAGACACGGGTTGATGGTTGCAGGGTCCTGTAGACTTTCCCAAAAGGCGATTACCCCTAGCTCTGGCATGAAGAATATACCAATTATCCCCCAACACACGAGGGCTATTGCAATTGAGGTAAAAATAACTGTAGATAGGTAAACCTCTGGCATTATACCCATTGAACCTTTGACTAAGTTTTCTGATAGTGCTACATCTCTGCGGGCTCTTTTTTTCAAGATTCTACCAAGAATCCTGTTACAGAATCTTTGCCACGCAGTAAGTTCCATTTGGCTCCATCCTCTCAACGTAATCCGTCAACTCTAGCGAGAATTTCATTAGGACGTACATAATATTCTGTAACAATCTGTGAAACTTGATCTGCTTTCCTGATATCATTCAAAACCATCCATTCAAGGATTCTCTTTCGGGTTCTCAATTCTCTCCTCATATCGTCTTGAGAATAGTTTAGCTTCACCATAATTTTCTCTAAAACATATGACTTACCGCTAAAGATAAAGTCGTCAGAGGTCACATCCCAGCGGAATACTTCATTGGTAATCACTTCAAGAGAATTGGGGTCAATACCAACAATCTCAACAAGTTGCTTGGTCCTTCTTACACGCTTGCCATTAATTCTCGTTTGAATCTGAATAGAACACGCTTCTAGAGCTGGTAGAAGAACACGAGGAATGTCGATTGGTTTGTTTTCCAACCTGTGAACTAGTGATGGCACAGAATCTGCGTGTACTGTAGAATATGCACAGTGACCAGTAGCCATCGCTTGGAACAGTACATATGCTTCAGCACCACGAATCTCACCCACAATGATATATTCTGGCCGTTCTCTTAACGCCGCTTTAAGCAATTCGAACTCACCGATTACACCTTCTGTTGATTCACCGCCAAAACCTTGTCTTGTCAGACCTGGAACCCAGTTTGGTTGAGGAATGTTTACTTCTCTGGTAGATTCGATTGATACAATTTTCATCTGCCAAGGAATGAAGATACACATAGCGTTTAATGTCGTTGTTTTTCCAGAAGCAGTACCACCTACGAATAGCATTGGAACCTCATTTTGGAAGGCTATCCAAAGGTAGGATACCATCAACGAAGACATTGTCCTAAACGCAATAATGTCCGCTGGAGAGAAAGGATCGTCTTTGAATCTACGAATACAGAATGAAGAACCTCGTGTTGATACTTCATGTCCTAATTTCATGACTATTCTTGACCCATCCATCAGTGTTGCATCGAGTAGCGGGTCGGCAACTGAAATGTGCTTACCACACCGTTGTGCCAATTTGATAACATATGATTCTAATTCATCATCGGTTTTCCAGATACAGGTAGTTTCTACCGACTCAAATTTTCGATGATAGGCAAAAATCGGTACATTTGTTCCATCCAAGGAGATATCTTCCACGTTGGCATCGTTCATCAGAACGTCCATTTCTCCGTAACCGATTAGGTCCCTTTTTAGGTAATAGAAAATTTTGGATTTTGACTTTTTGTTGATTTTCATTCCATATGACTTGATGACCTTGTCCATAGCAGTTCTAAGATATGCTTCTGGATTTGCATCAATCTCATCGATGTTGGCAGTTAAAGAACGAATGAAGATATCCATGATCTCCTCTCGATACTGCTCTTCTTTCTTTGTCATCGGTGGTTCAATGATTTGGTAAATGATGTTTAGTGTTGCTCTATCACGAACAACTCTAGCGAATGCGTGAGGCGGCATGACTGGATATTTGTCAAGCTCGTCATACTGTGCCCTCTGCTGTGCACGCTGTCGTTTTTTCGAATCTCCGCGCTTCCCACGTTTTCTCGCCAAACCATTACCCCCTGCCGATACATTTGATGACATGCATTGGATAACTATAACACTTCGGTGAAACGAAGGGTAAAAATGGCTACACTAACCACTCATTTAGGCCTTCAACTGTTATTTTCTGTAAACTCTTGAAGCCACTGATTTGCTGCTTTAACTAAATCTTCCAAAGTAGATTCGTTGACTATAGTAAAATTGGCGGCATCGATAAGGGAGTACAAACCCCATCCTGCTTCTCTCGCTTCTCGAATCTCAAATTGGCCTCTATCTCCATCCTCCGAACGACCTCTTTTTTGGGTTCTTTGAAACCTAACCTCTGGATTTGCCGTTATTGCAATACTGCTGAAATTTGGCATCCATCTCGAATTAAAAATTTCATATTCTGCCGTACCGCGCATTCCTTCAATCAATACAATTGGATGCGTTTTCATCAACTCGGAGACCTCATCTGCAAGCCTAACTGCAAGAATATCTTCGCCGAATTCGGCTCTTAGCTCAGCTGCAACCTCGCCATAGATAGTCGGGCTACCTTCTATGCCTCGGGCTTTGACCTCAGCGCGTATCATATCGCCCATAGACCTGACAGGGATGCCATTGGCAGCGATAATATTGGCAAATTCACCTTTCCCGGAGCCGGGCATTCCGCATACTGCCACAGCATGACCCATGTCAGTTCCTGATGTCGATAACACATCAAAGTACCTGTATTGAAATTCAAATCAGTTCAATTCACTATCCCTAATTGCTAAACTCAGCACTACCCCAGCGCCGATCCATCAATTTCCAGAGAACTGCAGAAGCGAATAATAAGAAGGCGGAAATTGTCAACATTCCAACATAACCCTGCCTAACCATGGTCTCATCATACATGCCAGCAGTTGCGGCCAAACCATCCTCTGAAGCACGTTCCCACCAATTGCCGTAGAGCGATACATCGCCTTGAGTAAAGGAAAGTAGGAATAATCCGAGTAAAGGTAGCACTGTACCAACCCAGAACCAAATCATAATCGACGCATCAAAAATTGCTTTATTCGGCCTTAAACCCATCAGAAATGCAGTCAGTGCAACAATGTAGATTGAATTAGCAAACATGACAACTATGCTGGTTGGAAGCGAGGCCCATTCATCTAGTCTCCAAGCCATCAAAATAATGAAAATTAATGATATCCAAGACGTTATCAAAAAGTAAACTAGCACTTTTGCTCTAATCAATTGTGGCACCCTAACCGGCAAACCATTCATGAATTCAGGGGAATCTAAGATTGTCAGCCATGAGTAAAAATTGAACCCAAAAAATCCCAAAAATGGCGCATAGGATAGTAAATTAATCGGTATTGGTGCTTCAGCAAAATCGATTAGCCAAGCCATTCCTAACAGTACTGCCAAAGGAATTGTATAGGATACAACCATTTTCTTAATCGAACCTGATCTAAACAAATCGACAAATTCCTTAGCAACAATAAGTCTAATTTCACCTCGTCCCAAGAAAGACAATTTGTCATAGATCGGTTTGAACAAGTCGCCTTTTTCTACAACACTTACATCAAAATCATCGATGATTAGTAGTGATGAAAGATATCCAAGTAGTAGGCATAATCCAAATCCAGTTATTCCTAGTATCAGGTTCTTACTAGTCTGAATACTCAACCCAATCAATATGACATCTATGTCAAAAACCCCGACTCCGATTATGATGCCAAGAAGAACAACAACCATCGGTCCAAAGACAGTGAATGGCCTGCCTCTCATCCATAGCGCTGATGCGAGAAATGAGATGGCTAAACCTTGAGCAAGAGTCACAACCATGGCAAACCATGTCCATGGTAAACTGGAATATTCTAAAGGAGTAGTTATGCCAAAAAATGTGTCGAGACCTTTACCAAGTCCCATGCCAACAATAATTGGCGACAAGATCAATAGTACATAGAACACTAAATCCTTGACAAAGTAGGCAAAATGAGCCATCGAATTTGGCAGAGGTTGTAATGCTGGTGATGCCAATAGGTGGTTTTTTGTTGCTGTTCTTCTAACTAAAGCATCCCTGCCCATAAAAGCGAATGTACCCATTCCCAAGCTGAACATCAATAACGGAAGGTGTAGTGCAAAACGTAATTCCTGCCAAGTAAAACTATTGGCATCTGTGTCGGTTGTTTGTGCTGCAGAGTCGCCAACTAGAAATTGTAATCCAACTGTAGACACCATGGTAACAAGCGCAAGTAACATTGGGAAAAGTACCATTTGCCTTGCTTTAGCAAATTCAACATTCTTGCGGAATTCTTCCTTGAACATTACAGTAAATGTCGCCCTGAATGATGACAACCCTCGTAGTGGCGTCAAGAGAAGTTGTCCTCCCGAGTGAGTACCTAATCCAATTAAAGAGGTGGAACGGTCTATCTCGTCCCATTCTCTAGAGATTATTTGGGCACCAGGCAAATTTATTCCTCCTCATTTGCCTCTTGTTCAAATAATTTCTCGACATCTTCAATCGATTTACCCACAAGGCGGATGAACACATCTTCGAGAGTTTCTTCAGCGTTTTGTTTCAAACCTCTAACTGTGCCGGCAGCAAGCACCTTACCGTCATTGATAATTGCCATTCTGTTACACATTCTCTCAGCCATTTCAAGTACGTGAGAGCAGAGGAAAATTGTTCCACCATTTCTTACATGTTCAAGTAACCATTCGCGACATTTTCTTTGATATATTGGATCCAAATTGGCAAAGGGTTCATCCAAAAATAATAATTTGGGTTTATGGATGAATGCAGAGGCAAGCATTACTTTTTGGCGTTGTCCTTTTGACAAATCCTTGCACATCGTATTCCTTTTTTCTTCAAGTCCGAACCAATCTAACCAATATTCGACTTCGTTGTCACTGTCACTTAAATCTCGTAATTTAGCAACGAATTGGAGAAACTCAACCGGTGTCAAATAGGATGGCGGAGATTCAGATTCAGGAACGATACCGATGTTGGCTTTAACCTTCTGAGGCGACTTGGTAGCATTTATTCCTAAAACCTCGATTTGCCCTTTACTCGGTTTAAGTTGGCCTGTAAGCAGTTTGATGAAAGTAGATTTTCCCGCCCCGTTTGGGCCAAAAACTCCGAAGAATTCTCCCGAGTGCACCTCAACATTGAGTGGATGAAGTGCGATAAAATCACCATACTTTTTTGCCATGTCGACTGCTTTTACTAACGGCGCGTCGTCACTCATGAAACTACCAGACTGTTCTAATCTATGTAATATTGGTTTCAACCACAATCGGATAAATCATGAAGTTGATTGTAATAGCATGCTCATGGACGAGGTAAGCACATCTGTTTTGACGGTAGAGAAAATTCCGTTAAATGATGACTCAATGGATGGATATATTGCAAAAGCAACAATAAATAGACCAAATAAATTGAACGCTTTGAATGCTGAGGTTATGGACTCATTGAAGAATTTCTGTGCCTGGGTGGAAAGCAACAAATCGGTAAGGTGTGTTATCATCGCTGGTGCCAAACCCCTACCGGCGGAAGAAGGAAAGCGACCAAAACCTAATGCCTTCGTCGCCGGAGCAGATATTTCAGAATTTGTCGGCATGGATAGTGCTGCAACCAAAATCAAATTCACTGACAATGCGGTAGAAGCGCTGTGGGGACTGACCAAACCAACAATCGCGATGGTCGATGGATTTGCTCTAGGAGGCGGGTGTGAGGTAGCGTGTTCTTGTGACATAAGAATAGCATCCGACCGAGCAAAATTTGGTACTCCTGAAATTAATCTCGGTTTAATTCCAGGCTATGGCGCAACTCAACGGTTAGCCAAGTTAATTGGTTACGGCAAAACGCTGGAAATGGTGATGACAGGTGAAATGATTAACGCCCAAGAGGCTAAATCAATTGGCTTAGTGAACCATGTCTGTGCACCAGAAGAGTTAGAAGCAGTGACTTTAGACATGGCAAACAAAATTGCCAGTAAGTCAGTGTTCACCCTCGCTGCAGCAAAGCGTACAATTAGGGCATCTCTAAACAATACTCTAGATCAAGGTGTGGCAATTGAAGCGGAAGAGTTTGCCAATTTGTTTGATAGTAAAGACAAGGAAGAAGGGGTAAAAGCTTTCATGGAAAGAAGCAAGCCAAAATGGCAAGATATGTGAGTAAAGCTAACTCAATCCTCGTCCATCTGTGCCTTCATTGCTGCTAGCGCATCGCTTGCGTTTGGCAGTGGAGGTAACGGCAAATTGCCGTCTGGTAATGGAGGTAGTGGCATACCATCAAGACCGGGCAGTTCAGGTAATTTCACCTTCTTTTCTACTTCTTCGAATCCTGAATCTAATGGCGTTCTTAACTTGAGAATTGTACCTTCATCGAGGCGAATAAATGTAGCACCATATACGTGGCCTGCCTCTGGTTTTAATGGCTCATCTAGTATGTTCATTCCGTGCTCAGGATTTTGTAGAACTGCAACAATATCTTCGCCTTCATTGTGTTGTTCCCACATTCTGACTGTGGAAGCTCTGATTTCTGCGAGTTGATTACGTCGTCGCTTTTCGATTCTTTCCCTAATTTCTTGATGCTTGACACGACGATTAGAGACCGTCATTTCGATATCAGCATCTTCTACTGATTCTGGACTTACCTCAACTACATATTCATCAGCAGTATGGACATTTTCAAGAGTTACCTCTACAGTGGCAATTTCTTCACCTTCTTCTTCAGAATCGACATTTTGCTGATTAGCCGCCTGGATTTTGGCTAATTTCCTTTCTCGAAGAGATACGCCATCTAAATTATCCTCAGCGGTAACAGGAGGGGGGATATCTGCACCAGAGGCATCATCACTTTCAGATTCTGTATTGATTGATTCAGTTACTATCGCTGGTTGTGCAGAAGTAACTTGCCCACTTGGTTTGACACCTCTACCGCCCAATAAAACCCAAGCAAATGTGGCACCAAAAGTAATTCCGATCAGTGTCCAAGAACCATTATCAGAAAGACTCGAGGCTGAAGTGAGATAGAATATGCCGGCGCTTGCAGCGACAAGACCACATAGCGTCCTCAAGAATCCCATGTCCCTCACTCACATCCAATTGGTTCTAATTTATCATGCTGATGGCAATTGGCTAAACAAGTTTTGTAGTGCTCTGCTTCGGTGACTAAACTTGTTTTTGACCTCCAAATCCACTGCACCAAATGTTTTGCCATGCGTGCTATGTTCACCATAATTTCCAGCACTTAAGGGTTGGAAATTCGCATCTAGATCATATGGTATGAATATAGGATCAAAGCCAAAACCATTCCCATCCATTGTCTCAGTTGCTATGTGTCCAGGACATACCCCCTCCCCAATAATGATTTGATCATTACGCCACAATGCCGCTACTGCTCTAAACTGAGCCGACCTTAGGCTAGCACTGGAAACAGGATCTTCAGTCTCCAAATGATTAAGCAATCTGATAATTCCTAAATTACCGATGGTCGAATGCACATAAGACGAGTAAACACCTGGAAATCCATCTAATGCGGACACAAATAGTCCAGCATCCTCGACTAATATCATATCCCCTTCTTTGAATTCATTAGGAAGGTGACTCAAGGCTTGATTTATTTTAGATTCTGCAACAACTTCTAATGAAGTTGCTTGAGGCTCAAACAATTGTTCTTCATCGACAATTAATTGCCTAACACTGTATCCTAGTTTAGTCAGGTGATTATCTGCTTCGGCAAGTTTTCCGGCATTTCCAGTTAGGAACCAAATCGTCGGACTCATGATGGTGGGATAAGGTTTGATTTATCATGTCTATCGATAAAATGCGGTTGTGAGGATTTTCTATGACATGATTTAACACAGATAACCATCACGAAAGAATATGCTTCAGCAAGTAGCCTTGGTTGCGTTTGGTGGCGCTATAGGTGCAGTTCTGCGATACGGAGCTGGGAACATCATAGAGTCCGGAGATTTCCCCACATCCACTTTTTTGGTTAATATTGTAGGTTCATTCACCTTAGGTTTGTTGACAATACTAGCGATAAAACAGGGCTACTCAGATGATTTATTACTATTCTTTGGCGTAGGTATACTTGGTTCATTTACCACAATGTCAACTTTTTCTGTCGAGACGATTTCGTTGTTAAGGGATGATAATCTAATGCTAGCATTAGGATATGCTACACTGTCATTTTTCACATGCATTTTGTTTGCCTTTTTTGGTTATGAATTGGGCGACAGATTGGAAATGGGTTGACCATTGCATTACTTTATTAACACCAAGTATGGTGGAAATTCACAAGGCAGGAACTGTGAAAAAATTTAGTGTGCCCTAAGAGTTGAGAAAATGAGTGAACTAATCGATAAAATGAATGCTGCATTAGGCTGGGAGTTAAGAGCAATAAACATGTACGCACACTATTCTGCAAATGTAAAAGGAATTCATCGCTTACAACTTTCACCAATGTTCAATACTGAAATGACAGAGTCAATTGACCATGCGGATATTGTTCGCAAAGGAATAGTTCAGCTGGGCGGCATTCCAGTTACTGAAAGAAGCACACACCCAATCACCCACACAACCGACTATGTTGAAATGCTAAATTACGCTCTCGAAACAGAAATCAAAGCATCTGAAGTCTACGCTGAGTTACTTCCTCTGATCGACCAAACTGATGATTTGTATGATTCTATTGAACAAATCTATCTTTCTGAACTCAAAAGCGTGGAAGAAATGAGATTGTTAGTAGGATAAACTAACCGTGATATCTCACTCTTGACCTCACATCATCAAGCCGCTTCAGGACTTCTTTTGCTGCCGGCGGCTTGCCTCCAGAGAGTTCTTCAGTAGGTCCAAGATTATCATCACACATACGATATCCTTCCAAGAACACATCTATTGCATTGTCAACATTTGGATGAGATGCACCTAATATTTCATCCATAACGTGTAGGTCTATACCAAATCTCTCAACCTCATATTCAACAGCTGACAAACCAAAATCAATCAACGCTGCATTGCAGTCATTATCAATCAAGATATTGTTTGTTGACAAATCACCATGCGTAACTGCCAATCTGTGTAACATTCTTACGGCAGTTCCAGTATTGAAAAGTGCCTTTTGAATTTGCTCTGTAGTCATTGAATCATCTCTTAATACTTCGATTAACGGCTTTCCATCGATTTTTTCCATTACTATGCGTCCATTATCCAAATCGACATCCCAAATAGCCGGAACTGGTAATCCAGAACCCTTTAGGCGAATCAAAATTCTAGCCTCGCTGAGCATCCTACGATAACCAAGCCGTTTCTCTAAATCAGGGTGGCGCCATGCACGATCACGTCGTAGCTTTCTTACCGCTGGTTTACCCATCCAATGGCCAGACCAAACTTCTGCCTCGGCGCCCAAATGAAGCCTAGCGTCGGGTAAGAAGACCATGATGAGGGCTTACATGCCCTCATTTATTTACATCTCGGAATCACAATTCTTGAAAAGGAGCATCTTTTCGGTTGTATGAGGCACATGACCATTACCTTGCCAATGTGTTCTATTGATTTCATGGACACATCCATGTCTCCTGAAGAGCAGGCAATTGCCGACAGGATTACCGAACTTCGACAAGAACTAGGCTCAAGGCTAATGATTTTGGGACATCACTATCAAAGAGATAGCATCGTAATGCACGCTGATTTCATTGGTGACTCATTTATGTTAAGTCAAAAAGCAGCAGATTCTGATGCTGAGTTTATCGTATTCTGTGGTGTCCACTTCATGGCCGAATCGGCTGACATATTGACCGATGATGATCAATCAGTAATCCTGCCGAACCTCCGAGCAGGCTGTTCAATGGCAGATATGGCAAATCTTCCAGATGTAGAAAGTGCCTGGAGCGAAATTCTTGCTGAAACTGGGTTGAATGATCCAATAAACCGACAATCTCCTGGAGATATTCCAAATGATGGAAAATCATACTTAATTCCAGTCACATACATGAATAGCAGTGCAGATTTGAAGGATTTTGTCGGCCGACACGGAGGGATTGTATGTACTTCATCCAACGCCACAGGAATCCTAAGTTGGGCCTTTGATAGAGCCGGCGCGGACGGCGCTGTCCTGTTCTTTCCCGATCAGCATCTTGGACGAAATACCGGACTTTCAATGGGTATTTCCGAGGATAAAATGCCAACATGGGTGCCAAAGATAGGTTCCGATAGGGCTTTGACTGGTGCAAAAATAATCCTATGGCACGGTTTCTGTTCAGTTCACAAAAGATTCACGGTTGAGCAAGTGAAGCTCTTTAGGGAAAAATACCCCGATGGCCTAGTTGTTGTGCATCCAGAATGTCCCAAAGAAACTGTAGAGGTTAGTGATGCTAACGGCTCTACTCAATTCATCAAAAATTATGTTGAAAATTTGCCAAGCGGTAGTAAAGTTGCTATTGGTACTGAGATAAATATGGTTGCTAGATTAGCAGACTCTCATCCCGACAAGCACATTGAATGTCTTGATGATAAAATCTGTCCATGCTCAACAATGTATATGATTCATCCTGCATACCTAATGGATGTTTTAGAAAAATTGGTTGACGGAGAAATACCCAACCAAATCATCGTCTCAAAAGAAGTACAAGAAGGGTCCTTACTTGCACTTGAAAGAATGTTGAGTATCAAGCAATAGACTACTCTTCTTCAGCATAAATCAATGATGACTTTGCTTCATTTTGCTTTTGATTAATGTACACAAACACCAATATTATACCGATTACTGACGCTATTTGCAAAACAGTATTTGAGTAGGATTTCAACTCAGGCTCCCAAGAATGTACTTGAATTAGGATGCTATCCTCTGATTGTTCCAAGTAGATTAAATGGTCCTCAAGAACGATAGGGCCCCATTGATCAACCTCGTCTGCAGTCAAAACATGCGTGAAATTATCTGATAATGACATGTACAAAATTTCTCCATCATAATATTCCTCAATAGGGCTAGTTGGATTGAGATGGTCTTTCATCACCCAAGCCACCACGCCGTCTCTTATCGATGGGTCGTACGATGAATACTTACTATCGCCAAGTAATCTTTGCTCACCACTAACTCGGTCAACGAGGACTAACCTATCTACTGCTGATACATTGACATTGACTAGGAGATGTGTTCGGTCGAAAACAAAATCAATTATTGTTGAGTTTTCGATGTCTACTGGAGTCCCCCAATCTGCAAGCACTTGCTCATCCTCTTCACTAGCAGAAGCATTGATTGTATATGTCAATGAGCCATCTACCTCGATATTACTAACATATACTTTCGAGGGTTCATCATCTACCAAGAAAGCGAAATCATTGCCTTGACATTTAACAAAGGAAATTTGACTATTTTGAATAGATAAATCGATAATTTCGCCTGATAAGTACTCCGCAGATAATTCACCCGCTGATAAAGTCATTAGAACATAATCTTCTCCGACATTACATAACTCGACTTGATCGATATTCTGCATTGATTTTTGGAAGTAAATTACATTCGGTTGTGCTGTATCAACCACATAGAGAACAGTATCATTGGCCATGACTAATTTATCACCAGTCAATTCATATTTCGAATCCACGCTAAGGTTTGGCTGTACTACCTCAATGCCATCATCATCTAATTCTGATAAATCATATAATTTCAGTAATCTACCGTCCTCTGAGGTGTTATCAATAGTCGCAAGCCAACCATCCGCACCAGCAGCACCGTCTGGTGCTTCCACACCTTTGGCGGATAGTGACTGATGGGTAAGGTCCCAAGTAATTACTGAAGCAACTACTAAGAGAACTATCACCGAAAGAATACCAGTTTCACGAGACGTTGGTTTAGCAAATTTTTTACCGGTTTTCACCACTTTACCAGCAACAAAATTGTATGCTTTTCTTGGATTTGTCAAAACGGTAACTAATCTCGCATTTATTGTTCTCTCATCTAAAATATTCCAGACTGGTTTTGATGTTTTATCTGCCAAATTTACCGCAATGGATGCAACAATCATACCACCGGCGATATCAAGAATCCAATGTATTCCAAGATAGATAATTGTGAAAGCTGTAAGTATGACATAGGCAAAAACGATTTTGCGGTACAAAGCCCACCTTTCATCGTGATCAAAACGCTTGATACAAAGCCACACAGCATAAGGAATACCAATGTGTAAAGATGGCATACAATTAGTGAATGGGTCTATTCTTCGGAACCAATCTGATATTTCTGGATTCAAAGAATAGGCTAAAGTTTCCATCTCCGGAATGTAAGCACCTGTAACTCTAACATTGAAGAATAGGTAAAACGGCACGGCCATGATATAGACCCAAGCAATTGTCAGCGTGACTCTGTCAGCCATCCAGCGGTCATCAAAATATGCAAAATAGAATACGGAAACATAACAAATGAACATAAAACCTGCAACATAAAAATGAGTTAGCATGACAGTTAGCCACTCCGCCTCGAAATATTGTTGCACATGCAGAACCAAATTACCTTCAATTGCATAAATCCACGGAGTCATATCAAGGCCAGTACTGGCCATCAAAATTCTGTCAACTTCGTCCAAACCATCCTTGGCATTGTAAATCATGAACAGGATTAGTACGTGTATCCAGTATCTTCGGAAAAAATCAACAAACGTGGTAAGTCTCAACTCCATCCATTTTGGCTTGAAGACGGGCAAAAGAATGACACCAAGAGCAAGTGCGCTAATCATCCAAGTGAGATATACACCTTGCATAATACAGTCACTCCAAAATGGCGTCAAGACGATTATACATCAAACCCTCGCCTTCTGATGGCAAAAAATATCCATTACAACGTTACCATGCACCATGGACGTAGGAGCGACCGTCATCTGGGTCTTGATTATTGGCCAGCGCCCAAATTCTTTCGAAGCGGTAGATGCCACTTGAACACCCTTGATCCCATTCAAATGCAAGAGCATACTTCCCAACTGTGCGCACTTTTGGTTTCTCAGCCGGCATTGCCTCGACTTGTCGTCGTAGAGATTTGCTAGTTTCATCCTCATTCCTAAGAGGTGCGCATTTAGCACACGGGCAAGCGTGCCGTAAATCGTCATAACTAACGGTGAATTCACCACCGTCTGAGTATGTCAAACTCATGTTTGTATCATGGCGTTCTAATCTAGTTAATTCTGGCATTTCTGACATGATATTGCCTCAGATAATTTCCAATCCTTGACCTTCTGACGTCCCGATTTGAGATTTGATAGCTTCAACCACTTTGGCAAAAGCAATAGCAGATGCCCCTTCTGGTTCACTGACAATCCGATGTACACCATCATCTCCACCTCGAACAAAACCAGGATCGAACGGTAATTCACCAAGGAATGGAACGCCAAACTCATTTGCTGTCGATTTACCACCGCCCTGTTTGAATATGTCCAAAGTCACATTGAAGTTGCCATCTTTGTCAGAAGTGACCTTGTGCTTCTTACCCCCTGGGCCGGCAATTTCGAGACTAACTTCAGGACTGGTTGTTCCAGAAATTGTATATCCACTCATGTTTTCAACGACTCCAAGAACTGGTACCTTTAGAGACTCTGAGAAAGTTATCGATTTTCTACTGTCTAATAGCGCAACATCTTGTGGCGTAGTTACAATGACCATTCCGTCAATATCTGGTAAAGATTGTGCAACTGTCAGCGGTTCGTCTGAGGTACCTGGTGGGAAATCAATTACTAGATAATCGAGTTCTCCCCATTCTACATCCCCAATGAATTGTTGAATTGCCCCAAGTTTGATTGGACCTCGCCAAACAACCGGAGTATCTTCATCCTCTAGTAAAAATGCCATTGAAATTACTTTGACACCAAGGTGGCCTTGTGCGGGGTGAATCCTGCCTTGCTCAACATGCAAACGCTTGCCATCTAGACCCATCATTTTTGGAACGTTCGGGCCGGTTATATCGATGTCGAGGATTCCCACAGTATGCCCTTGCTGAGCGAGTGACAGTGCCAAGCCAGTTGAAACTGTAGACTTGCCAACTCCTCCTTTTCCAGAAAGAACCATGATTTTATGTTTGATTTTTTTACCAATTTCTTGCATGGCCATCTTACGCTTCATGTTAGCATAAGCGCTTTCCATTTGCTTCTGCTGTTGAGCGCTTGGACCATCTGTTGATTCTCCCCCTTTTGGGTCATGGGTTGATACCGGTGAATCGGACATGATTTTTCCAATTAACAATCCTACTTCAACCCATAGGTATCTCCCATAGGACTCAATCTTATCATATTATGAATTAGTAACGATACTATTGGAAAAATGATTAGTTCAATTCCAGTTGACATATCATTATACGCCCATCCAAGACCTACGCATATTGGCACCGATATGACAAGCCCAAAATGAAACACAAATTTGTAATTCTTTCTTGTTGGCTCCAAAATTACGCAAACTGCGCCACAAAACAACGACATAATTGTGATTATTATGGCTACTAACTGAAAGAAAAAGTCTAGATTATTTGCGGCAAAAAAAATGTGTAACACGAACAAAACACTGAACAGTAAAGCGTACAGGGACAAGCTTCGATAACGAAGTAGCATTAGTGTATCAATTATCGGAAAGCAATCACTGACATAATGCTACCTATTTCTAAATAGGAATAGTCTAAATAACCCGAATTATCATTACAACACATGAGAATTTTGTTCGTCTGTGTCGGCAATTCATGTCGGTCTCAAATGGCTGAAGGAATTGCTAGATTGCACGGTCATGATGCGCATTCTGCTGGAACTCACCCCGCAAATAAAATATCATCGCATGCGCTTACAATTCTTACAAACATGGGCCATGACACTTCAGCTATGAGTCCTAAGAATCTAGATCAATTCAACCCTAGTGAATTTGACCAAGTGATTTCTATGGGCTGCGGAGTTCAATGCCCTGCAATAAAACTAGATGACGATTGGGAATTAGAAGATCCTGTAGGCCAGTCGTTTGAAGTGTTTGAGCAAACAGCAAAAGAAATTGAGCGAAGGATAATGCTACTCAAATAACTACTCTTCTTCTCTCTCTGGTAAATCGCCGTGCCCATCTAACTCTATTCTTAGGACACTCACTGTTCTGTCTCTACCATCCTCAGATGGGATTACTTCACTTTCACAAGTGATCTCACCAATGACTACCTCTTCAGGAAGGCTTTGAGCAATAATGCCGTTTCTTCTACGGCATACCTCTGCTACGTCAACTGCTCTGCCGATTGTGGCTCCGCGAGCAACTAGTTCCAGGTTGCGGTCACCCGATTCCATTGCCATAACTACTGCTCTAACATATGCGTGTAATGGTTTCTTGCCGATGAAAATTGTCCGTCTGTCTGTCATGCTTAACCCTAGCATGCTATTAGCGTTCAACGGTTAAATGTTACTTTTGCTAATTATGACGATTTGGTGCGAGCGCCGGGACTCGAACCCGGGTTCAGGCGTTGGCAACGCCCGGTGATAACCACTACACTACGCTCGCTAGGTAGCCATCCCACCTAACGGAGGTATAAACCGTTATCGGAAATTTACTTACTCAAAACCAAACCTGTCTTCAAGGTATTCCTTGTCCTTACCTTTTCGCAGTAAAAAGAAGACTGAGACGCCCGCAATTATTGTAAAACCAAGCAAAATGACTGCGAGTACCGTGGTAGAAATTGAATCGCTGTCTAAACTAGGTACAACACTAGTCTCTTCTTGGACAACAATAGAAACAGGAGTTATTGGAGTTGCAACATCGAAACTATCGATAGCTTGGATTTGAATTTCATGAGTTCCTAACGGTGTGCTTGTTCGCAGTGACAACTCAACTGAGTATATCCCATCCCCTGGAGTTACATCTCCATTGATACCGTTGTCATTCATTGTCACCCAACCAGTTTGGGCTCCCAAAGGAGCAAAGACGCCAAGGTTGGCTCTTGCGTTGGTAATTCCGTCGGAATCAAAAATCTCTACTTCGAAGACAACCGTGGTTGAAACATCTTGTCTAGCGAATGACACTAATTCAGGCAGTGTGAATGTAGGTGGGGAATTCTCAACCGTGATAGAAATCGGTATTGCTTCATCATCAGGTATGAAGTGTGGTCCATATGAGTGGAATTCATTTCTTTCTCCATTCAACCATACATTAGTCACTCCTACTTTGCCTAGACCGTCTACAGTTACAAACCTCAATTCTTGGACACCGGGAGACATCCCTTCAGGCACTGTCATCATTGTACTCCAAACTCCGGAATTATCTGCCAACTCAATTAGTTCACCACCATACTCACGCAAATCTAGACTGATATTTGACACTCCGTGGCCATCATATGCCTCGATGTTGATTACCATATTAGTGCCTCTTGGCCCTTCATCTGGTAGTATTTCAGCTCCAATAAGCCGCGGTGCTTGATTAGCAACAACAATCTGGCTTGTGTAAGTACTAATCACATCAAACGAATCTCTTGCTTCTACGGTTAAACTGAAATTACCGACTTGTAATCCTGGAACAATTATTCGTGTTGAAAATTTATCATCTCCGATAACTGAATCTCCATCAATACCTCGGTCATTCATCTCTACAAGTGCCCCACCAATTGAAGTCAAGTCCACGGTAACAGACTCGAGGTTCCAATCGATATCGCTAATTTCTGCAATCAGAGTTGCAACACTACCGCCCTCACTCACAACTAGTCCTTCCAACAGTGACAGACTGGTAATAATTGGTGCTGAATTTTCTTCAGCGGTAACTACAGAAGGTGAGATCACTCTGGTTAATAACTGAGTTTCAGTAAAGTTAGCGATGTAGCCATCTTCACCGAATGGAACGGATAATACTCTTGATACGCTAGAGATTAAACCTTTCAGCGGACCTTCATCGATTATTGCTCCAGTAGCTGTACCAGCATCATCTCCCTCGTAGATTCCAGACCATGTTACAACATGGAAATTATGCCCATCCCTTGGATCGTTGGCTAAAGTTTCTGCTGTCACTACTAAGGTGAGTCCATCTTGCCCATCAAGCCTAATTACATCGCCTGGATGCATTGGTATCGGCATCAAACCGGTCTCTCTACTGATTGTCAAATTGCCCAATGCTTCTTCATATTCTGGAGGTTCTGCTGTTTGCTCAATTGGGCTTCGCTCTGGATATTCTTCACCGCTTGAAGAATCCGCTCCCGTCTCTTCCCATACTAAGCGAACAGTACGGTTTTTCCAATCTGAATATATTACTTGATAATCCCAAGTTTGGTTGTGCGTGGCGCCAATTCCAGCGCCGTCAAAGAAGTTGCCTCCATTCACACCAGTAAGATTGAACCAAGACTCTTCATGGATGACATTCACTGGGAATTCAACTCCAGTGGCATTTGCTTGGGTTCCAGTTAACTCAATTCCCCTAACTACGCCAAAATTTCCTTGAACATCTCCGGTGATATCGCCATCGATGTGAACATCATCAATCATAGTTATGCCTTGTTCTGTCTTGGTATGAAAATCATATATTGTTCCATTAACTGATATTGAAGACTCGTTATCGCTTTCAGAGAAGCCAAATGTTCCTGAACCTACAAACTCCTCAAGTTGGTTTGTTCTCACACCATCAATCCAAGTCTCTTCGGAATTCAAAGTATTGAGGTCTATATCTAACCTTGTACCATCATCGATAACTATCATCTGTGCTATGGCCTCAAATCTTTGATCGTAATACCGTCGAACACCATCTTCGTCCCAGGTTTCAAGATAAAAGACACCAATATCTCCATCCACTGTTGTTGAGGAATTATCATCTTCTACGGTGGATATATTCAGTACTCCATTGGCATCTATTTTCAGACGTTCTGAGATAACCTGATCGATATTCGAGCGATTTAATTCAGCGTTGGTTACATCGACAAAAATAGAGGTCGAAAGGTCGTCCTCGACGGCAATTACGTGTAGTGTTCCTGAACCAATCGCTTCAAAAATTTGCGCCGTTAAGATACCATTTACAATAGTTTCATTCTTCCAAATAGACTCTAAATCTAAGCTAAGGTTATTGCTTCCTGCCTCCGTAGATTCAACGAAAATAACACTACCATTGCCCAATTCCCAAGATTCTACTGTATTGCCAATTCGTTGTTGCCAGCCCTGACCAAGAAAGTCTAGTTCGAATCCTTGTGGTCCAAAGGAATTGTTGTATGTTTGGTCCAAGTTCCAAGTTGTTTCAAGCATTATCTCATGGTCATCCATAGGTTGATTCCAAGTTCCAACCTCAAACTCCCTTTCGACCAACAGCGAATTTTCTAGTTCTTGCCCGGCATAATGTGTGATTGAGACTGTAACTGTTACTATATCACCCCATTCAATAGTGGTGTTAAGCTCAATATCCAAGACTCTTAATCCATCGATTAAATCCCAAGATTGGAATATATCGCTGTCTAGGACTAGTCCATTTCTGTTGTGTTCTACATTGATTGTTGCTTGATATGATTCGCCATCAGCGAATACAACGCGGTAAGCATGGAGTGTTTCGCCAAGTTCATTGGCAACCCAATTGGCGTTTATTTGTGGTTGCTCTGGAAGGTTATCAGCTGTTGCAAGTGGTGAGAATAACGGTAAAAAGAGTATCAAAAGCACAAAACTAACCAGTGGTTGGTTGTTTCCCATGGTTATATTCTGTACCCACTACTCTTCAATACTTGTGGGAAATTGTTTAACAATAATATTGAATCATAGCAAATAATCGATTTGCAAATTATGAGCCAAAAAAAGTGCATGGGATAGGTTTGCATCGTGCAATTGATGAAGGTATGACGCTTCCGGCAATTGTAGGAGAGAGCATTTTGGCACTGATAAACATCACACTACCCGACGGAACAGTGAATGAATACGCTGCTGGCATCACATGTTCTGAAGTGATTACGGATGTGCTTGGACGCAAGAATGGCTGTTTAGCGGCATTGGTTGATGGTCATGAACGAGACATGTCTTATGAGATTCATGATTCCTGTCATATTGAAGGGATTAAAGCCGAATCCGATGCCGGCATGCACATCCTAAGACACAGTGCTGCGCACCTTCTAGCACAAGCAGTGATGGCGCTTTATCCTGATGCAAAACCCACAATTGGCCCAGCAATAGACAGAGGATTCTACTATGACTTTGCCATGGATACAATTACTGAAAGTGACCTAAAACCAATTCAAAAAAAGATGCAGGAAATTGCTAGAAAAAATCTCACTGTTGAACGTGTTGAACTTGATGACAATGAGTTGAGAGAGCATTTTGCTGCTAATCCCTACAAGATTGAAATTATTGATGACAAAATAGGTGAAGGGACTGGTTCAACAATCTACAAGCAAGGAGATTGGTATGATTTATGTTTAGGACCTCATGTACAAAATACTGCAAAATTGATGTTTTGTAAATTAACTAGTGTTTCTTCTGCTTATTGGAGAGGTGATCAAGATAGAGAGCAATTGGTCCGGATTTATGGAATTGTCGAACCGACAAAAGAGGCGCTAAAGCAAACACTTCATAGAATGGAAGAAGCCAAAAAGCGAGACCACCGAAAGCTCGGTAAAGATTTACAACTATTCCATATTGATGAAGAAGTTGGACAGGGCTTGATTTTGTGGACTCCAAGGGGGGCAATCGTTCGCCAAGAGTTGCAGAATTTCATTGGCGAGCATTTGACACGTCAAGGTTATTCGCAGGTTTTTACGCCACATATCGGTAAACTTGACCTGTACCGTACCTCTGGACATTTCCCCTATTACCAGGATTCTCAATATCCTCCTTTAGTTGAAAAAGACCTAATGAAGAAACTTGCCGATGAGGGGTGTTCATGCTCCGAGTTATCTAACATGATGAAGACAGGTGAAATTGATGGTTACATGCTAAAACCGATGAATTGCCCTCATCATGTCAAAATCTATGCGTCCCAGGCTAGATCTTATCGTGACCTACCGCTACGACTAGCAGAATTTGGCACAGTGTATCGTTGGGAGCAATCTGGTGAAATTTCAGGAATGACAAGAGTTCGTGGTTTTACCCAAGACGATGCGCACTTATTTGTTACAGAAGACCAAATCGCCCAAGAAGTACTAGGTTGTATTGAGCTTGTTCAGATTATTTTCGATAAGTTAGGGATGACTGATTACCGCGTTAGAGTTGGCCTAAGAGATCCCGATTCGACAAAATATGTTGGCGACCCTAAACGATGGGACAAAGCCGAGAAAGCTTGCCGTGATGCTGCTGCTTCCCTTGGAGTTGATTGGTCTGAAGAAGAAGGTGAAGCAGCATTTTACGGTCCAAAGATTGATTTTGTTGTAAAAGACGTAATTGGCCGAGAATGGCAGTTAGGTACTGTTCAAGTTGATTACAACCTTCCTGAGCGTTTTGACTTAACTTACAAGGGATCAGATGGTGAATTACACCGACCAGTGATGATTCACCGCGCACCATTCGGCTCAATGGAAAGATTCTGCGGTGTACTCATCGAACATTTTGCCGGCCGATTCCCCACTTGGCTATCACCAACACAATGTCACATACTGACCATCTCAGAAAAACACACAGAGTATGCTGCTATTGTTGCTAATAGACTTAGAGAAAATGGCATTCGTGTAGAAATTGATGACGGTGATGGCACAATTGGTAAGAAAATTAGAACACATCGCAAACTTCACCCGGCATATATGGTAATCCTTGGCGATGGGGAGGCTGAAGGCAACACTGTCAGCCTAAGAGCCCGCAGTGGCGAGCAAGTTTCAGATATTCCACTCGATGAATTCATCACCAATATTGTCTCAGAAATAAGTAATAAATCAGCGCAACCAAATTTGGTTTGAAAGGAGGTCTTGAAATTTCAGCACCACCAATTACCGACGGTTTCGGATTGGTGGCGATAATTCCTTTCTTCTTCGCAGCAGCAACCGCATATCTATTTTGGAACAGCGTAGTACCTCGTCAACTTAGAGGTTTACAGGTTGCTTTTCAAACCGGAGATAAACGCTACGAGGTTCACAATGTAACCCGTTCGGTTGAGGATGCTAGAAACCTGCTTCAAACGAAAGGCATGCGTTTCGGAGTAACCAGCTATCTGTTCGCCCTTACTGGCGTCCTAATCCTAGTATTTGAGTTCTTGATGATTGAGTATAATTTAGCAGAAGGTTATCACGCTGTATCGATAATTATTGCATTGTTCTTTATTGCCGTTCCAGCAATTATTTCCAGCGGCTCCTCTTTGGGCGCACAGGTCGTAAAACCGGTAGGTGCCGGCAAAGCAACCCTGCAAAATTCGGATATATGGCAGAATTATTCCTATGTCGTATTAACGATAAGTTGGATGATTCTAGTTGGAATAATTGCCGTAATTCTCACTTCAATCGGTGTCCCATCTTTTCGAATCTTCAGTATTTGTGCTTTTATTGCGTTTTCTCCAGCAGTGTTAGCTTATGGTAGAGTCTTAGGCTCATCTTGGCAAGCATTGAAACAATCCTCAGTAAAAATCGCTAGTGGCCAGCCATCGCCATTCCACAATCACAAGCCAAGTCCGAAACAACAAGCTATCGCCCAAGTTGTCAACATTAACCTGTCTGTAATGCCATTTATTGCATTCAATACAATAATTTCGATTATGGCATTGGCTATCGACCCGGACATGTTCACACACTCAGACAGAGTTCTAGAATTACCAGAGTATCGTGTCCAATCATCGATAATGGAAGAGGGAGGAATCCTCGGATTTGCCTTAATCGAATTGTTTGCTTTCATCCCAGCAGAAGGAATAAGAGTCCCGCTCGTTAACATGGTGTTACTATTCTTATTACTCAACGTCGCATTGATTGGGTTTTTGTTTGTTTACGAAGTTGCTCGGATTTTATTCTTGGATGTACAAGATGTTTCAGGTAAAGGAGGAATTAAATTAGCAGATAGCCGTTTACTTAGAGCAGAAAGAAGCCAACAAGCGAAGGTGCTGAATTTCTGCTTCACTGGGTTTGCTGGACAATCGATGTTACTTCTTGCGCTTGCAATGATTACCTTTTGGGACTCTAGTTTCTTACCACAAGGCGCAGCATGTGGTTCATGGGAAAACAATATCTGTACCGTTTTGCAAAAAGATGCACTCGAGGAATTAACTTGGATGCTCTCTTCGGGAGGACAAGTCGCTTTCGTGGTAATTTGGGCACGGTCGAGAAAAATCGGTTCTAGACTAGAAGACATCTCATTTGATGCTTCAATGGGGGAGAACCGGGCTAGAATGGCTCAACTGGAAGATGTCATCTACTTGAAACAAAAAGCGATTAGGAAATTGATTACTGATGATTCCTGGGATAAGGCATTACAACGTATTGACGCGGTGATAGAAGGACATGGAGAACAATTAGAAGGATTAGATCTAGTTCGAAAAACCGATGCTATGATGGAAATTTATGCTGCGATGGGAAGATGGGATGATGCCGAAAATAATGCAGTCTCGATACTTGCCCTTAGAGGTGGTAGAGAAGCTCAAATCGCTAGACTAATCTTGGTTGCGGCAAGTCTGAGTCAGCGAGATTTTGCCGAAGCAAAACCCCGTTTGGCACTACTGCCTGATGATGACATTGAAGCAGCTAGATTGCAATGGTTCGCCTCTGTAATGCAGCCCAAAAAACGTATTTTGGATGAAAATATGAAATCACTCCTATCAGTAGACCCACTAACAAAAAGAAATATCGATTTAATCAAGCGATATAGTCAAGGAGTTGCGATTACAGAAATACCATACAGGAATGACCCTGCTGATAGATTAATCCTGCTTGGCGATATCGCGAGGCTTAGATTATCTGGAACGTATGAGACTGCTTTGAATATGCTAGAGCGATATATGAAGCAAAACTCACTAGAGAATTGGGTTCATGGTAATGTTGTTTGTGCATTGCTACATTTAGATGAAGGGAGAATTTTAACTGCAACCAAGATCGCAAAAAGCTTGGCTAAAACACAATCAAGACACCCGCATTTGAGAAGTCTACTACGACATTTGGAGTCAATTGGTCATACGATTTCTGCAAGTAGTGAAACAACCGGTATCGAATGGATAAGAGACTCCGGTCTTGATTGGGTCAATGCATGGCCATACCGTCATACCGTTGCCCCAGCACCGGCCTTTGTTACCAAAGATTTGCAAAAGCATGCTTGGCAAGCAAACGGTTGGATTGCATTTGGTGATGAAGAAGTGTTTACTAAAGCCAAGAAAAAAGCCACCAACGGTTGGAAATTACTGGCTGATAAAAAGAGCGAAAGTGACTTTCCACCCTGTCTCTACACCCACATAACTGGAGTTGTTGTGACTATTGGAGGAATGCCTGTTGACCTTGGCTTGCCTGGCGACATCGATCTAAAAGCAATAGAGAATGCCGGTTTACTGGACTAATCAACCCCATGAACAAGGCTCTAGAATTGTTTGACCTCCCATTAGAGGTACTAGCGGTTCTGGAATCGAAACTCTACCATCAGCCAGCTGATTCTGCTCAATAATTGCCACTAAAGCTCTTGAAGTGGCAACAGCAGTTGAATTCAACGTGTGAACAATCGGTTGATTCGCATGACCCGGTTGGCCATACTTGATTTGCAATCTATTAGCTTGATAATCTGTGCAATTAGAGCATGATACGATTTCCTTGTACTGACCGGCCCCTGGCAACCAAGCCTCCAAGTCATACTTTCTGGCTGCAACAGTTCCCATATCTCCTGTACAAATGTTGACTACCTCGTAATGAAGGCCAAGTTCGTTCCACAAATCAATGCAGTTTTGTAACAACTCTTCATGCAGTTCCCATGATTGTTCTGGCCTTGATATGACTATTTGTTCGATCTTGGTAAACTGGTGAACACGCCAAATTCCCAAATCTGATTGTCCATGTGAGCCAACCTCTCTCCTAAAACACGGCGATACACCGACTATTTTCAGTGGCAACATCTCTTCTGGAATGGTCTCGCCCATATACATAGAAGTTAGTGGATGTTCAGATGTAGCAATCATGTAGTACTTATCTGGTTCAATGCCGTACATAACGGTCTCAAAGTCGTTAAGATCGGTAACACCTTCGTAGGCTTGTCGATTCATCATTACCGGAGGTTGTACAAAGGTGAATCCTCGTTGGCCAATAAAGTCAACAGCAAAGGTTTGTAGCGCCAGTTCCAACCTTGCTAAATCACCCTTTAGGAAGAAAAATCTAGATCCTGTGATTTTAGCAGCACGCTTCAAATCAACCCATTTGTTCATCTCAATTAATTCATTGTGAGTTCTAGGTTCGAAATCAAATTCTGGTTTATCGCCATAGACACTATGCACTGTATTACCAGATTCATCTGCCCCTTGAGGCACCTCCTGATGAAGGAGATTTGGAATCGACATTCGAATGCGGTCCCTTTGTGTTACGGCTTCTTGAGTTTCTGCCTCAAGTTGTGAGATCTCTGCTCCTAGTGAAGCAACTTCGGCCAATATGGCTTGTGCTCGCTCTTCGTCACCCGATTTTTTTGCTTCACTGATTCCCTTGGCTGCAGTATTCTTTTGTTGTCTCAACTGATTAGTTTGATGCTGTAAACTAAGCCATAACTTGTCAAAATGGATTACTTGGTCAATTTTTTCATGTGAGATTCCACGCTTATCGTGGTCAGCACGTATTTGCTCGTGGTTATCTCTAAACATATGAATATCTAACATTAAACCACCTACAATGAGATACCTAGATTAAAAATTTCAGTACCAATAAATATCATTCCGCCGACTAAATATCCAAGTATTGCACCACCATTCAACAACGGTAGGCCTGCTTGTGCTTTACCTCTAGCAACATAACTCATCAATGCCAAATAACCAAGCAGAGAACCTGCTAAAGTGAACATAGCGATGCCAAATGAGTCATCCGTATCAAGCCATTGCACAGCAGAAAGTACTAACATACCGGGGAATATGATATCTCCTAGACCCATGAATAATGCTTCCTTGCTCTTTTTCTTAGCTGGAATCATAGTTTTGTGTGCCAGTGGAACAGGGGTAATTTCGGTTTTGTCAACCATCTTTGTTTTCTCATCCTTGAATGAATATCCTTTGTCTTGTGGAGCGACGAGTAATATTGGGAGATTTAGTCCAATCATCGTGTCAGCTAACTCAAGCATATGTTTAGAGCGATAAACCGCCCAAGCATCATAAACTGCCGCTAGAATCATGAAAATCATAATCAATCCGGGAACGAAAGCAACGCCAAGCATTACAATAACACCAGCACCAACCAAGATACCAACCGTATTTACCACATACCACTCACTGTGGAAATATAACAATACCATCAATAGCAGTGCGAGGATTACTCCCACCAAGAAAGGAATGTCATACAATTGTAGCCCGTCTAATGAATACATGTCGTCATCGATAATACCGCTTTCAATAACATCTGGTGACACTGAATAAAATGAATCAGAAGAACCATCGTTGCTAAAAACACCTAGATTAAAATCATCATCAACATCAAATGTCAAGCGATTTTTGAGCAATTGAGTATGGAGCCAATACGCTTTTTCATCACCAGCAATCAATAAGTCAGTAAAGCCTGAATCATCGAGATCAGTAATCTGTACTTGGTATACTGAATCGACTAAACCGTCTAGATTCATGCTATCTTGAACAGTAAATTGATCGGTGTATGATTTCGTTCCATTCCACTCCCAGCCGCTAACATTGCCATTTGCTTCACCAACTAATAATAATCCAGTATTCCCGTCATTCTCGGAAATTTCCTCGGAAGACCATGGAGAATGTCCGAAATCCGCAGACGTGATGATTTCCTCGGATTGATACTCAAATTCCATTGGCATTATCTCAGCGGTCAAGGATTGTTTAGTGGTTTCTAGGGCAAACACTATCACAGTTTTATCCGTTGTAAGTACCATTCTGTCTTCGGAAATTTGAGTTGCTTCGATGAATCCTTCTCTAAAGCCAACATTACTTGGCACAACCCACTGAGCTTGTGGTGGCAACAAAGCCCCGGTAGTTTCGCTAATTACGTGGTAATGAATATCACCACTTGAAGAAAATATGTAAAGACCACCCTGAGCCATTAGAGCCATATCACAACTGTATCCATTTGGCATGCCTAATTGCAGAACACCTTGATCATCAATAAAATGGCATGGGAAAATATCTTGAGTTTCTCCAGAATCAAGATTAATTGTCCATATCCAAGCAGTGTTTGTTACCGTAAGGTAGTCATCTGATTTTACAATACGAAGATTCTCAAAGTCACCTGCAGGCAGCCTACTAAAATTTGAGACCCATTCCGCTTCACTTGAATTCAAAGATTCACTGCTATAGTATGAAATCGAATCTTGCCAATTGCTTGAGTTCCCGATTAATTCATGAGTAATGAAACCATCCATCCCTAAATCGGTTACATATTCTCCAGAATAGGTGAATGATTCTTGATATTCAAAATCTTCAACATCAAAATCGATAACGAACATGTGCATAAGTGGGACTGTTGTGTACATTAGAGCGATGGTAAGTACTCCCATAATTCCGTATTTTATCACCCACTCCTTCTTGTATCTTGCAAGAGCAATAACCACTGCAGTAAAGATGAAAATCATAACCAATTCAAGCAAGATAAATCTAACTTGAGTCGCTCCAGTCTCACCAAAGGCGTGTAGTTCAGCCACATCATACCAAGGCCTAATGAAAAGAGCCAAAACGATGGTTACAACAAACATAGTAACCATCCCGAGCATTGAAGTCATCTGCTCTTTCATTAAAGCAAATACACTTGTTTCTTGGGCAAGTTCTTGCTCCATTCTAACAAATTCCGCTGAGGCTTCATCTGGCCTTGCGGTTGGAATGTCAGCCTCGCTCATGTTTTGGCGTAGGTGCTCTATCTTTTGAGTGAATCGCTTTTATCATACAAAGTCAATTCATATCACTAAGAATTATGCAATATGAAATGATGGGCGTAACGTGCCAAGCAACCCAATGATTAGGAATTGGTTGGAGGCAACCAAAAATAGCGGGATGGCATTGGGCCTGCAAAATACCTATGCAGTGCTTTCATATCTAGAATTAGATTTTGACAATACACAGATTATTCACGTTGCAGGAAGTAATGGTAAGGGCACATTATGCTCAATAATCGCTGCTAGTTTTTCATTGAATAACGAATCAAACGTATTGTTTTCATCACCTCATCTATGTAGAGTTGAAGAACGAATACGGTTGGATGGGCGGCCTATTTCCAACAAAATGTTTGACAACGCACTACATCAAGTGAAAGATGCAGCAGAAAAATTGTCTATCAATCCGACTTTTTTTGAAACAACATTTTTGGCAGCGATGGTAATAACCGCTGAAGTAATGCCTAAATTTCTTATCTTAGAAACAGGACTAGGTGGTCGTTTAGATGCAACTAGGTGCGCCCCTGCTGATTTGTCTATTCTTACCTCAATTACCAAAGAACATACCGACATTTTAGGCGATGACATATACCAGATAATTAGAGAGAAAGCGGCAATTGCTAGACCAGGAAAAATCATCATAGCAAGAGAAATGAAGATTACTAACTATCGACAAACCGTTACAGAATCAGCAAATAATTGTTCACGAAGTGAATTGAATGAACTATCTGGGATTGCTACATGCAAGTTCGTCGAAATACCCGATGGTGTCTCAATTATTGATGAAGCAGAACTACTGGCAATTGCTGCATTCAATTCGCTTGGCTTGGAGACTAATAAACTGGCAGAGGCAAAACATATTGTCAACTGGCCAGCAAGACTGCAAGAATTGAGTTTGCCATCTAATCATAGATGGATCTTAGATGCTGCTCACAATCCTTCGGGGCTTGGTAGAGTAATGCAACAAATTATTCGATTAGCAAAAAGAGATAATCAATCTGACCGTATTTCAATTGTTTTTGGCACATCCCCACAACAAGAATTAGCATCGATGATAAATTTGGTCAACGAAATTTGTCGAGCCTTTTCACATGTTAACCTATATTTAACAAAGCCACAGGGAGGCAGGTATCCCGGTCTTGAGCCAAAGTTGTTAGCGAATTTCGAATGGGCATGTAATGAAATTCATACCCATAACGAGGTATCTACAGCAATTGATGAAATATTGTCGAAGGATGTTGCGTCTACTGGTGTAATCTTATCATTAGGGTCGTTATACCTGCAAGGCAATATTCTAAATTACCTAGGCAAAGACACGGATGAGGATCTAAGTCTACTGCCGAAGCAATGAAGTTTAGAGACATCTACGACTAGACGGTTGCGATGTCGAGCAAGTGGGATTTACGATTTATTGAACTTGCCGAGCATATCTCATTATGGAGTAAAGACCCATCAACTAAGGTGGGCTGTGTTGTAGTTGGTGAGGACCGAGAGATTCGCTCCACTGGATTCAACGGCTTCCCAAGAGGCATTGACGATGATGATGAAAGATTGATGAATCGTGAGAAAAAATATCCGTTGATCTGCCATGCTGAAGAAAACGCAATCATGCACGCAGCTAGAATCGGTGTTTCGCTAAAAAATAGTACTGCTTATGTTACTTGGCCGCCATGTTCTAGATGTGCGCGGTCACTCATTCAAGCCGGAATAAAAGAAGTCGTGTACCCTGACACTGGTGACATTCCAGACCGATGGAAAGAAGATTTCACAACCTCAAATGAAATGTTGAGGGAAGCAGGAGTAGATGTAAGAAGCATCAAGCCTTAGATTTTGACCGTACATTTGATTGGTGTAGACAACTAGGGGTCACCATGAGCAGAGTCATGACACTCCTACTTGTTTCTCTGCTCATGTTCGCAGGTTGTATTGACCCCATGGACCCGTTAGGGAAAAATGCAGAGGAAGACGATGCTGAAACCGTTACAGAACCGGAGCCTGAACCTGAACCGGAGCCCGAACCAGAACCGGAGCCCGAACCGGAACCGGAGCCCGAACCGGAACCGGAGCCTGAGCCAACGATTCCGTGTAATGGATTGCTAATTTTATGTCTTCGAACATATGATAACGTAACATTCCCGGAAACTCACAACGCCTTTGCTACTGAAGATGACGGAATTTACTACCCAGCGAGCAATCACAGAACTGGTTTCAATGCACAATGGCAAGCCGGCATGAGAGCTTTCATGATTGATACACATTACGACAATTTGAATGATAAACAATATTCAGGAGTGAAATTATGTCACGGTAGCGATGACAGAGGATTTAGTCCGTGCGTATATGGCAATGTTAGTGCAGTTGATTGGTTGTCTGATTTGGCTGATAAAATGGATGATAACCCTCAAGATGTAGTTACTGTATTGGTTGAAAACTATGTTTCGCCCGACCATCTTGAACAGGTATTCATCGATTCTGGTCTGATGGACAGAGTGTTTATTCATACTGTTAATGATCCATGGCCAACTTTACAGGAATTAATTGACAATGAAACAAACTTAGTTGTGTTTTGGGAACAGGGAGACGAGGATGGACATCCGTGGATTCATGATTTCCTAAGCCATAGTTGGACAACAAACTACGGAGAAAGAAGTACCTCTGAAATGAATTGCGATGTCCACAGAGGTGATGAAAACCAAGTTGTTTACCACATGAATAACTGGTTGAGTAATCAGGTTGGTCTCGCCGATCCAACTCAAGCTGAGGCGGCAAACGATGTTGATTTCCTCGTTGAGCGAGCGAATGAGTGTTGGGCAGAGCACGGTAAACGTCCTACTTTTATTGCTGTTGATTGGTGGGAAGAGGGTGACGTTGTAAGAGCAGCTGAACTGATAAACCTGCAAGATGAAGCAAACTAACCCCAGAACCTCCTAGTTCTTGCGTATTCTACCTCCGCATTATGAATCGCCTTGAACAGCCCATCTCGGTTATTTCTTGGCACCTTGCGCAGTATTCTTTGGGCGGTTGCTTCGCCGATGCCTCTACCCATTAGACAAAGTATCGCTTCCTGGCCCCTATTTTGTACCATTTCAGCATTCTTAATCATTCGAATTCTATCACTATCCTCATCAGAGGAAACCCAATCCTTGAGCATGGAAAGTAAACCTTCTCGTGCACACGCAAGCATTCTTCCCTGGCACTTTAGACAAATGCCAATGTCTGATATTGTCTCATATCTAGCAACTCTAAATCGTCTAACGCTTTGACATTTCAGACAACATAATACTGCTCTTTCATTTTCTAAGCGTAATTTCAGCCGCTCTCGAACTGCAGCATTATCCCAGTTTGGTAACAACAGGTCTTTACTTGACCTTCTAGACAATCCAATTGGCCCTGGTGCTGCGATTTGAATACTTATTACCCCTTCTTGAATCGCAGATAAGACATCTTTTGCTCCTTGAATATCCATCTTCTCGAAAAATAACTTGTCTAATACTTCTCGTAGTACTACGGTTCCTCGATATTTTCTAATCAAGGCCTGCAAGTTTATTCGTCTTGGGTCAACTCCGTGTCTTATGATACCAAATGCTTTGCCAACCTCGGCAAACCTCCATCTGAGTTGCCTAGAATTTGGCAAAGTCACACTTAGTAGTCCCTCTAAGGCGTCTGGTGGTGTCTCATTCAGCCATCCAACCAAATCCTCCGGTGAAATCCCAGATGCTTGAATTCCAATACGGGTCGATTCAATAATCAATCGCCCCCAATTTCCTGACTTGGTTGACGCCATAGCTAGTAAGAGATGACCTAGTGTTTCGTTTATCTTCGTACCTTGACAAGAATTGATTATTATTGCATCATTTCTCGCTTCAATAGTTATCTTGCGATCTGTGGGCAAACTTCCAGATTTTTCCAAGTGGTCGCCGATTTCTTCGCTAAGCATTCCAAGACCGTGTTGGTTGATTGGGTAATCATTAATATTCAGTGAATTGGAAGCGAGTAAATTGAATCTGTCAATTGAACCTATTGTCGAATTATCCAAATCTTGAAGCCCCAAATCAACCGCAATCAATTCCCTCAACTTGCCGATTTCCCGTGCTACCTCTGCAGGTACTGGTGGTAGTTCCCCTACCCATTGAGGTGCCTTAGCTTGGTCCGATGCTGGAACAACAAGCAGTTCTGACTTCTCCGGGTCAGCATCAATTATCATCCAAGTTCTGCCAGCAATGACAAATCTTCGCACTGCACCATCCTCATCTTCACCAGAGTCGTTTAATGATAGTACGAATGCTTCATCAACACTACCAATAGTACGCCTTGTCACACTGTCCCTAACTTTGTAGGATTGTTTGTCTGGAATCATCGACAAGTGATTGGTCACCCAATCTCTCGTCCTGCCAGAAACTGAGATCCAGCCGTTAGCATACTCTGGAGGAATCTTCAGTTCAATCTTTTTCAATTTCGTATCAATCTCCTCGTCTGGAGTTTTGAATAATGGCCTCTCTTCTGGCAGTTCAACCGATTTGTTTTCCTCCAGTAGTTTCGCTTCTTCATAAATTGCTGTAGGCCATCGATACCAAGGAACCTGTTTTGGACTTTCTGAATATTTCACCAACCAGTTGTCAGCAATTACCTCGAGAACCTCTACCGTATCCTTTCTTGTCCAAGATTCAAATTGTGGTGCTTGTTTGATTATTTTTGTTGCTTCGTCAATCGGAACGGCTTTGAAACAGTGTGCCATCAAAATCAATTGATTGATTGCCACAGTACGTGGATTATTACGCCAAATTACCGGTTCTAATTCACCCCTCATTGCTCTATTGGCAATTACTGCGGCTTCTGACAACTCATCGCAGTCCCAAGCGAAGATGTTGCCTCGCCCAATCCCGCCCAACCGATGGTCTGCTCGCCCAACTCTCTGTAATAATCGGTCTACAGAGCGAGGACTCTTGATTTGAATAATACGATTGATTAGTCCAATATCTATGCCCAATTCTAAACTTGAAGTACATACTAAACCCGAGACCTTTCCTTCACGTAAACCGTTTTCCATCTCCACTCTAGTTTTTGTCGCAAGAGAGCCGTGATGAACCCCAATTTCAAGGTCTGGTGCCATTTTTTGCAGACGATTTGCGATAGTTTCTGCATCGCTCCTACTGTTAACGAACAACAAACAAGGAGCATCCTTTCGAATGATTTTGATAACTTGCCGGAAAATGGCATGTGCCCTAGACGGGATGGCATATTCAATCCCTCCCGTCTCATCTTCTGATTCAGGAAATTCAGTCTCGACTAATATTTCTGTTACCCGTTTACCTGTTTCGATAATTACCTCTCCATTATCTGACAACCATGTTGCGACTTGTTGAGGATTTCCTACTGTAGCTGAGAGGCCTATTCTCTGAACTTTCTTACCGGAAAGGGCCTCTAATCTCGCCAATCCAAGAGATAACTGCCAACCTCGCTCACTTGCTGCCAGGTCATGAACCTCATCAACAATCACTGCATTTACAGTCTTGAGTAAACCACGCAAATTTTTACCTGTGAACATCAATTGAAAGGTCTCTGGTGTAGTTACCAATATGTGAGGCGGCTTTCTAACCTGTTTTGCTCGTTCTGATTGGGTGGTATCGCCATGTCTTAGGCCAACTTTCAAGCCGACTGCTTCTGCAACTTCTTGCAATCGTCGATCCACGTCGCGATTAAGCGCTCGCAATGGAGTAATGTAGAGTACAGATAGTGGTTCCCATTCTTCGGTTATACATCTGTGCAAGATTGGTAATATTGCAGATAATGTCTTTCCCGAGCCTGTCGGCGCGATAAGTAATCTGTCTTTTCCGCTAATAATATCTGGAATTGCCGATTCTTGGATTGGGGTTGGTTGCCATTGCCTCGCAGCAAGCGCTTCTTGCAAATTTTCATGCAACAGGGAAAATACACCAGACATACTCTCCCCATCCCCCGCACAACTCTCTAACTGTCCTACTTTTGAGCATTTGTAATAACTAACGTAAACAAAACATCAAAGAACTCAAACATGGTACCACTAACCAAGCAATGGTGATTATATGGGGTTCTTTGGGGATTTATGGGCAAAACAACACGGCAGACAACTGATGTTAAGCGCAACCGCTTTTGGTGCCGCAGCGATTCTTTTGATTGTTAGCGCTTACCAATTATTATTCTTGCAAAGTGATGCAGACTGGGGTGATTTTACTGGCGCTGCTATCGGCATGATTGTACTTTCAAGCCTAATTTTGATTGTCGCTACACCTGAATTTTTGAATTTAAGAGGATATGTCAACCTACTAGATGAATTAAAGCAAATTGATTCAACATCAGAGCTCAAACGCCGTAAGTCAGAAGGTGATGAAGCGGCAAAAGTTCTCGGCGCTGGTCATGCTGTAGCTTGGGAAGACTTCCTCGTGGAAAAGGGTTTGAAGAAGCGCAAATGAGGGTGAAAGTTGACTGACAGTAACCCGTTTAACAATCTGCTGCGAGAAATGTTACTTGCAGTAGCAATGATTGCTTTCCTTGTATTAGGATTATGGGCTCATACAGGAACAATGCCACCATTGGTCGTTGTTGAATCATCTTCAATGATTCATGAAGAAAATGGTGAGGTTGGTAGTATAGATGCTGGCGATTTAATCCTAGTAATGGATACACCATATGACAACATCATCACATTCGCTGAGGCGAGTGACCGAAACAACAAATACCACGGATATGAAAACCACGGAATGGAAGGCGATGTGATAATTTACCACAAGAATGGTGATGCTGGCACACCGATAATTCATCGGGCAATACTAAGGGTTGAGCCAAGCCAAACCACATCACCTGACCGACTCGCAACCAATGACTCGGAGTATTGCCCTGATGGCGGTACTTGGGACAGCGCAGTTCTTGATGAGGATGGAGAGATGGGGACATGTGTTCTGACCTGGTCGGTTCCAGGCACAAATATAACAGATTCAGCAACAATAACCATCAAGTTTGACGGATATAATGCAGGTTACTATGATTGTAAAAGAATGGCTCATGCAAACGTTGAGCCATATCTAGTGGTATGGAATTGGCAACCCAAACACTCTGGAATTGTTACCCTCGGCGATAACAACAAATGTTCGGTTGATCAAGGTGGTCTAGTTGTCAACGGTTCCTCGGGAATTCACAGTGCTTCAGGTGTAGCTGGACCGGTTAGAGAAGACTGGTTGGTTGGAGTTGCCGGTGGTGAAATTCCTTGGCTTGGAACCGTTAAACTGATGTTGGGTGGTGCAGAGTCACCCGGCACTCAATATGTTCCCGGATCATCATTCCTATTCCTAGCCATGGTAATAGGCGGCATAATTTTCGCTCCAGTGGGTTTAGAAGTTCTACTGAAGAAAATCATGCAAGATTCTCCGGAAATGCGGCAGGCTAAACTCGAAGTAGACTATTCCTCCGAAGAGTAATGTCCACACGTTGTAATTGCCTCATCCATACTCATTTCGCCTAAAGCTACCAAAACTGCTGTTGACCTAGAAATTGTTATTTCACCATTTGAGCGCTTCCTACTTTCGGTTTGGATGTATTTTATCTCACCGTCTGTGGGACTCAAATCCCTAGTTTGCCATACCTTAGTTCCACTGTTTGCCGCAATTCTTAGTGCAGAAATTGAATGGTTATTTCGAATCAAACCTAAGGATGTCTTAGTTTCATTGACCTGTTCTACAATCCAGTTTTGTAGAATACAATCATTGATGATGCGATCTCTAATCAATGGTGCACCATCACCTATCCTTACCGTGACAGATTCAAAATTAGCAATATCGATAAGTTTCTGTAAAAATGGGATTAATTCAGCAACGGATGTCAACTCCTTGACGCCATTGAATGCCCCATCTACAATCCATGCTACACCTGGGTATGGTCCAGGGTCAATTCCAATAATCAAAGATACGGATTTTCCAGTTCGTTTCAACTGAAAGATTGCATATAAGATCGCGTCGTCGATATTATCTATTTCAACTGGGATTGGTGTTCCGATTGTTGGATGAGTCACTATTTCTGACGGGGTAGAAAACCAAATTGTACTCTCATTGGCAATTGGTTTTGTGATATCGATTACTTCAAACTCAAGATTTCTGAGGCGCAATTTCTCGATCAATTTGAATGACAAACGGAAATCTCCTGTCCGTATCGCCAGTCGCGCCATATCAGTGGTAAATCAGCGACAATGACAAACTTACCGAAAAATAGTCGACCGCCTAAACTACAAATAATATCTATTTAGCAACCGAAGTAATCAAAAGCGCTTGACAATGATGTCACTATGTGAGCAGCAAGTATGAGAGAGAACTAAGGCAGGTTCTCGCTGGCTTATCAAAGGGCGTCGATTCAATCATTAAATCGTGTAATGAAGTTGAAAAAGCTAAGATGAAGTTGATTGAAAAACGTCCATTCCTCGTAGTCAGAGCGGCCGGTTCTGGAATCGAAGGCTCTGGAGATTTGTTAGCATTGCGCGGCGACATTTGTTTCCCAATAGAGGTCAAATCCTCAAAGGACGCGAAATTATATCTGTCGGGGAGAACTGTTGAACAGTATAATTCACTGGTTTATGAGGGAAATAGATCTTGTTTGATGCCGCTGTACGCCTATCGCCTGAAGGGCATAAGAGGTGACTCTTGGAGAATATTTAGGGTCGAGACTGAAACATTACATGGGCAATTAAGAAAACTTGAATCATCAATACCAAGCCTTCCATTAACCCGAAATGGCAAACCGTATCTCAATTGGGAGGCAGGATTGCCGCTCAATGAATTCATTGCTCTAGTTTGCTCTCAAGCGGGGCAGTCCGATACCGGAATGAGAAACATCCAAGTTCGTAGTAATACACTATCTGGATACATTGTAAGCGAAACAGTAGACAGAAATCTCGAGATAATGCCAAAACCAAAAAGAAATATTCTTGCTGAATTGAAAAGAAGAAAATTATGAGTTTTAGAAGTAAGGAATTATCAAAATGAAAACTATCATCCCCAGCAATGCAAGTGACGATATGTTTGATGCTTTACTAGAAATATGCTCTATCCACATTGGGTTGATATCCCAAAATTTCAATTTTCGACCGACCTTCTTTACCCCGTTTAAAATACCACGAAGCATGTCTTTGAACATATGGCCTCCATCGAAGGGAACCATAGGAATTAGATTTGTAAAGCCTAAAAGAATGTTAACCCACAGTAGCCAGAAAAACAAATTCACCAAGAATAGTAGTCCATTAGTACCAAGAGTTTGAGCGAATGGATTGTCATCTGCTTCCAGCAATGATTCCTCGAATGGGTGCATCGCAACACCTTGAAGTTCAAATGGAACAATCATCATGCTTAGAGTATGAAACGGCACCATTACCGATTTTTGCAGAAGATTACCGTCCCAACGGGGCGATAGGGGGCCTGCAAGACGGTCGATTCCCGCAGTTCCGCCTGACAAACCTTCAACGCCAAGGAACGCATCACCTTGCTCTACTCCTAAATCAGCCAAGTTTGATTTTGACCACCCCAACTCTAAGTAATAATCGTACTTATCAGAAAGTGTTGCATTCAATGTCTCGACATCCCCATCTTGATGCATTACAGTAATTGCTATTGTATCATTAGCAGAATAAGCTGTCATAATATCGTAGAAATCATCGACATTGGATACGGTTTGATTATCGATTGATTGTATGGTATCCCAAGGTTCAAGCCCTGCATTATACGCTCCTTCTTCCTGTACAATCCCTCGAACATGTACACCATCATCAGTTGCAACGAACTGTCCTGCTAATCCTCCAAGAAACATTAAACAGACAATAGCAGCAAAGATGTTGGTTGCTGGACCTGCTGCAAACATTCGCATTCTTTCTTTGCTAGGTGCATTGGTCAATTCCTCATATTGAGGTTCTGCAAAGGCACCCAATGGCAATGGGCCAAGTTGTAGTAAGCCGAATGCCCTAATCCTCATTCCATGAGCTCGAGCCTGTAACCCATGCCCAAATTCATGAATCACCAAGGCTACAATGAACGCAACTGCACCCCAACCGAGTGGAATAACTGGATTTAATCCGGGTATCGCAACCAACTCACTAGCACTAGGTGGCGGACTCTGAGGTGGAGTCAGCAATGCTGTAATGAAGGCAATAACCATCAATAGACCCACCATTATCATTGAAAACATGCACACCCAAAGCGATATTTCCCCATAAAATCGCCAGAAACCTCGGGGCTTCACTGTCTTATCTAGCAGCTTTAGTCCACGTTTGCTTCTAACCATCAGGATAACCCCAAACACCCTAGAAGAATTCCAGCGATCAAGGGTGCCGTTGTTCTCCCATATTCTTAGTAAGATATACCACGAAAGTATCAGCAGCAAAATGAACGACCAGTCGAAATCAACGGTCCCCCAGTTGGCTGCCATGGCTCTGCCATACTCTCACTTAATTTGAATATTAACAAAACATGAACAAAGTTGAAGAATAATCACAATGAGGGATCATCATGCAACCACTACGTGACGATATTGCCGAGTGGTGCGATGAAACATGGGGCCAAAACCCACTAGAAGTGTTGGAATGGTTTGAAGATGATGAGAGAGTTCAAGTTTTCATTAAACTACCACGCAGTGTTCTTATTGCTGATTTTATTTTCAAAGAAGATGCTGTCAACATGCAACGAGATAGAATTGAAATCAGACATCATTTGCACATCCCATTAGATATTTGGAATCCGGGGTCCATTCAGGCTACAAGAATTAGCGACGGTAGGGTCAGATTTCGACATAGGAACTCGGATATTATTCTGGCAGCAAAGATGCGAGCGCCTGAATGGGGCAAGAGCACGCTAGAAGACTGGTTGATGTCACTAAGAGGAGAACAACTAAGGCCAAAAGACAAAACTCAAAGGTTGGCATCAATAAAGAGAATCAAGGAAATAGTGAACAGAAATCTACACTCTGCTTCGCTTGAAGGAGCGAAAGATGACCTTCATCTGATTAATTTGAGAATACACTCAGCCGAAATAGGACTTAATCCGCTTGAGAGCAAACTACAGGAAGCAGAATAATTAATTCAGCCTAACTTTGTACCGCTCACGACCATTGACATATAGGGTGATTTTACCTGACGAAGAGATGCAAATTGCAGCACATTCAGCGAGTTGAGATATCGCTCTAGCCGCTAAATGTCTCCCGCCTTCACCATATTTTGGTTGAGTCCCCGCTGGAACCTGAATATATCTACCTGCATCGCTGGCTACTCCTTCTTTGTTGAAGAAAATAGCACCATCTAACCAAGCGAATTCTGCCAAGGTTTCGTGATTCTCATCAAGTAATATGCTCTTTTTTTCAGCATCGTGACCTTTGAATGGATTTAACACCAAGGGAGTAGAGAATTTCCTTAGTTTGGGCAGTGAACCAATAGCAAACAACGCACCTACTGAATGCCCTTCCCTGCCTCTAGAACCAATATGCCGTGCTAATTGCATAGCCTTAGTCAATACTTCCAATTCAACATTAATTTCTGTTGATAGCGTTGCGAATCTATTTGCGTTTAACATTGTAGTATCTATCGAGAAAAGTCCGTCTAAGGGTTCTGCAAGTACGACTAAAATCTTCTCGCCCCTTGAGATTCGCCCCTCGCCAATAGCTTGTAGAATCATGTCGTGTAACTGGTTCAAAATTTGTAAGCCGATAGTTGACAATGATTCATCCATCATCTCTACTGTGATTTCGTCATCAGCAAACGATTCGATTACTCTTGATTTGCTAGTCAAAATAGTTGTTCGGACATCATTTGGTATGACATCATTTACCTGCCTGATTTTTGTTACGCTATTTGAAATCATGATTACAGAATCAAAACTTTTCCTATCTGTTGGAAAAGAGGTGGCGACCGATTGTACTAGGTCAACCAATTAATCACCTATTGATTTGTTGTATCTATACCAGGCAACTGATCTTCAGATTCTCGATACACTGTGCGCATGTTATTGATGAAGTTACGTTCTTTAATTACCAATATGAACTCGTCGAAACCAGGGTCTTCCTCGCCATCTAGATGATTTAATAGAACCTCTAGAGTAATTCTTGCTCCTTCCCTGTGCGGATAACCAAAAATTCCCATAGACAATGGAGGTGACACAATTCGCCTAACATCGTCCATTTCTTTGAAGCGGTCAAAGAGGTTGTGATAGGTTTCTGGCAATAGTTGTCTCCTTGATTCATCTTGACTAGGCCTGCGACAATCTGGTCCTACGGCGTGAATAATGTGTTTGTAATTAGTTGACAGAGCATACGGTTCTGTGACAACATTATGGGTTACTGCACACGGAGGGGCGTTGATTTTCCGCTTCTCCAAACAAATATTTCGAGTTACCTGAGTCAGTTCTGGTCCTGCTTTGGCATGAACCATTGAATCCAGTCCTTCTCGACCAGATAAGCGATTATTTGCCGGAGTTATGAGGGCGTCACCTGTATGATCCCATAATTCTCCACCTACAACAGTTAAGACACCCCATTTGCAGGTTCTGGACATATATAGTTCCGGCATCGTGTAAGCAAGGTGGGGTGTCTTACTTATTTAGTTCGCAAAAATGTGCGAATTTTTGTTGATTTTATCCAATTTATAAGTTACCGAATGTTTTAGCGGAATAATTCATTATGTACCTAGTCATAGGAGTAATGATAGCATGGCTGTGGGATATGTATTGGTTAACGTGACACCCGGAATGGAAATTGAAGCTTACAACACCATCAAGGGAATGAAGAATGTTGATGACATAACAGTCTTGTTCGGTGATTATGATTTGATAATCAAACTAGTTGCTGACGATTTAGCCTCAATCGCAAAAACTGTCGTTGAGACTATTCGTCCTGTAGAGGGAGTCATAAACACAAAAACTCTTGCTGGTGCAGATGTAGTTTAGTATGGCTTTGCATACTCCGTTTATCCAAAAAGCGCACTTCCGAAAGGGGTGCTGCGCCCTATATGTAGCGCAGTATAGCGGTTTTTCGGCATAAATACTATATACCTAACCAATTTACTTAGTACCGGAGGTTATCCAAAATGTCTGATAAGAAATATTTCGTCCTAATGCAGGGCGGTAAAGATACAAGCCAAGTATTTGCGAGCAAACAACCACGTGGTGCAGCCCTAAAAGCCGCAACCCGTGGACACACCGATATACGCCTAAGAGAGCGTGGAACCAAGAGAGTCCACTGCTTTACTGGCAGCATATCAATGGTTGACAAGCCTGCAAACGGCCCAGCCTGGCTTCCTGACAAGATCAAGAAGGCAAACGTAAAGAAAATCGGAATCGAACACCTTTGAGTGACTTTTTCGAGTCTTTAGACACCTTATGAACTGATATATTCCGCGGAATATAACTGCCCCTTCGAAGGTTTAGGCCTTCGAGGGGGCCTTTTTTAATTTCATAATCTTAAACAGAATAATTGCAATAATTATCTCTATCAACAACCAAACAAATTGAACTCTTGAATCAAAAGCATACATTGCTAGAGCAATAAATCTAGTCACAAAATACGTAAGGTCAAGAACTAATAACAAAAATAGCAACTTATAGATTCTAGATTCCTCATATAATCTACTGATATTTATTAGAAAAATCCCGATTCCGAGCGGCAATACAGAATATCGTAATTTGAAGTCTATCTTTTCTTTTACACTCATTGAATCAGACGAATCTACAATCCTTTCCGGGAACAAAAATAAAATTACGCCTACAATAATTAGCGTAGTGCCTGTAATCAGTTGGTAAGCTAATGTTCTACTCATGAACACCACCTTTTGGTATCCAATTTCCTACCCAGAGCGCTACAGCAATCATCAGTAGTTGCCCGATTAGGCGTAAGATATGCCATATAGGTTCAAACGTATTGTCATCTATCGGAATATCATTAATCCACATATTTAGGTTAGCCCAGTATACTGCAACGAGGAACATTGCCATCAACATGGCAGAATATCTACGTGTCATAGGAATCACCAGACCTAATCCGAGGCCAATTTCCATAATACCTGTAATCAATACCCAAAACGTCGGGTCTCCAAGCACCTCCGGAACTATCGGTTCAAACCATTTCGTGTCGGTAAAATGCGCTATACCAACATTAACAAAAAATAAACCTAGAACCGTCGACAAAGTAACCTTTGCCAATTCGGCTTTACTCATTGGTTGTCTCCTTCAATAACGGACTTTTTGACGGGTCAAAGTTCGCCAAATTCTCTGCAGAGGATCGTAGTACCTGTCAACTACTCGTTCTTTGAGCTGAATAATCGCATCATCAGTAATTTGAATTCCGGCTGGACATACCTCTGTACAACAACGTGTAATATTACAGTACTCAACACCAAATTCTTTCTTAATTTCCGGAACTCTGTCTTCTAAATCCAATGGGTGCATCTCATATTGAGCAAGCCTGACTAGATTTCTTGGACCCGCAAAGTCATCGAATAACTCGTGATCTCTAAGCACGTGACAAGTGTTTACACAGAGGAAACATTCTATACATTCTCTGAAGTGTTGAACTCTGTCTGCTTCCATTTGATTAAATTCCCAGTTCATTTCTTCTGGGCCATTTATTGGCTTGATTTTTTGAGCCACATCATAGTTCCATGAAACATCAGTAACTAAATCCTTGATATGTGGAAATGTTTTCATTGGGCGTATATCAATAGGTTCTCCCTCTTTGACTTCGTCAACGACATCACTCATTCTTGTCATACACATCAAACGCGGCCTACCATTGATTTCCGCTGAACATGACCCACACTTTCCAGCTTTGCAATTCCATCTCACCGCCAAATCAGGTTCCTGCTCGTATTGAATTCGATGAACGCAGTCTAGAACAACCATGCCCTCATCCAACTCTATTTCATAATCCTCCATCGAAGCATTTTCTCCTTCTCCTCTGGTAATCTTGAAATTCTGTTTCTTACCCTTTAGTGACATCATTTACCACCTCCTGCTTCCGCAGCACGCTCAGCAATCATGTCTTTGACTTCCTTGATTGCATCTTTTAGATCATCACGCATTTCGACAACAGGGTCTTGGCGAACTTTTATTTCGCCATTTTCCATGTAGATTATGTTGATTGTTTTACCCCAGTATTCATCATCAGGAACGGGGAAATCATCACGAGTGTGACCGCCTCTGCTCTCTTCACGAGTTACAGCTGCTAGTGTCGCTGCGTAAGAAACGTCGACCATATTTTTCAAATCTAGCGCCTGGTGCCATCCTGAATTGTATTTCCTTGAGGCGCCAGGATAGGCGGCAATCCTTCTTGCTTCAAATGCCTTCAAATCCTCAATCGCTTCATCTAACTCCTGCTTGGTTCTAATGATTCCAACCTTTGCTTGCATCATATCTCTTAACTCATCGTAAATGAATCCTGGATTTTCGCCACCCTCATTATTGAATGGTTCCAACATAACTTCAATCGCTTCTTGGACTTGTGAATCATCGATTACCGGTTGTGCCAAATCTTTCGCTCGCTTAGCGGCGAATTCACCGGCACGCTTGCCAAACACGATTAGGTCTGAAAGTGAATTGCCACCCAATCTATTTGCCCCGTGCAAACCTGAAGCAACTTCACCACAAGCAAACAAGCCTGGAACTGTTGATTCCTGTGTTTCAGCATCAACCAAGACTCCACCCATTACATAGTGTGCTGTTGGACCTACTTCCATAGGTTCTTTCGAGATATCAACGCCAGCCAATTCTTTGAATTGATGGTGCATTGAGGGCAACTTCTTCAGGATAGCTTCCTCGCCACGGTGTGAAATGTCGAGGAATGCTCCACCATGAGGTGAGCCCCTTCCTGCTTTAACTTCGGAATTTATCGCCTTGGCAACTACGTCTCTTGTCAACAACTCTGGAGGTCTTCTAACAGTTGCTAACTTGCCTGATACTACTTCCTCAACCCATTGGTCTGATTCTTCGATAGTTTCAGCATGGTCTCCAGCAAACATCTCAGGAACATAATCGAACATGAACCTTTGACCTTCAGAATTAGTTAATCTGCCACCTTCACCTCTTACACCTTCAGTGACCAAAATTCCTCTAACCGATGGCGGCCAAACCATTCCAGTTGGGTGGAATTGGACGAATTCCATGTCTCTTAGTTCGGCGCCTGCCCACAAGGCAAGTGCATGGCCATCTCCAGTATATTCCCAAGAACCAGAACATACCGACCAAACTCTAGTAATTCCACCAGTTGCTAAGACTACGGATTTTGCGGAAAAAGCGTGGAAATCGCCATCAACTCTTGTGTAGGCTACACATCCAGTAACTCTATCTCCTTCTTTGAGGAGGTGCCTGACTGTGTATTCCATGAATATGTCAATACCCTCATGGATTCCTCGCTCTTGGAGTGTGCGAATTATCTCCAAACCAGTTGCATCTCCAACGTGAGCCAGCCTAGGGAATGTATGTCCACCGAAGTTTCTTTGATTGATCAGATTCTTATTGGTACGGTCAAATACTGCGCCCCATTGTTCGAGTTCTCTAACTCTATCAGGAGCCTCTTTGGCGTGATATTCAGCCATCTGCCAATTTGCTAGCCACTTACTGCCTTTCATAGTGTCATGAAAGTGGACCTTCCAACCGTCCCTAGGGTCGGCGTTTTGCAGGGCTGCAGCACAACCACCCTCGGCCATTACTGTATGTGCTTTCCCAAGTAGTGATTTGGTGATGATTGCGGTTTTAGCACCACTTCTCGCTGCTTCGATCGCAGCACGAAGCCCTGCTCCTCCAGCACCGATTACAATGACATCATATTCGTATTTTTTGAAATCCTCAGCCATATTATCACCTCAAAACAGAATTAACTTCCAATCTGCTAGTCCGGTAAAGTACCCCTCATTTACCGCTAGAACCCATAAATCGCCAATGAATACAAAGGCAAGTGAAGTCCAAAACCAGAATCCATGCGAGCGATTTGCGATACTTAATTTGCCGAAGATTTTGCCTCTTAATCGGCTGATTCCGGTTGTCCATCGGTCAAGCATTCCACCAGCAAGGTGTCTCAAAGCATGACATGAAGTCACATACATGGTAAGCAGAAATGCTTCTACTGCCATGACGAGAGTGCCGATTGAAAAACCGTACTGTCCATTTTCAAAAGTTAGTGTGTGGGTTACATCCCACCACTTTATTGCGATGATAATCATTGCTGCATAGAGGAAATATCTGTGTAAATTGTTTAGAATGAAAATTCTCTTCTCTCCTTGGTAACCAAGTTTCTTGTTGATGTCAGGTTCATCAACCCAGCATGCTACTGGACTAGCAAAGAATGTCCTGTAGTATACTCTCCTCATGTAATAGCATGTTCCTCTGAATCCAAATGGTATCCAAAGGACCAATATTGCTGCATTTACCCAATGGGGATGGTCCCAATCCGATAATCCAAACAAATCCCACTCCAAGACGTTTGGAGAGAATATCGGCGACATCACAGTGCTGCCGTCCAATTGATAAGAAATTCCGGTATCATGAAGGAATAGTCGCCAAAATGTATACAGTAGTGCTAATGTTAGTGCTATACCCATAGCCAAAGGTTGTGACCACCAATTGTCAACTCGATTTGTGCGTCCCAGTCCATTGATTACAGGCAGTTTTATTCCTTCTCCCAAAAATTCCACCGCCTCCCCCCCCGGGGGCGAACAGGGAAACCCTAACGCGCACAGTCTTTGAGGTTGATTATTGGATAGCCGATTAATTCGAAATCAATTCGGCTATTTCCCAAGCTTCTTGAAGCATAGAATAATTGGCCCAGTAAGACTTCGATTGCCACATTTTGATGCCGTCTTGACCTACTAACTGAACCGTTGGCGTACCGGGATTATTAAATCCCTCATAAATTGTGAAATCTGTCGTTTCACCGGTTGCAAAATCAATAATCATGTCAGATTCAGAAGGAAGGACAATTGGCCAAGGTGTGTAGTTAGAATTGTTGCCCTCTAGTCCAAACACCTCCATAATTTGCTCGGCAGATTCAATTTCAGACCACCGATGGATACTTACTATGTTAACAGAAGTAGAATTTAGACTACCATTGTCAACTGATTCTCGAATCAATTGAGTCCAATCATGACAGCCGGAGCACCCAGCTGCAATCCAAAGAATTAGCACTGGCGACTCCGATAATTTGTCTTTGAGATCGTAATCAATACCGCCGTCTTCTGCTCTATCGAGGGTCTTAGCAACGAATGACATCTGCAATGGTATTTCTTCTGATTGACCGTCCTCAATCGGAGTTGTGCAACCAGCCAACAGCATTACTAGACTTACCAATATTGGAATAAGCCTAGGCTGCATGTCCTTCACCGGAAGCATGACTGCGCTTTTTTGAGCCAGAGTTTTGGCTGCTAACCTTAGGCTTCTTTACCTCAGGGAACCAGTTGCTTACTCCATTCCAATCCGGGTCTAAACCTAAATCTGCGAGTAGTAGTTTACTGCTTATTCTTGCACTTTCAAAAATAGTCGGCAATCCACTACCTGGGTGAGTTCCACCGCCGACGATGTAGAGGTTCTTGGCTTCTTCAAATCTGTTCTGCGGCCTCTTCCACAACATCTGACCTAGATTGTGAGCGAGGTTGAATACTGCCCCACGGTAAATGTCTGATGCACCCCAGTCATCTGGGGTTACGATAGTCTCAGAAATGATGTGGTCAGCAACATCATCATAGCCTAGTTTGGCCATTTGCTTGATTATCACATCGCGGTATTCATCTTTGATATCTTCCCAGTTTATTGACTCATGTGTGTGCGGCACAGGCACTAAAACGTACAAGGTTGAGCAACCCTCAGGAGCAAGTTCTGGGTCTGTGACACAAGCGTTTTGCACATACAAGGACGGGTCATCCCAGGTAATCTTGTGATTGGTTATATCATTGAGGTTTTCTTCATACCGTTGTGAAGCATAGATTTGGTGATGTGGTTGGTCATCGTATGTCTTGTCCATGCCAAGATATAGCATGAAGGTTGAACATGAGTAACCTTTCTTCTCTAACTTCTTGTTAGACCACTTCTTTCGCTTTTCGTCTGGCACCAATGTAGTCATAGCGTGAGCAAAATCTGCATTTACAACAACCTTGTCAGCATAAATTGTTTCATTTTCCAACTTAACTCCGACCACGGTTTTTCCCTCATAGATAAGTTCCTTTACTGGCGTTGAGGTTCGGATTTTTGCGCCAAATCCTTCGGCAATCTTGGCTAATTTGGGGGTGATTGAGCCAAGTCCACCTCTTGCATGGAAAATACCATGTTCGTACTCCAAGAAAGCGAGAATCGTGAACAAAGACGGGGCGTGGAACGGACTCATACCCAAATATTTTGTTTGGAAAGACATTGCAAGCCTAATTCTCTCATCGTCAAAGTTTTTCCTCAAATCGCTTGCTACCGATGCCCATGGTTTCAATACCTTGGCCACGCGAAGAGCACGCCTAGTGAATAAGTTTGAAGGGCCTGTCCAAGGAGTTTGCAAACAAGCTTTTGAAAGATCTAGTTTCTTTCTGTTATCCTTGACATATTTCTCAAATCCTCTAGCATTCTTGTCACCTGACAACTCACGAATTCTCTCTGTCATGAGGTCCAAATCGCTAGTTGCATCTATTTGGCCACCAGCACCAAAGACAAGCCTGTATGACGGATCTGTCAGTGGTATGAGTTCTAACTCTTTGTGGGCATCTAATCCGACGGCTTGGAAGATTTGCTCGATTACTTCTGGGTAGTGGAAGAAGGTCGGACCACGATCGTATGTGAAACCGTCTTTTTCAACAAGTTTGGTTCTGCCACCAACTGCTGATTCTTTCTCTATTACTGTTACATCTACGCCTGAATAGGCAAGAAGCATTGCACTTGCTAGTCCCCCCGGACCTGCACCAACAATGATTGCTGTAGGTTTTGTCTTGGCTTGCATGGCTCTAAATCAACCAAACTGACATATAAAGAGGAGTTTATTTCCACGGGCAAGTAATATCATTTGCCTTAGTCCTGTGACCCGTTTTTTACTAGATTATCAATCACCCTTTGGGCAGATATTAATGCACCTTCTACACTTGCATGATAGGTACTGTCACCACAGATATTATCACCAGTTAAATTCGCCAAATTATCAAAATGTTCACCGGAAAATTCTGGTAGTGCAGATTCTATGTATTGAACCTCAAGAACGCTCCATTCGTCAACCTGGCCGGGAAACCATAGTGAAAGTTCCTTGATTACGGATTCCTCGATTGCTTGCTTTGAGGTTAGCCCCTGTTTTGTTGCATCTTCTGCAACGACAGTCACGGTAATCAATGATTGATCGGATGGCGCATAACTTGGCTGAATATCCGAAGGTACAGCCAAGTGCGAAATTAGGCTATTTGATGATTTTAGACTAGAGTTTAGCATTATGTAGTTACCCCGTAGAGGTGATTTGGGGGCGGCAAAATGTATCGTCCAAACACCTCTTGTTAACTTTGATTTTACCGGTGCGAAGGCTCTAACGACGATATCAAAATCTTGGACATTATTGCCATCTCTAATCGTTTTATCATCAATACATGAGACATTTGCATTAAGTTTCAATGTCGTATTTGTTAAGCGGTTAAACAGTTGTTGAGGGCATGCCATTATCCCGTCTTTTGGTAGTACCATGTTCCCTCTTGACATGTTCTTGAAGACAAAATCAAACATCCTAGAATCTGTGCGGAGCTCTGTTTCGAGGAATATACCACCAAATAACGGAGAAAAAAATCGATCGATAAATGGTTGGCTAAAACCCTTTGATAGAAGATAATCAAGCGTTGTTTGTGATTCTTTTTGAAACAACTCCGAGTCTTGTATGCGCATTAGTTTAATTCTCAATAACCCAACACGTAGTAAGTTTAGTGGTGAAGTAAAGAGACTAAAGGCACCAAAAATTCCTTTCATTGGACGCCTAAAAGGATCGGTAAACTGCCATATTTTTGGTTTCTTTTCATGCGGTTTGATAATCAACGCACCTGGTTCAAAAGCTTGGCAACCCATGGCTTCATAATCAAATAGTTCGCTTGCTAAAGGATAGCCTGTTTGAAGCACGTGAAATCCTCGGTCGAGTATGAATCCAGATTTCTTTTCGCTTCTCATCCTGCCACCAATTGCATCGCTTTTTTCGTACAAATAGACAGAATAACCCTGTTTTTCTAGCAACCAACAGGCGTACAGCCCACTAATTCCAGCACCCACTACGGCTGCTTTTTTCGTCATTGAATCACTCAAGCCGTGGTTGCTTCAATGCCTAACTTAACTCTAAATTCATCGAGGTATGGCCCCATTGATTTAATCAGTAGCACCTCAGGGTGAGTTCGGATAACCAAACCATCTAGATACATTAGAGCCCTGATGATTGGGAATGCTTCTTCGCCAAACTCGGCATTGGCTAATTCTACTGCAGCTCGAACTGTTTGCATCATGATCCTAGTTAGGCTTTGTTCGCCTACAGGTTTCTTTTCGAAATCAGCATATATCTCATTCATTCGATTGAGATATTTTTGCATTTTTTTACCGGTTGGTTTCTTTGTGGTCATGTCAAGTAATGACATGAATGCTGAATGCATCTCCTGACGGGAAAGATGTTCAAAGAAATTAAACAAAGAACGATTGACAAATGATGGGGCATGGCAAATAGCCCCGTTGTCAATAAAAACGAATCTTCCTTCTTTATCGATTATACAATTGCCTGGATGCAAATCTCCATGGAATGTTCCAATGCCAAATAGGTAGGCTCCGTGTATTCTGAATAGCTCTAGTAGTGTAGACCATTCTAGAGATTTATTTTCTATCCCTTCTTCGAGAGAAATTCCCTCGATAAACTCTGAGACCAACACATTCTCATTGGACAACTTTGGATAATACTTGGGAAATCTAAGTTTTGGAGTCGGGAATTCATCAGCAATTTGCGCTTGAATTTGCGCTAATTCCTCGGCACCTGAAATTTCGTTACGCAAATCTAACTCTCTGGTAGTGTAGTCAGCAACGTGGTTCAGTAGTGCCATTGGATTGCCAACCTTCCTTAGTCTTGGAGAGAGAACCAAGAAGATGCGCAACCAAGAACGCATCCTGTCTACTTCCTTTCTAAACTTGACCGCATTTGCCTGCTTGACAAATTTGATTACAACCTCTTCGCCATTGTGTAGAGTGGCCCGGTGAACTTGTCCAACCGAAGCGGCGGCGAGAGGGGTTGAATCTATTGTTTTGAAATTCTCAAAGAAGTTTGGTATGGCTTTGCTCTTTAGAGTTTCTTCCCAATTTTCTGGTGGTATTGAGGCTGCATGTTGGTACAATTGTTGCAGTTGTTTGCATTTTTCCTCACCTAGTAAATCTGGTCTTAACGCAAATATTTGTGCTAATTTTACCGCCATCAAGCCTTGACGTTGAATCCAATCCAAATCTGCGGGTTTCTTGCGCAGAATTTGTCTCATGAACCTAAAGAAGGTAAACATCCGCATGTTTTGTAAAAACCTAGGTTGGGTTTATCAATACATGTATATTTCAATCTTCATTTTCCTCGACGAAGATTAGCGTGTAGCGCCACAGTTCCTCATCACTTTGACCATCTTCTCGTCTTACTCTGACATTGCTTTCTTCCGGATACCTGGCACGTAGGGCACCTTCGATAATCCCGTCATCTAGTTCCCATAGCGGTAAAACCTCTTCCTCTTCAACAGGCGGATGTGTCAAGTTTACCTTGATGTGGAAGAATGGTACAGTATCGTACTCCAACTCTCCTAAACCGGCATATTCCCACCAATCCATCAACTCACTCAAAAATTCAACATGACCTTCGATGTTTCTGAGGCTGAATGCTAACTCAGAACCGATTCGATGGCCTACTTGTCTAAGCATAGTTGTAATGTCAATGCCCAGTTGTTGAAGACTGAAAACTGTACCATCTTGTAATGCTGCTCTAGCTTGATTGATTTCATTACTCGAAGCGAGGAAGGAATCAGGGTTGAACGGTGTATCTTCATCTGGTAATTCCCCGCTAAAATTCAGCGCTTCTCTAAATTGTTCAAGGAACGATCCTTCTCCAATGGTTAGTCTAAGCGGGTCGACTATTCTCTCTTCGGTAAATCTTTTCTTAGCACTATCAAAATCAACTGCTCGGTTCCATATTGCCATCATAAATTCGTAATGTGATGACGCAAAAACCTCGGATGAAACAACTAATGCAGCATCTTCTCTGCCCCGTCCGACTGGGTTTTGCTCGACGAACAAAAACTGAATTACATCGCTTTGATCCTTGAGAACGCCTAGCGAATTTACTTCATCAGAATGACGAATTTCGATCGATTCGTGTAATTGGTCAAAGAATTTTAGTGTCCTTCTGTCTAATTGGGCTAATACCTTGACAATAACACCTCGCTCAGCAGCAGAATTGATTTCGTCTATTGACGGGGACCTGCAAAGGTGCAAAATGCCGTACCTGCCAAGAAACAGAGTAACTTGTCCATCGGCTTCGTTTGCCAGCTCTCCTATTTTTTTCTGAATGTGATCTCTGCCTTTTAGAACTGCGAATTTTGCGCTGGCTTCCTCTTGGTCATTGTCAGTCTCTAGGGCATCTTCTGAAGCACCGGACATAATACTGTCAAACGCCTTAGTAGTCCTGTCAATACGTGATTTTTGGTCTTTTATTAGCTTCTTGAACAGCACTGGTAATGAGGAACATGAGAACTTCATCGGACGGTCTGCAGTTACATTGACCAAACCAATTTGAGTTAGCCTAGATAGAGAATTGTATGCATCTAGGCGATTTGTTCCCAGTTTTTTGGCCAAATCACTGGCTTTCAGTTCCTTGGAAGAGGATAGTAAAACAAGAGAACGAGCTTCTCTGTCGGTTAGTCCGGCCTCCTCGAATAGTTCTACCCAATCCATTACTTCACCTACCCGATAGTTTACTCAAAGTGTTGAGGATTTTGGCGACGTGTCTACGTGGCCTAAAGAGCCAATCATAGCAGTAATGGATGGTCCTGTCTGGGCCGACCAAGAATGACGATTTGCCAGGGAATTTGCCAAGGAACATTGGTACTGAATAGGCTTTAGCCACCTCTCTTTCTGGATCACTAAGTAGCGGGAAAGGTAATTCTAATTCTTCTTTGAACCGCCTGTGATCTTCTGTTGAATCCTCGCTGATTCCTATAATCTCAACTGGCGGAGTAAGTGATTGGAACAAATTATATTGTTCTTTGAAGTTTAAACAACCACGCTTACATGTAGGGGAGCCGTCTTTGGCGTAGAAGAATAGCACCTTCCATTTGTCGTCATAGTCGGCGAGAGAAACGCTTTCTCCGGTACTGGATTCCAAAGTAAAATTTGGCGCGATTTGGCCTATTAACTCCTTAGTCATGTAACAACCCCGATTTATTGGCAGGGTGACTATTCATTAAAAACGAATGGGAGAATGTGCCCCATTCTCTTTGCCTTGGTTAGTAGGTAGCTCTCATTGTGTGAGCCTCGGCCTTCAATGTGTTCAATGCGATTCTCGATGCTTATACCGTTCTCAATCATCCCTTTGATTTTCAAGGGATTGTTGGTCATTAGTCTAATTTTCTTGATACCAATTGATTTTAACATGTCAGCACAGAAAGTATAGTCTCTAGCATCTGGTGGATGATTCAACATTAGATTTGCATCAAGTGTGTCATAGCCTCTGTCTTGAAGAGCATATGCCTTGATTTTTTCATTCAAGCCAATCCCTCTGCCCTCCTGTCTTAAGTAGAGAATTGCTCCGCAGCCTTCTTCTTGTATACGCTGCATGGATGCTTTGAGTTGCGGGCCGCAGTCACATTTCAGCGATGTAAATGCGTCACCGGTAAGACACTCAGAGTGTATTCTGACTAGTGGCGTTCTATTTGTTTGTTCTAGGCCTACCGATAAGATAGAGTGTTCCAAGCCGTTGTCGTCTACCATTACGCGAATCCGGAAGTTTCCGTATTCGGTTGGCAAAAATGCTTCAGCTTCAATTTTCATTGGGTCAATGGTTCCGCTTTCCATGGGCTTTGTTCAGCGCTTTGGTTTATAATGACCTGTTTGTTATCAAGCATGCTTGAAAACACCGCTTTATATTCTTCGGGATTTGAATGGCATACATGGGTAGCGTACGCTGTGATTTAGGAGTTGCAGCCGTTGTTACCAATTCTACAGAGGTATTACTTGTTAAAGAGGCCACTGGAAGGTACTCTGGCCACTGGGGCTTACCCAAAGGCTACGTTGATGACGGAGAATTACCCCGTGATGCAGCTTTGCGAGAACTAAAAGAGGAATGTGACGTAAACGGCAATGTCACAGGAATTTATGCCATAAGAGAAAACTTGACTGAAATAGGACCTGCTGTATTCATCGCTTACAGTGTCGATCTCTTACCCGGTGAAGTTCCAAAACCCGCTAGTGAAGTCGCTGAAGCGAAGTTTGTGGAGCGAAGTGAGTTTGACAACATATTGTGGGTTAGTGAGGCGATGAAATCCATTGCGATAAATGCCATCGACCAAACCCCTTTCTCAACTATTGACTACTCCAAACAGCGAGGTTACCCCTACCTATTACACCAAAATACGGAGGTCTCGAATTGAACTCTAATATAAGCGACAGAGTTAGACTCGTCAACGACAAACCAATCAACGAGGATGGCGAATTCATCCTCTATTGGATGATTGCTACAAGACGCTATAATTACAACGCCTCACTTCAACTCGCCGCTGAATTGGCGCAAGAGCACGATTTACCGCTGCTCGTCATCGAAGAAATTTCCACCAGCCACAAATTTGCCAATGACCGAATTGCAACCTTCATGATTCAAGGCATGGTAGAAAACATTGCCACCTTTAGGGACCACAATATTCGATATATTCCTTGGGTTGAAACCCCACTTAGTGGCCCGATTGGACTGTTAAAAGAAATCGCTAAACGGGCAAAAATTATCGTTAGTGATGAATTTCCCACCTACTACCCAAGACGAGCAATAGAAGCTGCTAGTGAGTCTATTCCAATACAAATGTACACTGCAGATTCAAACGGCGTAATTCCGATGTCTTGGACAGAAAGCGCACACACGACTGCTCATGGGTTTAGAAGATGGATTCACGCCAATTTTACACGATGCCCAGAGACATGGCCAAAAAGAAACCCAATCCCAAAAAATAGTAACCTTATGATGAGTGATGAACTGTTCTCCTCGATTATTGAAGGTTGCAGCGTGAAACTACCTCCATTTGAGTGGTTGTGGCGCTGCTCAGAAGGCGGTTCTGTCGGCCGTAAAGCATTGTCCGCAATCGATGTTGACCACACGGTAGAACCTGTTAGAATGGCTAATGGTGGCCGAACCACTGCAAAAAGGAAACTGGCTAACTTCCTGACCAATAACTTAGACAGATACCACCTAGACCGAAATAGTGTTGATAACTCCGCAGTTAGTGGGTTATCTCCATGGCTACATTTTGGTCACATTTCCTCAATTGAAATAGTCGAACAAATCCTCAGTCAAAACAACTGGACTCCTGAACATATCGACATGGCTAGAAAGGGCTCTAGAGAAGGCTGGTGGGGCTTGAGTCAGGGAATTGAAAGTTTCCTTGACCAAATTATCACATGGCGTGAACTCGGCTTCAATAACGCGTACCACAACGAAAATCATAACAAATTTGAATCGATACCAGAATGGGCAAAAAAGACCTTAGCAGAGCATTCAGACGACGAAAGAGTACTCTACTCCTTCGAGCAAATAGAAAATGCTGAAACACATGATGAGATATGGAATGCTGCACAAAATCAATTAGTCCGTACTGGAATTATCCACAACTACCTTCGAATGTTGTGGGGCAAAAGAATTCTTGAATGGGCCAGCACACCCGAAGAAGCAGCTAATTGGATGATTCAACTCAACGACAAATATGCCTTGGATGGTAGAGACCCTAATTCATACACAGGAATCTTCTGGGTGCTAGGCCGACATGATAGAGCATGGGGCCCAGAGCGAGCGATTTTTGGCAAAATTAGGTACATGTCCTCCGAAAACACCAGGAAAAAAATGAACCTAAAACCATACCTTCAACAATTTAGGAGTCGATAAAATGACCGTGGTTTTCGAACACAAAACTCATGTTGAAAACAGCATTGAAGAAGCCTTTGCATGGCATGAAAGAAAAGGTGCATTCCGAAGATTAATGCCGCCCTGGGAATTAGCCGAAGAAGTCCGCGCTGACGACAACTTAGAAGAAGGCTCACAACGAATTTTCAGATTTCCGATGGGACCGGTGAAAATGAGCTGGGTTGCTCAACATACCGGATATAATCCTCCACACTCCTTTGAAGATGTGATGCTGAAAGGACCATTCAAGTCATGGCACCATACCCACAACTTCGAGGTTACTAAAGAAGGTAAAGTCCTCATTCACGATCGGGTAAATTACAAACTGCCGATGGGATTTTTGGGTAATTTGGTCGCGGGAAGAATGATTAAAAAAAGGCTCAATCGTATGTTTACTGCTAGAGAAATCCGCCTCGAGCGTGATTTGAAAAGGCACGCAGAGTTTAACCATGTGGAGCGAAAAAAGATTCTTGTGGCTGGATCTTCAGGATTAATTGGCCGCCAATTAGTAGCATTCCTTGACACCGGTGGCCATGATGTTTGGCGCTTGGTAAGAAGAACAACAAAACCCGGTGAAAAGGAGATAAGATGGAATCCTGCTGAAGGAAAGATAAACCCAGATGAATTAGAAGGATTTGACACAATTATCCATCTCGGTGGTGCGGGTATTGGCGATAAGAGATGGTCAAAAAAGCGTATGAAACTAATTGAGGAAAGTCGTACCATAAGTACCACATTCCTATCAGAAACAATAGCGAACCTGAAAAACAAACCTGATTCATTTGTTGTTTCAAGCGCAGTTGGATGGTATGGCGAGAGAGGCGATGAAGAACTTACAGAAGACTCTACACCTGGTCAAGGATTTTTGCCCACCACATGTGCAAACTGGGAAGACTCCTGTCAAGCAGCCAAAGCCGCCGGGATTAGAACTGTCAATCTCAGAACCGGGATTGTTCTTGATGCAACAGGTGGGGCACTTGGTAAGATGTTGCTACCGGCAAAACTTGGCGGTGGTGGACC
>WTIT01000151.1:119022-135240 GCA_011526375.1 Methanobacteriota archaeon
AGAGACTGTCTAGGACTTTGGTAATTATCAGAAATTCAATCTTGGTTTCCTGATTATTCCTAGAGCAAACTGTAACTTACGATAGAAGCTCATGCTTAATCTTCTAGTGAAGACATCACCATTTCTCTTCATTGCCTCTTCAAGGATTGCATCATATGCTGCACACATCAAAGAAGGAGAGTATCGTGCATCCTTGTCAAGCAGCGACAATAAGCCAACTGCATTCTTTCGGTGCATCATTACATGGTCAAGATAGTGACGCATGAATTCTTGCCAGCCCTTAGAGGATGAGAGTTTTCCAGATTTCAAATCAGATTCCGTGATGCCGAATTTTGCAAGTTCCTCTTTTGGCAGATATACTCTATTTCTGCTGAGATCTTCCTGAATATCTCTAAGCACGTTAACCATTTGAAGGTAGATACCCATTTCTACAGCGTGCCTTCTTGCGTTTGGATCATTATATCCATAAATTTCCACCAAACATAGTCCGACTGTCGATGCAACGCGGTAACAATATCGTCTGAGGTCCTCGAAGGTCTGGTATTGTGAACTGTACAGGTCATCTTCCATTCCTGAGATTAATTCTCTCAAATTATCTAACTGTACAGGGAATTTCTTCAACACATCGGCAAGTGCGATAAAAATCGGTTCATCAACTGGTTCTCCACTCTCAATTTTGTCTAAGTTTTTTCTAAACCATAATAGAGAGCGGAGTTTTTTGAGATGATTTGAATCACTATTGACAGGCTCGGTTTGCTTATCAATCGAAAGTTGAAGACTACGAGTCTCGGTTTCCTCGTCTAGATGTGATAAACTTTCATCGGGAAGCCAATCTCCATCAACGATGTCGTCAACTCTTCGACAAAACGCATAGAGTGAATTTACCGCACGACGCTTGTGTACCGGCAGATGTCTGAACGACCTGAAAAAGGAACTCGATGCGTTTCTAGCAATTGTCTCGCACTCGATGTAGGCTGTTTCTAATCTGTCTGCAGCGGTCGGTTTTTCTTGGCCTAGTTGAAAAATTGATACCATCGAATCACCGGGTTTGCAATTTGGCTGCATAATAGAACCATGCCTATTGATATATGAACTATAGTATGATTCCCGACTAAATTTGGATGTCAGATTAGGCTAGTTGAGTCCAATCTACATCAGCCTCAACCATCTCAATTTCATCAACATCCATTTGTGCCAACTGAAGTTTGCCCGAAAGTTCATCATTTACTGCGTGCCAATAAGAGTACGCTTCAATTACCCATATTCCAGATTCTCTGGTTCCGTTTCCTGACCCCTTCACGCCACCAAACGGCAGGTGTGCCTCAGCACCGGTAGTACTGTTGTTAATCCCAGTCATACCGGCTTTGATACCTGTTTTGTAGCGATATGCTTCAAGTCGGTCATTGGTGTATATTGCGGATGATAGACCGTACGGGCTGGCGTTAGCTAAATGCAGAGCATGATCGAAATCATCTGCTTTGACAACTGTCACAACTGGTCCGAAAATCTCTTCATGGAAACATTCCATATCTTCGGTTACATCAACAAAGACGTGAGGCCACATGAATACTCCTTCACTAGCATCTCCCATGAAGTTCTGTGGTGCATTTTCGTTAGTAATCTCTCCTTGACCCCAAATTTGTTTGGCTCCACTAGATTTGGCCATTTCTATACCGGCAAGGAAATCTTTGCCGTATTTTTCTGACAACATTGGCCCATAGAGAACATCTTTGTGAACAGATGAATTACCGATACGAGTTGATTCTACTTTGGCCATAAATTTGTCCATGAATTCGTCGTAAATGTCTTTGTGAAGAATCAGGTTACCTAAGCTTGTACATCGCTGACCGGCAGTGCCAAATGCGCCCCAATAAGCACCTTCAACTGCGTTATTGATATCTGCAGAAGGCATGACAACGAGGGGATTCTTACCGCCTAATTCAAGAGAGCATGATACTAAATTACGACCACAAACCTCGCCAATCATCTTACCGACACCGGTTGATCCGGTAAATGAAATCTTGTTGACAAGGCCCTCGTCAACTGCATCGACCAAATATTGTCCTGCTCCGCTTCCTTTACCATGAACTAGGTTGATTACTCCATCTGGCAGACCTGCCTCGTACATAATTCGAGCTAGTGCAAAAGAGAGTAGTGGTGCATCTTGGGGACTCTTCCATACGCAGGTGTTTCCACACATGATTGCTGGAATCATTTTCCAGAAAGGCACAGCAGAGGGGAAATTACAGGCGTTGATGATACCACAAACACCTAGAGGCCTTCTGTAGGTGAATAATTCCTTGTCTGGCAGTTCTGAATTAACAGTTTGGCCGTATAGTCTGCGACCTTCAGATTGGAAGAACAGACATGTATCGATGGCTTCTTGAATTTCTCCACCAGATTCTTTCAAGGTTTTACCAATTTCACGGGTTTCAAGGGCGACCAATGCATCCTTGTGTTCCATTAGAAGGCGGCCCATGTTGCCGATGATTTGCCCTCTGGTTGGCGCTGGGGTCGCGGCCCAGGCAGGAAAGGCGGCTCTTGCTGCATGAAGTGCGTCTCTAACATCGTCTCTTGTCGATAGTGGAAATTCCCCTAAACAATCAGCAAGCAATGCTGGATTTGTCGATTTGAAGGTCGAACCATCGCTAGCAGAAGTCAGTTGACCGTTGATGATGTTGTAGCCTCTGACAGCTGGCTTTCCACTAGGGTTTTCGTGAGCAATAAATTCCAATCCCGTTTCCAAAACATGAACCATGTCACGCCCACCGAAGTCCGACTATTGAACATAATGGTTGAAAGTAGCAAGTAAAACTGCATGAATTATTATCATGGAGGGTTTAAATCACTCGGCCAATACAGTCCTGTGCCTCGAGTTTATGCTCTAACTGTATAAAGTATGAACACATCCGGCGTAAAGGAGCGATTATAATGTCCGGTCAAAATGAAACTATTTCTCTAACAGTGGAAAAATCAATTCCATCAGATGTAGGCCACGGAAGAGCCCGAATTTCTGGTGATTCCGGCCTTGACCTGAAACCTGGTGATATAGTCTTAATCAAGGGTGAAAAGCGCTCCACTGCTGCTATTTACTGGCGAAGTCGCCCAGAAGATAACAAAATGGCAATCATCAGAATCGATGGCATAATCCGAAAAAATGCTGGCGTGAGTTTGAGAGACAAAGTAACCGTTTCCAAGGTTGAAGCAGAGGAATGTAAGAAACTGGTAATCTCACCAGTGATGGCCAATAAGCAGAAAGTAAAGTTTGGCCCGGGAATCGAAGGCTTTGCCCGCCGTGGTTTACAAAACCGCCCGGTGGTTCAAGGAGATAGAATCTTCATCCCTGGCATGACACTGTTTGCCGAAGCATTACCGTTCGCAGTAGTTCAGACAACACCAAAAGGCGTGGTTAAGGTAACCAATGACACAGACATAGTAATCAAAGATGAAGCCATCGATGATGACGATATTGGCCAGTCCGAGGGAATTACCTACGAAGATGTAGGTGGTATTGGGCAACAACTACAGAAAGTTAGAGAGATGATCGAACTACCACTAAAACACCCTGAGTTATTCAGAAGACTGGGCATAGACCCGCCTAAAGGTGTACTTTTGCACGGACCTCCTGGCACCGGGAAAACCATGATTGCTAAGGCGGTGGCCACTGAAACTAATGCTCACTTCAAGAGTATCAATGGGCCAGAAATAATCAGCAAATACTACGGAGAGTCTGAAAAACAACTACGCGAAATATTCGACGATGCTAGTGACAATGCACCTGCAATCATTTTCATTGATGAAATTGATTCAATCTGTCCAAAAAGAGAGGATGTCAGTGGAGAAGTTGAGCGTCGAGTCGTCGCTCAGATGCTGACACTAATGGATGGAATGCAAGGTCGAGACAATGTTGTAGTGATTGGTGCTACCAACCGCCGAGACGCTCTTGACCCTGCGCTAAGAAGACCAGGTCGATTTGATAGAGAGATTGAGATTGGTGTGCCTGACCGTGATGGAAGAAGCGAAATCATGGATGTACATACCAGGCAGATGCCTATGTCAGAGGATTTCGATATTACCTGGATTCTTGACAACACATACGGTTTCGTAGGTGCTGACCTAGCAGCATTAGTTCGAGAAGCCGCCATGAAGGCATTACGCAGATACCTTCCAGAGATTGACCTAGAAGAGGATACTATTCCGCCTGAAGTTTTGGAAAAAATGGAAGTCTGTATGGAGGACTTCCATCAAGCAATCAAGGATATTGAGCCATCCGCATTAAGAGAAATTTATGTTGAAGTCCCAGAGGTTACGTGGGATGAGATCGGTGGCCTGGAAGATGTCAAGAGCCGACTGAAAGAATCCGTCGAGTGGCCACTAACCAAACCGGAATTATTCGAACACTTTGGCATTAAACCGCCACGAGGAATTGTCATGTTTGGCGCACCAGGTACAGGAAAAACCCTACTTGCGAAGGCTATTGCCAACGAGGCACAAGCAAATTTCATCAGCATCAAAGGACCAGAAATGATCTCAAAATGGGTTGGTGAATCCGAGCGTGCTGTCAGAGAAATTTTCAAGAAAGCCAAGCAATCTTCGCCGTCAATCATTTTCTTGGATGAATTTGAATCGATAGCCAACATGAGAAATGCTAATTCAGGCGAAGGCAGTGATGTCTCTAACAGAGTAGTCAACCAATTATTAGCGAGTATGGATGGTGTCGAATCGATTGATGGAGTAATAATTGTCGCGGCTACTAACCGTCCAGAAATGATCGACCCTGCCTTACTACGCAGCGGTAGATTCGAGCGTGTTCTGCACGTGCCACCACCCGATGTAGGAGCACGTGAAGCGATTTTCAATATTCACTGTAAAGGCATGCCACTGTCTAATTTCTCAATCAAGGATATCCTGAAGGGATTGGATGGTTTTACTGGCGCAGACATTGAGGCAGTTTGTCGTGAAGCAGCATTAATCTGTATGCGAGCTAACAAGAAAAAGGTAACAAAAAGCCATTTCGAAGAGGCGATAGGCAGAGTTAGACCTACTGTAACTCCGGAGATGTTAGATTATTATCAAAAGATGGAAACAAGATTAACTTCTGGTATGTCAAACATCAAGCGAACAAAAGATTTCAGTCATGGAATCGAAACTATGTGATTAACCGCCGACGCATTCAAGTGCTGTATGACTATCACAACAACAGCGAGGGATTAACATGGCAGTTTTTGCGAAAGAAGTCATGGGAAGAGACGTCGTAGATTTGCATAATGAGAAATTAGGTGAACTAACCGATTTTGTTATCGACAAATTATCAGGTTCAGTAACACAGATTGTAGTCCTTTTAGAAGCCAATCTTGACCCCTCAATGCTGCCCTGGGATTTCCGTGATGGCAGGATGACGATTCCAATTGATGATGTCTCAAGAATATCGACTAGAATTCATCTTAGAAAGTAAAATTTCGATGAGCATTTAGGCGTCAAGTATAGACAACATTCTAAACTGATGTGGGTGCGTGTAGTGTCGGAATTACGCTCTAGTTGGTGTGCATATGGTTGAGTGGCGCGAAATAAACTACCGAAGAATCGGCTTACAAACCGCATTCTGGTCGGTCATGTTCGTGCTATTGATCATGATTTTGAGTAATTTTGTTAACCTCTCCAACACCAATCAATTATCTGCATACGACGATGATTGGAATGATATGTCAGCATTTAGACAAGACATCAAGGACATGGGTATAGAAACAAGGTCACTAGTCAGTAGCCCACTACTGCTTTCTGATATTGAAGACCCGCGAAACACTACTTACATCGTTGCTGGCGTCGAAAGAGATACGCTTTCTTTACCGCAGTTTGATGAAGACGGATTTATCACGATAGCGGCTGAGGACGGTTACTCGCCATCTGAAGTCAATGCAATAGTCGAATTTGTCGAAAATGGCGGAACAGCTATCATCCTCGAAGACTATGGTTTTGCTGGTACAATTGCCGAAGCATTCGGTGTTAGATATAGTGGATATCAGTTGTTTGATACTACATACGCAACCGAATTAAATTACAACTACATCTGGATGTGCGTACAAGAAACGCCTTGCAGCATGAATGGCAGCCAAATAGATGTTGAAACATTGTCAACCCATCAAAGATGGGCAGACACTTCATCAGCACTAAGTGCTCATCCATGTGCACTAGTAGATGGTCAGGCGATGCCAATTTTTGAGGCGGGAGTTTGTGCACACCACTGGCAAGATGGGCAGATATCTTACAATGGGACTTACCGAGTGTTACTAAACAACATTACTGCATTGGAATTAATCCCAAACCAGCAGAATCCGCTGCCTGAATTAGCCATCAGAGCAGTGACTAGCAATGAAGCGAGTGTCGATGTTAATGGCGATGGCGAAATTTGGGTTAGCGCTGAGCAAAACGAAGAAACCCCAGACCTATACGGTAAGTTCAATTTGAGCATCGAAGCATGTGCTAAATCAACCTGTAACCCAGACGATGGTGGCCGAGTATTCTTCGTCGCAGATGGCTCTCCGCTAATCAATGCGATATACGATTATGAAGGATTCGCCGATGGTGAATATGGTGAGACAGATACGCTAATCCCAGAGAATGACAACAGAAAGTGGGCTTTGGACATAATTGCTGAAGCAATGATGACAGGACTAGAAGATGAGGGTCTTGAGCCATCAGAAAATGCAATGGTCATTTTTGATGAGTCTAGACACCCACAAAATGCCGTACTTGCCGATTCATACAATACCATTTACTTCCTATTGGTCTACTTCACGGGTGAAGGATTGGCTATGCTAGTTCTGTTCTTGATACTCTTCATATCGTTTGAAGCGGTGTTGATTCGAAAGAAAGATCCGGACAACTGGCGTCACGTATTCTCGATTATTTACTATGGCTTTGGAGATGCAAATCGTTACCCATATTACTCGAAAGTGGAGAAGATAAGACAGGTTTTCTTGTCCAAAGTTCGCAACCAAAATGGCCTAACAAGAGAGGAATTCCACGCCATGTCAGCAAGAGAACTAGTCGCTCTAATCAATGACCCAACGCTAGCCAAATTTGCTATTGAACCTGGCAAATATTCTCTAGAACAAACCGTTTCAATTGTTAAACGAGTAAAAGCATGGGGTAGAAGGTGATAACATGTGGACAAGGAAGGCTGCATTTACCTTTACCGGCGGTATTGCGCTAATCCTAATCGGTATGATGATTGCCAATAATCAAATGATGATTTTGGGTCTAGCACTCATCGCCTTTATTGTCGTCAATTCATGGATATCTGGCCATGGTGATGTCGAGGTACAGCGTACACTGTCTGCGGACAACTTGTACAAAGGTGACGACTTATATGTTGAATTACTCATCACTAATCGATCAAACAGGAAGACTCAACTGCTCGAAGTTTATGACAATATTCCACACGAAATGAAACTACGAAGTGGTCTCAACCAAATGCGCTTGAATTTGAGTCCTGGTGAAAGTGCAAGAATTAGATATGTCCTGCGTTGTCCATTAAGAGGACATTACTCAATTGGTCCAGTCTCATTGCGCTCAAGAAATACCTTCAATCTGGGCGTTGAAGAGATGTTTGTTGACCACCATAGCGACATCGTCATATTCCCTCAAATCAAGGAAGTTGAGGAAGCATTCTTGCGCTCCCGCACTCCAAAAATGTATACTGGAGCAACTACCTTGAGAACTCCCGGGCAAGGCTCTGAATTCTATTCGCTCAGAGAATATGTTGCCGGTGACCCGTTCAAGAATATCAACTGGAAAGCATATGCAAGGACTGGAGAACTAATGGTCAATGAAAAATGTCGAGATGCGGTCACTGACCTGTATTTACTGATTGATTCTAGAGACATATCGAGAATTGGTACGGTGCTGAAAAATCCATTGGAGATGAGCACGGTATCAGCTGCAAGCCTTGCGGCGTTTTTCCTAAAGCGACGAGACTCTGTCGCACTTGGAATATACGGTGAAAAATTGTCCTATTTACCACCTGACACCGGTGATAAGCAGTATTTCAAAATTCTAAGCGCCCTCGCAGGAGTGACAGCCAAGGGCGAGATGCCGCTACAGGCAGTAACCAATTCACTAAGCGGTAGATTTAGCCGTGGCAGTCCGGTATTCATCATATCTTCATGTGAGGGCGATGGTACTGTTCCTGCAGCAGTTAGAGACCTTGTTGGACGTGGCCACGAAGTTACCGTTCTCTCACCATCCAGTATTGACTTTGAAAGATTGGTTAGCAGGATACCAAGAATGTCATACGAAGTTCTGAAACTTGAGCGTCAAAACAGACTGACTACCTTGGCAGGATCTGGAGCACAAGTTATCGATTGGATGCCTGACATGGATTTATCTCAAGCATTAATGCAGGTAAGGGGGTACTAAAATGGCAGATGATGTTCAAGTTCAAGGTGACGTTACCATCCAAGGTAGCGCTCGAGCGAGAACTCTGCATCTCAAGACTCTTCGCCGGCAGTGGCAAATCATAACTTTGCAAATTATTGCAACTGCAGCTTTGGTGGGTATGTACCTAGAAGTGGTCTCCACTTATGTTGTCGGCTCAATTGACCACACCATGCTCTTTGCCTCCATTGAATCGTTGATTGGTGATGATTTACCACTTGGTGATTGGTTTACTGGGCAAGGCAGAACCGGTCTTGCTAGATTTTTCGTACCACTCGCAATCGGTCTAGTGGTTGGTGGCATGATGGCATTAGTCGCTTATCAAACTCCAAAAACCCAACAGAGAATCAAATTAGGATTTATCATCGGGCTAATCACTCTATTAGTCGGTAGACTAGTTCTTGGATGGTTAACGGGCATGTTATTCGCCTTTGAATTAAGGCTGCCCGATGATGGAGAACTACAAACACTAGAGTGGCCATTATTGATGATTATGTCTTTGCTCATCATGTTCGTTTACCTGCTGCCAATAATCATGGGGTCGAGAGGTATATGGGGACTATCAAGAAAATCAATTGCATGGGCGATTGGTTTTACCCTGCTATTTTTAGGAATTCATGCGATTCTAACCTTCCCACTCATCAAAGCACAATTAGGCGACTATGGTGGGGCGCTCGCAACTCTTGAATCGCAAATCTCACAGCCAACTATCGGATTTTTCGGAGTTGATTTAGTAACCAATGAACAGTTTGATTTGATTTTGATCGCTGTTTTGATTCTGGTGTTCCAAGAATCAGCATTTGGTGTCATAAAGTATCTCGAGTATGCATTTAGATTGCCAGAATCCTGTAAGCGTGACCCAGAATACGTTACTCAAATGGACAATATGCTAAACACTCACTTGGTCCATACTTTTGGCTTCTTAGGACTCACCGGTATCGCCACCATGGTTGCTTTAGGATTCCATAGCGTTCTTTTGAGTTTAGTCAGCGATACTACTGGTAGTCAGTGGGCTGGCCAAGTTTCAGAATCTATTGAATTATCACTCACTTACGGACTTGTTATTTCCGCAGTAATGTTCCTTTCTATCATGGCCTTGTTTAGATTCTTAATTCCGTGGCAGCGAATTTGGGGTTTTACCTATTCACTACGAAATGGAGCCAGCAAAGAAAATTCACCAGCCTCTAACGAGAAGGAATTTGTTGATTTCCAAATCTAGTCTCGATTAATCGCTTGAATTACTCGGCCAATCATTTCTGCCGAAAACAGTAATACAAACGGGAATAAACACCATGTGCTTAACAATGAAACAAAACCATCACCAGTTCTATCACTTACTTCCGGATAGCCTAAGATGAACACTACGATCACTCCAACGAGTAAAAGTCGCTCTAGAATTATTGGATATTTTCTGCCGATTACCTCTTCGCGTCCCGCAAGATTAGTCGCTGGTGAGCTAGGCACTAAACCACCTACATATCAAGGTCTGATAATTTCGATTCTAAATCGCTCAATGCGTCATCACTCGGGGTTGATGGTTCACTACGGTGATCCCATGAAGCATCTATTCTAGCAAGTTCGGCTTCTAATTTTGCCCTTTCGTCATCATCACTGAGTGGCTTTAATTCTGCCATTTCGACGGCTTCTTCTTCGACATCATCGTCATTAGGCAACTCAAGCACTTCCCAACCATCCTCATCAACTTCAACAATCTTGCTTGTTGCTTCCTCCACAACATCAGCAGTAATATTTGATTCCATATGTTTGACCATTTCTTCATCGACAGGAGTCTTTTGTGCAGGGTCGACTACTTCCCTTTCATATGGTAGTAATCCATCTCTTTGGAAATCCCAAAGTAGCCCTGAAGGAGTGCCTCCAGCTAATCCGGATGCGTCAATTTGAGTGATTAATTCCTCGAGGACTCTAGCAGTCTCTTCCAAAGCGATTGCCTCACCAGCATCTCGCTGATCTGCCTCTAGATAGATATCGTCAAGCGCATTTTGAATCAATTTTCTCGTAGACTGAGCAATGTATGGTAACGATTCCGGCCTACTACAGTTAGACAGTAAGGTTTCAACTTCGTGCGGCGGAGCGCCCAATCGTGTTAATTGCTCGAGGACATTCTTCAATCTTCTAAGCATCGTAATTGAGTGGTCATAATCCTCTAGTAATCTCTCCAAATCAATTACCAAGTGCCCTACTGTCTCGCCTAATTGATGTTCTAGTCGTTGTTGTACTGACCACCTCGAGAGACCTCTGACTGCACCTGCGGTTTGCGGTACTTGACGTTCTAACAATTCCATTACCTCACTTGATAACAAATAGCGAGGGGTTGCTGCTACATGATCAACTGTTTTCTGGATAACTTGTAAGGCACGCTCCACTGCTCTGTCGAGTAAAGTAACTGAGTAACCTAGGCTTCTTGCGCGCTCAAGTCTCTCAAGCACTGGGGCAAGTCCTTCGAATGTTGCAGCATCATCCAACAATGCTTGAGCAAGTGGCTCTTCGGCAAGCCTTGCTCTTATCCTCTCAGCCTCATTGATGTCTGCCAACGCCTCTTCATGAGCATCGGCCAAGGTTTGGGCTTTCTCAAGGAGAATCGCTAACTCGCCCTCGGCATGACCTCGCTTAGCGCCTAAATCACCCAATTCTCGCAGTAAATTTCTACGCTCTTCCATCAATTGGCGCATTTCTCCCTGAATGTTGGCAAATCTTGCTTCATCGGTACTCAAACGTATTCTTTCGTCTTCGGCTCTACGTCGAGCAACTTTTGCCTCTGATTCAAGAATCTCAAGTTCGGTTTTACTCTTATTGACACGCTCTTCCTCTTTCATTGCCTCTGCTTGGGCCCTTGCATGACGTTCTCTGGTCGCAGCAACTTGTTCTTGTAATACTCTTAGCCTTCTTTCATCATCCTCGGTTTGTTGGCGAATTGAAGATAATTTCTGACTTGCATCGGTAAGTTCGGCATTAAGTCCTGCTTCCTTTAATGACATCTCTTCGATTGATTGTCTTAGTTTCTCACTTGACTCTGTTTCTCCAAGTGCCTTGGCTAGCTCTGTTGCCCTCACACTTACCTGATGTTCTAATTCATTGACTCTCTTAACCAATTTTTCCGCCCTAGATTCTGCTTCCTCAGTACGGTTCCTTGCTTCAGCTAACTGAACCTGCATCGAGTTGATTTCGGAGTTTACATTTTCCACGCTTTCCATTTGCATGTTACGAGTATCAACTGCTTCTCTGGTCTTTATCTCAGCAGCCTTCCTTGAAGTTTCAGCAGCTGATAACTGGCTAGATAGGCGTGCTTTCTCTTTGACTAATTCATCGATTCTAAGTTCTGCAGATTCCAGTCTACGCCTCAATCCTGCATCAATACCTGGTACCGGCGTAACCTCAACCTTGTCTAGTCCTTTTGCTACTGCGTCGGTGGTTTGTGAAAATTTAGCCTTCGAGCGAGCAACTCGTAGATTCTCCATTCCAATTTCAAAGCCGATTAGGTTGTTCATTCGATGCAATAAGTTGGCTCTTCTGCTTTCTGATCTGGTCCTAACTGTTACTAATAAATCTCTAAAGTATGAAAGGCTGAAATCATGAACTGTTCCGGATTCTCTTGAAAGGATTGTTCCAGCAGGTAGACGATGCAATCGAATTACTCGCTTCGCTTCGGTTAAACCTAGTACTGCTTCTTCAAATGATTCAGCGCTTGGGGCGTAGATACCAACCGGCACACCTCTGGAGAGCAGTAGACTGACTGCTTTCGAGGACTTACCTGCTTGAATGTGCCCGGTGACCTCTTCTTCTAGAGCATCGGTTAACATCGATAGTACTGCATCTGCACCACCTTTGCCTTCTCGAAGAACAAATCCTTCTGGCAGCGGCTCGCTAGTTCCAGATGCTTCAGTAATCTCGCCTTCCAATGCTGCTACTGCTGCATTGACTAAGCGAGTGTGGTTAGCATTTGCTTCAGTCCAAACCGCAATGGCGATATCGCCAGTATGAGCAAGTAGCAGTGCACTATCTCCAGTATGCAAGGTCCAGTGGCCACTGTCTGGGAAGCCTAGTCCTTTGGCAATTTTTTCTCTACCGACAATGGTTTCTCCAACCTCCTTAGCTAATTGCTCACCATCTGTAGGCAATTCTCCTGCTGAATCAATCAACATGCCTGAGTCGACTGCGATTGCGCCTCTCACTGTTACATTTTCTACCAACTTAGCCAACACAACCGACAAATCACGAGACAATAGTCGCTCGACGGAATCTCCTCTAGCCAGTAGCCCTTGTGCATCTGCAGGATGCTCGAATGCTTCTGGAATTACCTCTGCGATAGAGCCAAGACCCTTCATTGAATAACTTTCAGCCTCAAAACGGCACATTCCTTCCGCTTCTATCTCAAGCAGTCTTACCTTGGCTTCTGCACCCCCAAGCAAAATTGACGCTTTCTCGCTTTCAGCCAAATAGCCAACTACTCTTCCAGAGCGAACGATTCTGTGGCCAGCAGGAGTCTTTCTCTTGCCTATCCAAGTGCTTATCACGCCATGAGTAAAAGGTTGAATTACACCTTCTGAAACATCAATTTCTTCTTCTACGGTTATGCCTTTTGGTAAATCAAACATAATATCACATCTGCGGGGTTGTTGCAATTATCTTGCGATTCCGATCTAAAGCGTGACGCCATCTAGCTAAACGTCCACCTTTACCGGTTAGGACTACTATTCGGCCAGGGTGAGCAATGTCAATCATCATTCTCTCATCCCCCTCACACCAAATTTCGTACAAGTTGCCAAGTTCTAACGCTGAACAAAGTTCAGTTGCCATATTTGTCGCTTCAATTGCGGCATCGATTCGAGGAGATTTACCCTCCTCGCCAACACACGCAAGTAATCTACCACGCTCATCTAGCAGCATCGCTTGCTCAACGCCTTCTGTCCTTGTTAGGGCAGCAAGAACTCGTTGTAACATAGTCGCTCAAACTGCTTGTGAGCGTTGTAGGCTTCAAGAAGTTTTGCGTTTTTTCCCCCCTACGGGGGGATTTAGCAGGCAAATTCAAATTTCCAACTGGTGTTTCGACGAAACTAGGCGCGGAAAGTCTGTTTCCTTGCATTCTCCGCGACCGTACCTAACGATTTATTCTCAAATTTTGTGCACCATATCAAAAAAAATTTTCCAATTAAAAATTCAATTTTCCAATTGAATAATTTGTCAAACAACAATGCAAAATCACCGCTCGTGCGAAAGCGATTAACTCAAACGAGAGTAGTATCACGCAAAATCATGGCAGACACAAACGGAGGTCTTGAGATTCCCTCATGCGATGTTTGTGGTAAGCCAGCAGTAATCGAACAAGCATATTCAGGTAGAATCCTATGTGGCGAGCACCTTGCCAAGTCAATTCGAAAGAAGGTGGCGAAGGAATTACGTAAGCAATTGATTCTAAGGAAAGGTGAGCACACTACCATCTTTGTTGCTATTTCGGGAGGCAAGGATTCCGCTGCCTTGCTGGAACTACTGGTTGACATCATTGGCGTTAGGCCTGATGTAACAATTATTGCTGGAACAGTTGATGAAGGAATAGATGGTTACCGCCCTCCTTCCCTGCAGTGTGCGATTGATCTTTGCAACGACTTAGGAGTCGAATTTGTCACCATATCATACAAGGATCTAGGCTTTGAAGAGATGGATACGGTGGCCAAATTGATTCCAGGAATGACTGCGGCCAATCCCAGTGCGCCCAGCATGCCTTGCTCATATTGCGGCGTATTCAGGAGACAAGGTATCAACCACCTTGCTAAGAAAGTCAATGCTGATGTAATGGCGCTAGGCCATAACTTAGATGATATGGCGCAAACTGTACTAATGAATATGTCAAATGGTGACCTTGAGAGGACTCTTAGACTTGCACCGCACACTAATACGCCAATTGATGGCTTGCCACCGAGAATTGTTCCACTTAGGTGGATTCCAGAGCAAGAAGTTCACCTGTATGCTGTTCACAAAAACCTACCAATTCACCATGAGGAATGCCCGCATGCAAGAGGCGCACTACGCTGGCGTCACAGAGAGATGGTGGCAATGATGGAAGCTGATGTACCGGGAACCCGTCACGGCCTCGTGAGGATGGCTGACAATGTCAAGGACTTACGCAATCAAATTGTGGAATTGGGTGGACACGAATCTAGGCCTAGCCCACCGCAAGAATGTCCCGTATGTGGCTCCATGACCTCTAATGACCAATGCAAAGCATGCGAGATGCGTGAAATGGTCAAAAACGAGTTAGCAAACTGAGTTTCAGTCTTGACCGACTAATTTGTAATCATCGGACAGTGGTGTTGCACCAGTTTCCATTGAAACAATCTGTCCATCTTTGAATCTCATGAACGATAGGACCGCCTCTGAGGTTGACCCATTAGCAAAATGAACTATTGAATGCGCTACTCCAACTTCATCGTTTTCAAACAGAATACGGTTGGCTTCTGATCTTGGGGTACCTTCGCCGCCGGCAAATCCCAAGATATCCGACTTACTGAAAGTAATTCCACCAACATGTGGATTGAACACACAATCATCGTGGATTAATGCTCCAAGAGCGTCGACATCTCCGTTTTCCCAGGCTTCATTATATGCTGCAATTATTGACATAACCGGACGAATGTAATGAAGTGCATAAACTCGTCGCAAATAAAATAATGATAAGGTACCGATATGAGGAGAGTATAGAGATGATTAGTTATGGTTAGTGTTGCAGATGTTGAAGGTGCACAGCAAGCATGGGGCGAAGGGATTGTGGCAATTGCTGCAGCTCATACATCGGGTGGAGATTTTGTTGGGATAGCAACTAACCACGTCAACACATTGTATGCCTACCAAATGGGGCCTGTGCTATTCAAACCAACTTTAGCCGCTATCGACCAATTTCGTCCAACCTTTGACACCGCATTATCATACTTCGTCGCATCAAATGGCGCCTGCTCGGAAGACAAGGGATTTGCTATCAAGGGCTGGACCAATGTGCGGTTTGAAAATTCAGATGTAATAATCGATGGCAATACAGCCTTAGCAATGGGCAATTATTTCTTCACCGCACCCGACGGTGCTGAAGTGAAAGTAGAATACACATTTGGCTACATTCAAGATGATGATGGTAAACTAAGAATTCAACTACATCACTCCTCGATGCCAGCAGAATCAAACTAGGATTATACCTCGATCTACGTTGGAATTTGTGAGATGAATTTATGCAACCTTATGGCACTATTTCGAATGAAGCGAATACTGAGAAATATCAACCAGAAAAAAACCTAAGAGTTGTAGCATTCATTGTGTTTATCATTGGCGGACTTATCTCTGTACCTACATTCATCATTGGCCTGGAACAAGAGGGTTCATGGCTAATTTGCCAAATTGGTGCGATCCTGTTTTGTTTGACAATTATCATTTCATTCATTCTTGAGATGATGTTCGTTTCTAAAAAATCTGCATGGGAGGCTAAGCAAGGAAAATCAGCCACTGGAGCAAAGATAACTATGTTATGGTATACTCTGTATATTCTATTTTTTTCCTTACTTTTGGTAATAGTAATCCTCACAATGATAATTCACTGAAGGGTAGCGAGTCGGGAAGCGCACTCAAGCCCATTTATCAGTCAGTTTGAGCGCGTGAATGTAATGGACACGCCCTCTTCAGTCAGAAGACGACGTTTTGTTTCCACTCCTCCTACACCGCTATAACCGCCCAAACCTCCATCTCTTCGAACCACTCTGTGACATGGAACAATGGGCGGATATG
>WTIT01000097.1:0-2063 GCA_011526375.1 Methanobacteriota archaeon
CCCTTTTAAAACGTTTCTAAAAACGCTGGACTTGTTCCCCTTGGTAGGTTGGTAAGGCGCACCGGGACGCGCGCCGTGTACACCCCGCCTCGCCGAGTCGCGCCCGACGTCCCACTCGTACACCCATCATGCCCCCCACGCCCGCGCACATGAACAAGCACGTCGCTGTGGAGCTCCAGCTGTGGGTCAACAACGCGCACGACCTGTCAGAGGGCGAGGAGGACGTCATTCGGCAAAACTGGCCGGCATTCACGTACCTGGAGAGGAGCCAGCGCTTAAAGGACGGCGCTCTCTCCGCGTCCACCTACGAGAAGCGCGCCCACGACGTGTACGTGAAGCCCGGCCGTCCCAACCAGACGCTTGAGCAGGCCTTCTTTGAGTACGGCGAGAAGGAGACCGTCGAGGGCTCCGACGGCGGCGAGTGGGGCACGGTTCGGCACCAGATCGCGAGGCTGCCCGACTCGCTGTATATCGACCTGCAGCGGTACGCGCTCTCCTCCAACGCGGCCCCCGATCGCTACTGCATGGTCTCCGACGTGCGCGACCCCATCGGGTGTCCGATGGAGATCGACTTTTCCCAGGGCGGCTTCTCCAACGCTCTCACCTCCGAGTGCGTTCCGAAGCGTTACGCGCTCGTGGGCGTGCAGGTCGCGCGCCACGAGCCGAGCAAGGGCCCTCGGTACCATGAGTGGTGGGGCTACGTCCGCCTGTCGATGCGCGACGAGCGATGGGCCGTGTGCGACAGCCCAAGGATGCGGAAGAAGTACGTCGACGTCGCGACGGTCCAGCAGCACCTCTCCTGCCAGGGCAACGAGGACAACACCTTCCCGTTGCGCCTGTACTACCGCGCCGTCGATAACCGGCCCTCGCCCATCCTCGCCCAACCCGCGGATCGTACGACCGGCATGCCCAAGCTGCTGCTGCCCCCGATGCCCACCGACCTCGTCGACTGGGACCAGCCACGCTGCATCCTCAAGTTCCCACACGACGCGCCGCCGTGCCTGGTGCCCTGGTGCACCGATGGACAGGCCCCGTGGACGTACGAGACCTCGGTGTACAGCGTGTTTCACGCGACGCTGCGCTGCCCGGTGCAAGGCGCCTTTGGATCGCTCTACGTGAACCTTGTCTTCAACAAGGACGGGGCGCGCGACCACGCGGACAAGCCCAACAGGCACTTTGGCGCGCACGATGACATGTACCTGTACGTCTTCTTTGAGACCACCTTCCCCGATGGCGATCCGGAGGACGCCATCCTCAAGCACGACGACCTGGAAGGCTCCTGGCCCATGGAGAACGGCAACTTCGTGCTGCCCTCCGACCCGCGCATGCCGCGCTGGGTGCAGGAGTTTGACGCGGGCGCCAACGGCGGCTTCTCGCTGCCCGAGCCGATGATCGAGCCCGTGGCGCGGGCCCTCGCCGACAAGCGGCACCGCTCCTTCAATGAGCTCTGCGTCGCGTGGGAGAGGATCCGCGAGCACGTAGAGGCCGAGACGCGCGAGCTGCTGTCGGACTCGGACTTTGCGAGCCTGCGCAGCCGCGTGGCGCGGATGATGCGGACGTTCCAGCACCCGGACGTCGACCGCGGCCAGCTCGTGGAGGAACGGGAGAGCATCCTGATGCCCCGCACTGTCGCCGGGTTGACGGCCATGTGCGACGCGCTCAACCTCATCGTTCACGACGTGACGCCGGACGGCCAGATCGCGATCCGCGTGACCGACCACGCGCTGAAGAACCTTTCCGACCTTCGCGCTCCGAACCTGACGGTGTGGGACACCGCCAGGCGGTTCGAGCACGTGATGAGCGTCGCCTATGGGCCACTGGACGCGCCCATTCACGCGTCCGGTGACGCGTCCGCTCCGGTGCCCTTAGCCACGTCCTTTGGCGCCAACCTTTGCAAGGGGCTTGCCTCCTCCTCCTCGGCGGCGGCGAACAAGAAGAAGAAGGCAAAGGCGAAGGCGAAGGCGAAGGCGAAGGCGAAGGCGAAGGCGAAGGCGAAGGCGACGGACGCGGCGCCGGACGGCATGGCGCCGGACGGCATGGCGCCGATGGAGAGCGTATGGGTG
>WTIT01000097.1:2163-3688 GCA_011526375.1 Methanobacteriota archaeon
GGCGCCGGACGGCATGGCGCCGGACGGCATGGCGCCGATGGAGAGCGTATGGGTGGAGGGAACTGAGGGGGCGTTCATCGACACCGACAAGTGGTACAAATCCGCCGGCGGCGCGCGGCGCGGAGACGCGGACGCTACGTGCTACGTCTGCACGTGCGCCAATGGCAAGAAGTATGAGCTGTGGATCTCCAAGGAGCTGGACCCGGGGCGGGAGGCGGTCGTGCGCGAGACCACCGCCGTCGCCAATTCGCCGCCGCCGCCGCCGTCTGCGAGCGCGCAGGCCTCGCCGATCTCGCAGGTCACGCTCGAGGCCGCGCAGCGGTACGTCACGCTGAACATCGGCGCCTACCCGCAGGCGATGACCCGGGCCGCCCTGGAGCTCTGCAAGGCCAACCCCATGACCAAGGAGATGATGAGTTCGATGTGCGACGTCATGAACCTGCCACAGGAGAACTTCGACGCTCTGAGCAAAGTCTTTGGCACCGCCCGCCCCGCCCACGTGCGCGACCGCATCGCCATGTGCAGCGACGACGACCCGTTCCTGTACACGAACACGCTGCAGATGTTCACCGCCTGCTACGTCTTCGGGAAGTGGACGGGCGTGTGGCGCTTCAAGCTGGAGCTGCGCCGGCGCCGCCGCACACCCGTGGCCATCGTCATCCAACGGTACCAGCGCGGCCACAGCGCCCGCGTCCAGTTCAACAAGGCGATCAAGCGCGTCCGAGCGCAGCGCCGGCTGGAGCAGCTTGAGTGGGAGGCGGGTGCGCCCGAGCGCCAGCGCGCGGCTGCCCGCCGCGCCGCCGCCGAACGTTCGCGCGCCGACGCGCGCCTTGCGGCGCTGAGCAACACGCTGCCCTCCGACCTGGTGCCGCGGCCGCAGCACGGCAAGAAGCGCGTCCACCGCACGGCCGTGCAGCCCAACGCCGACAAGGAGCGCGAGCACGCCGACTTCATCAGCCCCGAGCACCGCTCCGCCCGCAAGGAGGCCAACATCAACCGCAACCTCGAGCTCAAGATGGCCGCCGAGGTGCGCAGGGAGACCCGGGCGCGCGAGCGGCTCGAGGCGATCGTCGAGGACACGCCGCCGCCGTCGGCGTCGGGCGTGTCGCTCTCCAACGCGCGGGCGTGGCACCTTCCCAAGGACGAGACGTTCCGCCGCAAGAATGGCGACGACGCCTCGGTGATCAGCGTCGCCACTTCCAGCCTGCCGCTGCCCGCGCCCTGCCCGCACGCCGAGAAGCGCGGCGCCGAGAAGAACGTCGATCGGCGCTGGGTGCAAGACGCGCTCAAGAATGGCGACGCCGAGGAGCAGCCCGGCGGCCGCGTCAAGCACTACGGCAAGGACGCCGTGGTCGTCACCAACACGGACGCGACCGTCACCATCACCACGTGGCCGACCAAAAAGCAGTAGAGGACCGCGCAATCCCGCGCGCCCCCAGTCGCGCTGTAGCGCCGTTCGAGTGCATCTTGAAAAATCCAATAAATTCTTCCAATAAATCATTTATTGGGTCGCCTCGGCCCATCG
>WTIT01000105.1 GCA_011526375.1 Methanobacteriota archaeon
GCGAGGGCGGCGGCGGCGCTGCCGCCGCCCACGCCGCCGCCGCCCTCGCCGCCGCGGCCCTCGCCGCCGCCGCCGTGCCCCTCGCAGCCGCCCTTCACGCCCGCGTACGAGTACAAGGACACCACGCCCTACGACCAGGAGGACGGCAACCCCCTGTTGCAGTACCACTCGTACTGGGTCGAGCTCAAGGTGATGGTGCCCACAACGACCTCGCACCTCGAAGACCACGACGACGCGCAGCAGGGCTCGTCGGTCTTCGAGACCACCTTTGCGCCGCCCGGATCGCCCGCCGGGCCGCACAAGGACGTGGGCGCGCTCAAGACGCCGCTCAACCCGAACGAGGCCGACGGCGGCGGCGTGACGCCGCTGCCGCCGGGCTTTGGCGGGCGCGACGACGCGCCCACCACGCCCAACCAGCTCTACACGCCCGGCACAAACACCGTGTGGGAGTACGACGAGGACACCGACGAGTGGAACCCCAAGGAGGGCATCGACGAGCTCGTGGACCGCACCACGTACGACGGCGACGACCCGTACCCGCAGCTGCCCGAGCAGGTCAACCGCGTCGTCGAGATCCCCGACGTGAACAACGACGGCGTCAAGGACCTGGCCATCCTCACCGAGGAGGGCGTGTACCTGATGCTCAGCGAGGACGGCACCAACAACTACGGCCCGCCCACGCTGCTAAGCGACGAGGTTGCCAACGTCAAGGACGTGACGGCGCTCAAGTACGACGCGGGCGACTCGGTGGACATCGTGGTGATCACCGACGACCAGACGCCCAACCGCATCTACCTGGGCGACCCCGAGGACCCGGAGTTTAAAAACCTCGGCCAGGACGAGCACGTGACGGGCGTCACCGAGAACGGCGTCGACGGCGATACGGTGGGCGGCCTGCGCCACCTGTACCTCGAGGATCCGACGCTGCCGCCCGGCAGCTTCAAGGACTCGTCGCGCGTGCTGCCGCTCGACACGGACAACGACGGCGTGGACGAGTCCTTCCTCATCACCAACCTGGGCGACCAGGACGAGCTCTTTCTCAGGCACACGAGCACGGGCGAGCTGCTCTCGTCGCTCAAGCTGGGCGACGCAACGGACACGTACGACGTCGACGGGGCGCGGCTCGACCCGAACGACCCCGACAGCCCGCTCACGATCGTCTTCGCCAAGGACGGCGTCGACAAGTACCTGGAGCTGGCCAAGCGGGACGACACGACCGACCCGTACGACGCGCTCACGCCGCCCGTTGGGGGCACAACGCTGCAGGACCTCGATGCCGCTGACAGCACGCCGACGCACTCGGTCAAGTTCCAGACGGTGCCGTCGGGCGTCTACGGCGCGGGCGACCTCGAGCGCGCGCACCTGTACGTGGGCAAGAAGCAGACCACCCCCACCGACAAGCTCGGCGTGTACTACCACAACCCGGGCACGGCCGGCGTCACGCTCGGCACAATGAAGACGGGCGGCACCAACATCGACGCCGGCCTGAGCAGCGCCGACGCCGCGCCCACGCTCCTGGGCACCACGATGGAGGTGACCGTGCTCAAGAAGGACCAGCCGCCGGCGGTCGTCTTCGGCACCTCGGGCGGCACGCAGGTCGTGCTCACGGCGCACGACCCGGCGGCGTCGCCCACCTTTGCGGCGCCCGACTACGACGGTGACGGCGGCAACTCCAACCACAAGGTCAAGGTGCTCTCGCCCGACGCCACCGCCACCGACCTGGACAAGGCCGCCACCACCGACCAGCTCCGCGACCTCGAGTCGGCCAACGGCATCGTGCGCAGCGCCGACCTCAACGGCGACGGCTACCCCGACGTGGTCACCGGCGCGTACACCGTGCTCTCCAAGGACGGCCGGTACGAGGACGCCACCGACGAGAAGCACACGCCGCAGCGGTACTGGAACGGGCCGATGCCGCGCGACACCATCGCGTACGACTACGACAACGACGGCGACGTCGACCTGGTCGTGCTCACGGTGGAGGGCCACCTGGAGCTGCTGCCCAACGACGGCTCGGGCCTCTTCAGCAAGCTCACGCAGGAGCGCAAGCGCGCCACCACGACGCCCATCACGGGCCTGGACACGCTGGCGGACACGCGCGAGAAGACGCCGCGCATGATCGCGACGGCCAACGGCCACCTTGCGGTCGCCACGGCCACCGGGATCCAGCGGTTCGCCTACGACCCGGCGAAGCACATCTACTCGCCCGCGCAGACGCACACGGGCAACGGCGCCGTGCTCGACATGAAGCACATCCACCTCACCGGCCAGCCGAGCGCCGACCGCGACATCGTCGTGCTCTACGCCGACGGCAAGGTGCTGGTGCACACGGACGGCACCTTTGGCTCGCCGACCGAGATCGGCGACTACGCCGGCGCCGTGCGCCTCGGCGTGGGCAACGTCATGGGCGACGCGCCCTACCGCAAGTTTGACCAGCCGCGCGACACGTCCTACGAGGTGCAGGGCCAGTTTGGCAACGCGGGGCAGCTGCTCGACCCGAACGTCGTCGACCCGCGCTCGCTCGACGTGCTCGTGGTCAAGAACGACGGCAGCGTGCACCTCATCGAGGGCCACTACGACACCTTAAAGACGAAAGTCATGGCCGGCATGGTGGCGCACGCCGCCGCGCTCAAGGACGGCACGACGGGCAGCGCCTTTGCGTTCACCACCGCGCCCACCACGCGCGAGATCACGAGCATCGACGTGCACGACATGGACGGCGACGGCCTGTCCGACGTCGTGCTCGCGTACAAGGACGACACGGGCGCGGTCTACCGCTCGATCATCTACATCTCGACCGACCTCACCAACCCCACGGTCGACGACCTCAAGCTCGAGGAGAAGGTGCTCTCGCCCACGTCGGGCGGCACCGAGTACGACGCCGCGGGCGCGCCGCAGGCCGACACGGCCGGCACGCACCGGCTGCTCGTCATCGACCAGGACCTCGACGGCAACGCGGACGTGCTGTACGCGAGCGACGAGAACGGCCCCGCGCGCGTCTCGTACGCGCGGCCCAAGGACGACGAGGCCACGCGGCCCGGCGAGGCGATCAACCCCGCGATCAAGGAGAGCATGATGAAGTGGATCGACCAGGCGCTCATCGACGCCTTCAACGACGCCGACGGCGCGCACCACACCAGCCAGGGCCACACGGCCGCCGGCACACCGTGCCCCGTCGGCGGGCCCGACCTCGACTGCCGGCCCGACGCCGAGCGCGGCATGATCAACCACAAGGGCGCCGACGTGCCTTTTAGCACGATCCCCTCGCACTACAACGAAGACACGCACCCGGAGGCCTACAAGTTTGAGCTCACCAACGGCGACGAGCCCGTGCAGACGCTCCCCGAGACCGACCCGCTCTACGTGCCCGAGTACCTCATGCCCAAGGAGGGCGCCCTGGCGACGCAGCCCAACTCCGCCGCCGCCAACCACCCGTCGGGCGACCACGGCCACTGCCGCGCGCACCGCGAACCCGTCATCCCCGTGACCATCAGCTTCCAGCTCGACTTCCCCACGATCCCGTGCCCGCAAGAGAAGATCCCCGACTGCGTCCTGCCGGAGCCCATCGAGGCCAGCAAAAAACTCCTGCCGCTCCCCGGCGGCGGCACCGCGCCCATCTGCGCGACGTCGATCCCAAAGGTCTGGCGCCTCGCCCACAAGCGCAACCCCAGCC
>WTIT01000118.1 GCA_011526375.1 Methanobacteriota archaeon
GTTAACATATTTGGTGATACACCTGTAAATCGTGAACGATGTTGATTTATTCCCATTTGTATAAATGGTAATAATGTCTCTATTATTTCCCATGAATATGCAAATTCATGTACATTTGCTGTAAATTGTTGGTCGAGTAATTGATTGTATTGATTGAGTGTTTGTTGTACGAAACCAATTGTCCTTTCGACCTTACCAATACTACGATGGTTACGTGGTTCAGCAATTGACATTTTTATATTTGCTGTTCGAGTAATTGCTTGAATTAATTTACTCGTAAATCCTGAACCCCAGTCAGTCTCTAATATTTTAAACCATCCAAACACTGGTATCCAATGTTTAAGAAATGCTTGAACAATTGTTTGTGTATTTGTTCCCATCGTTGGTACTAGCATAGTGTATCCTGTAGCATAATCAATTATTACTAATATATGATATTGACCAAAAATTGGTCCTAAAAAATCACAAAATATATGTTCTCTTGGAGCTGGTAATGTTCGTATTCGTAATGGTGCTCTGTGTCTAACACTACCTTTTGTAAATTGACAAAGAAAACAAGATTGACAAAATTTACGTACGTCACTTTTCATTGTACTCCACCAATATCTTCTCTCAATATAATCCAACGTGTATTCATAACTGTAATGATGTAATTGTAAATTGTGGTGTGCATAATCCATCAATTTACCTCTAATATTAAATGGTACTACATTTACCCATGTGTTTGATTGAGTAACTGGATCATATGCTATTACTTGTAATAATTGATTATCTTGATTGATACGTAATTTATCTAATGTAAATTTATGCCACAATCGTATATCTTCCTCTTTTAGGTAAGATATATCATTGTCTCGTTGTTGATATGATGTTTTTGTAAGTATTTTACGTACTAATTTGAGAAAACTATCCGTCTGTTGATACAATAGAAAATTATCGAGTTGAAAAATATCTAAACCAGAACGATAACCAAATAAATGAGATAGTAATTCATCACGTGTTGTTGTTTTTGTTCGTGTGTCATTGAAATCAACATTGATAAAATCGTAAGGGTCCTCATCATTATCAAATTCACTTTCTTGTTGTTTGTGTCTCGACCTTGTTTGTACTCTGTTTGATAATGGTGCTGGTTGTTCTGATGTTGGTATATTTTGTTCGTCCTGTGTTGGATCATATACCTCATCTGTAGCATTAACGTGATTATTATTGGTTATTGTATCTGTCTTTGATGTACGTGCTATATTATTTGCTATTAATTTCTTTTCAATAGCATCTGAATATGATAATACTGTGTGATTGATACAATTTAAAAGTGGTATTGATACTTTATGTAATTTATCAGTGATTTGATATAATTTCTCTTTTAATGAATAAAATGTATTACTGATAAATTCAGATTCATCAGAATGAATACATTCTTCTGTTGCATTGTCCAATAACATTGCCATTTGCTTTTGTTCACCCAAAGGAGCTGTAATACGATATTGATGCAATGTATTGTTCCATGTTTTGTTTGAAAATGCTTGTAAATCACGATATTGTTTATCTTTTGTATCACCAGTATTTAATATAGCATTTGCAATATGAAATCCTTTATCTGATTTCAAATGTTCATGTTTTACTCGTAATTGTTCACTTCGTTTTAAATATGCTTGAATTGATTCTCTCTCTTCGTTTGTAAGTTCTTTGTTTGATGTATCAACACTGTGGATAGGTTCAAATGTTCGTATTTTATTATCTTTCTCTAATAATTCAGTTGTAAACCTACTTAGACTATCTGCTAAAGCATTGTCTAATCCTTTTACGTGATGTGATTCAAAATGAAATATATTTACTTTATTTCGTAAACGTAATAATTGTCTTTGAGTAACTGCATTAATATTACGATATCTGTGAGTAAATAAATTAGCAACTGGATTATTATCTGTAGATACAGTAAATTTACGTTTAATCAAATAAAATTGCCAATGTTCCAATGCATGTACTAATGCATATGCCTCGTGGACCATACTATGACAGTGTCTTAATGATTGCGGCATTACCTTTGACCACATGTCCACAATACGCCATTCGTCCTTGTTTGTCTCTTTATTTAATTGTAATTGATACAATACTGCGCCAACACCATAATTACACGCGTCTGTTTTGACACAAAATTTACCTTCACGTGTTGGGTTGTATAATAATGGTGAATTTCTGACTAAAAATATTAATTGCTCGTAAGCGAGATTTGCTTGAGGTGTCCATTTAATTTTACCTTTACTATCAATATGATTATCTAAGTCGGTTAACCAGTATAGTAAATGTGCCTTATGATATATATAACGTCCAATATATCCTATAACACCCTTGAAATGATCCAATTCAGATTTTGTACGTGGTTTTATAATATTTAATACCTTTTTCGTGTAAGGTTCACCAACGTATGATCCTTCAAGTGTCCTAATAAATGCAAATCCCTCACTTTTGGTACAAACTGGAAAGAATTTTGATGGATGCAATTGAATATTTTTAATCCTACAGTAATGAAATAAACGTCTAATACTGGCAAGTATTTCTTTAGTACCTCCTTCAATTGGATGCTTAATATTGATATCATCAATATATGCTAATGTGTTACCAACATATAATGCTAAATTATTCATAATATATTGTGCACACGGTGCTGCATTCATCCAACCATAAGTCATGCACATCATTTGGTACATGCCTAATGGTGTCATACATACTGCATATTTCCAGTCTCTTGGATCTAATGGTATGCAATCAAAACAATTCTTGACATCAGCACACGTAGTAAATCCTCGAATTGAATGTAAATCGTCGAAATCCTTAAGTGTTGGCATATTTGATGGCATTAAATTACAATATTGATTAACAGGTCGACCATCAAATGCTGGACGATAACGATATATAACACCATGCCTCTTTTTGGGTACCATCGTATAAGGTACGCAATGTAATGAATATTTTAATGGTCTCCAAAATCCATTTTTCTCATTAATTGTCGTATAATTAATCATATGCAATCTCTTTATTGCATTAATTGGGTATTGTGCTGCAAACATCGTCTTGTCTCGATGTTCTGGTTTAATACCTAGTCTCGCTGGTGTTACATTCATTGTCCTCCTATCAAATTGTCGTTTAGCAAAAATATCTTGAAACTCTTTAATTAATGCCATGACTCCTGCATATAATCCTCGATATCGTGCACCATAAATTGCTTGATATTTCTTGAGATAACTAAAATCATTAAATTTTAAATCCTCATTGACAAATATTTTTTCCGCTTGTGCTTTTTCATCTTCTGTTGCCATAAATGCTTGTCTTGCAACAATAAACATGCATCTATGCCATATTTTTGCCTTATTTACTGGTGCACCAAATCGATCTATTTTAGGATCAATGAATACAGGTGATGTTTTATCTTTATGATTAATTAACCCAAGTGTTTTATTAATCATTGTTAATTTAGGATCCTTGACCTCCTTGAAATAAGGATAAGGTTTTAATGTATTAACTTGATCAACATTAAATTGTTCGTAATCCTCGTAAGTGTAAATACCCATATATTTTGACATACAGTAATCATTAGGATCATAATCAATAGTATTTAAAATATTTTCTCTTTGTTTCTGATCATACATTAATTCACCGTAATATGAATTAA
>WTIT01000158.1 GCA_011526375.1 Methanobacteriota archaeon
AATATTGTCAATGCTGGTGGCAAGGCGCCATTGGTCAAACTGATTGACGGTGAAGATTTGACCTGGTTTGGCTCAAGAACCGCACCAGCCATTGCTCGATTGGTAGAATTTCACGACCAAATAAATATCACAAACTAGCATCAATATCATGAGTAAGTAGGTTTTCAGCCCCACCATGGACGAGCAAGTTTTGGTCGCTGAACTCGTCGATGAGTGGCCAGGTAACAAGGCTAGCGCGACCCGTTCACTCAATGCTGCATTAGGTGCAACTATTGCCGTAGTTCTCGTTTTTCTGCTTATGAGTAGAGTTATCGGGGCTCCTTTTGAGCAAACGGCCATTGAAGAATCAATGGAAGGTTATACTCCGATTTCGGAAAGATATTTGCAGAATTATTACACGGAGGATCAAAATTCTTATGTCCTAAAAAACGGTTCTTTGACTGGCCCAGATGGTGCAAGTCTGTGGCTTGGGACTCACCACTTCGTTGAGTTCGAATTACCGCTAGAAGAAGGCGGCGCGGCACCAGATGGCAAAGTTAGCCTGGCCGTATGGGTGCCGATTATGGAAGATAACATGACAGTTCCAGTAATTGCTGAATTCGGCCCTTACTTCGACGAAGCCTCGGTTGAAACAGGCGGTATTGAAGAACCCGGCACTTGGTTGGGAACCATGATAATTGAACAAATAGTACCACATGGATTTGCTTTTGCTCAAGTGTCAGTAATGGGTACTGGAAGGTCAAATCACTGTATGGATTTGATGGGTACGGCTGAACAACTCGGTGTTGATGCTGCAGTAACTTGGCTCGGCACCCAAAATTGGAGTAACGGTAACGTCGGTATGATTGGTAAATCATACGACGGTTCAACTCCTTGGCAGGCTGCTATGTTTGGCAACGAACATCTCACCACAATCGTGCCAATTTCTGGTTTGATTGGCGTTATGGAATTGATGTGGCGCAATGGTAGCAGTGAGGCTAGAGCCCCGATTATGCACAATGGCGTCTATGGCTCATACGGTATAGATGGTGATTTGGAAGATTCCGGTAACATGTGTCCAGATTACATCGCTGGTCCAGCTACTGGTGGAGCGGCATGGGCATGGGGCGGAGAAGCAGCCGGCAATTATTGGGGCGAGAGATATTTCCTAGACCGAGTATTGGAAAATTACAATGGTAGTGTATATTTAATTCAAGGAATGCATGATTGGAACGTCGACCCACACATGGCCGTACCGACGATAAATCGGTTGTACGACAATAACATCGAGGCTAAAGGATTGTTTGGCCAATGGGACCACGATTACCCAGACCGACCTCAGATAATGTTCGACAGAAGTGGTGTAGGGCGAGGCATAGAAGCATTCCCCGAAATGGTTCGGATGGATTGGATGCAAGACTTGCTTGAGTGGTTTACCTACTACTTACAGGAGGAAGGGCCAAAGCCATGGCTAGGTGTTGAAATTCAATCTAATCAAGGTCCTTGGCGCTTTGAAGACCGCTATCCTATGACCGATACAACTGAGTTGGTTTGGGAGTTGGGTAGTGCTGATTTAGCCTCAGCCGGCGGCGGCAACACGATTCGTCCGGATGCGTCTTCTGGACCAGTCTATGAAACACCGCCTTTGGAAGAAGATCTGTACTTTGGTGGCTTACCGCGACTACACGTTAATGTCAATACAGCAACAGTTGGTGGGCAAATTTATGCTCTACTAGAAGACTGTGACGGAGCAAACTGTATCCATATCGGTCATGCAATTATGGACTTGAGATACCATGCTGGTGGCGATGATGAGCAGACTTGGACGCCGGTATTCGAGGAAATTACCGCGTTGATGGAATTCTTCCCGATGGATGTTGAAGTTCCAGCCGGCCACACAATCAAATTGACGTTGCGCAGTACCGGTGAAGATTACTTGCCATCAGCAGCCTCTACTTTAGTGACCGTAATTGATACAGGCTCAACCTTGCAATTGGATACATTTGACCCGGAGACACGAGAATACTATGAGACAGTAATGTGTACTGCTCAAATTTGTCAAGATAATTTGTGAAATCAATCTTTGACACTAAATTGCAAATGCTGGTTATTAATCTAGCATAAGACTATATCTCCATTGAAATATTAGCGATTAGGTGAGGAAACTGAAAACTAACTGGAATAAGATTTGGCGATACATACATTTGACTTTTGGACTCGTTCTTGTTGCGTATCACGCCCGTATTGCATGGTATCATAACGGATTTGTAGATTCTGTTTGGTCTGCAGATGTTGATAAATTCGTATCTACGACTTTGATATTTTTTGTTATGTGGACTGGTTTAGCAAAATGGCCAGTTTATCCCTGGTACAAGAAACGTCAAAATAGGAAACGCAGAGAACAAAAAGCAGATTTAGCTGCAGCGGAATCGTAACCCTGCTAAGCGATTTTATTAGCAGCAATCTTCTTGCCTTAGCGGGGCAATTGTAAAAGACACCTTGTCAACATTGGGAGTGTTTTGTAGTTTTTCATAAACCTCTCTGATATCTCCTGCAGTACCTTTGACATGTATTACATCAACACAAAGATGACACGAATGACCTAACCTGCTGCTGTGGTGGTAAGCGGCGACTTCAATGCTCCCGGTTCTAGAGACCATCAATTTTTGATCCGAGCCATGTTCGTAATGAACCACAAGGTGTCCCTCTATGACCAAGTTTCCATCCATATTCATCAATTCACCTCGTTGTTTCATTTCGGAGAAAAATAACGCAGCATCTCTAAGAAACCTGCTACGGTTAGCATAGCCAGCTTTTTCAATCAAACTTTCTAAGTCTGTTGCAAAACCGCTGTCCGCACTAAATGATATTATTTGGCTCATAGACTTCCGACTTACTGTGCAATAATAATAATTTCTAATCAGGTATTTATTAAGAATGATTCTGCCGCTAATTAATAAAAAAATCACACAATCTATTAAATATCCGTTTACTACCGGGAAGTCATGAGCAAAAGCCTATACAGAGTACTGTTTGTAACGTCGATGATGATTTTTACCAGCCTTGCAGGGTGTATCGAATCCTCAGAATCCGATGACGAAGACGTTGTAATCGAACCTGGAGTTGAATACTACGGTAAGATAATGACTTCAACATATCACGTTGAACAACTAGTCTCAGCGGTTGTTGGAGACACTGCAACTGTTGAAATGATGAGCACAACCAACATCCCAGTGCACGATTACAATCCGTCAGTCATTGACATTGAAAGATTGAAAGGTAGCGACGCTTTCTTTTATCATGGTCTTGAGTTAGAACCATGGGTTGATGGAATTCTAGCCTCTGAAGGCATACCTCCTTCCTACATGACTCACACGATGCCTACAGGCGAAATTACTCTTGACTATCAAACAATGTTGGTTAATGATTTGTGTGAACAACTAACATCAGGTGACAAAGTATCAAACAATTTACTCAGCTACGAGGATCAAGCCGGTCAGCTAGAAATCCATCTAGAAAAAGGGGTACAGACGCTAACTTTCCCACCTGCTGATACAAGCCATGATGGGCATGATCATGACGACCATGATGACCACGGTGACGAAGATGGACACGGTGACGAAGATGGACACGGTGACGAAGATGGAC
>WTIT01000098.1 GCA_011526375.1 Methanobacteriota archaeon
AAAAATCGGCCCAATCACCGCTACTAGCGCCAATCATAGCGGCGTTGAGCCGCACTACGACACTGTATCAGCCGGGAAAGAACTCGGCCTAGACAGTGATTGTATTGTTGAAGGCACATGTCCTGGTGGGGCTCCCAGCACTATTTTGTCAATAGAAAAATCCGAACATGAATCTGCAGGATATACGGTAAGCATTATGAGAGAGGGCGTAATACCTCGCAACGACGTGGAAACATGGATGAGGAATTATCACTGAAGTATTGGAAAGATGCTGGCCACGTTGCTAGACGAACTTTAGAGGCAATGAAAGAGAAAATTGTCCCTGGTGCAACTCTTCATGAAACTATTGAAGCAGCTGAAAGATTCATTCATCGACATGGCGGTAAACCAGCATTCCCAGGAACAATTGCGGTTAATGATCTCGCAGCACATTTTACCACTGACCACAATATCTCCCCTGTCGAAGAGTGGGATGGTGATATGACTTTACAAAAGGGAGATTGTGTAAAGATAGATTACGGTGTTCACATTAAAGGCCACATTGGCGATAACGCACTAACTATCGAAGTTGGTAACACCAATAATCACACTGAGCAGATTAAAGCGGCGAAAGAAGCAAGGGATGCTGCAATAGAGATGCTACACCCGGGAACTCCTTGGTATAAAGTTGGAGCTGCAGCCGCTCAACCATCAATAGATGCCGGCTTCCAACCAATCAGAAACCTATGTGGCCACCAGTTAAAACCGTGGGAATTACATGCCGGTGTTTCTGTACCATCATATGCTTGTGGGCCAGACAATCGAGGATTCAAAGGAGTTGTTGAAGAAGGTAGTGTTTACGCTATTGAACCATTCAACACGACTGGAAGCAGTGGAATGATAAAGAATCTAGGTAAGTCAAATTCATCGAATATTTATCGATTAACCGGCAATACTACCTCCCGAAAAGCTAGAGCAAAAGGGCAATTAAAGCCACTGGGCGCACAATTGGCAAGAAATCTAGAAGAACGATATTCGACGCTTCCTTTCGCTGAAAGGTGGGCATTTCCAATGTTAGAAAAACCGTTTCCAGAAGCCGATGAAGCAAGCAGGCAGAGTAAGTGGAATGCCTTGATTAAGAAGTTGATCAGCATAAGATTCTTAGAGACGTATCACGTTTTAGCCTGCGCGGATGGCGGTAATATCTGCCAATTTGAACATACTGTATATGTTACCGAAGGCGGACCAGAAATTCTAACAGTCGAATAATCAGAAAAAAACTGCGCTATTGTTTAGAAAACCAAGTTTTTGCTAATTTGAGCCGAGACGAATATAAACTGTGAGCGCTTGGCTGAATGTGAACGGGCTGTTTGAGTTCTGTTGAGTGCATCCCATCCCCTCTGCTTTGCTCTCACCCGTTCACCTCTTTTTCACAACATCCAATGTTATTTTTTGGTGTTTTACAAACGGTTTGCTCCACTCGGAGAGGGTTATCAAAAATTCGGACTTTCGCGCAGTACCGCGAATTTATGCCTCTTTTTTGATTTTGACCGGGAGTAGGATTAAATATGGCGCCAGCAGTGGGAGTAATACACCCGGCTACGGGTAAGGAGGACAAAAATATGAAGAACGAAACAAGAAATGATGAAGCTGTAAGCCCAGTTATTGCTACCATCCTAATGGTTGCAATTACTGTTGTACTAGCAGGTGTACTATACGTATGGGCTGCTAACCTAGCAGAAAGCAACACTGACGGTAGCCTAGAGCTATACACCTTCAGTGGTGCAGACGCACCTGGTGCTGACGGCGCTGTAATTATGACTATGGACAACGGAGCTGACCTTGGATGGGCATCAATCACCATCAAGGCTAGCGTAGATGGAGCTGCTTCCAGCACCATCCCAGCATGTGACGCAACAACAACCGAAAACTGCTGGTCATCCACAGACACTGATGACGAGACTGCATGGAACGTTGGTGAAGCAATCACTGTTGACACCGACTGCACAGGTACATGCACAATTACCATCAACGTTCTAAACAACAGAGAGGGTACAACCCTTGACACAACTGTTGTTGACGTAGAGTGAAGTTAATCACACGTTAATTGGATTATGAACTGATATATTCTGCGGAATATAACTGCCCCTCCGGAGGTTTCGGCCTCCGGGGGGGCTTTTTTTAATTTCAAAATTTATCCATCAATCGCCTGACATCAGTGTGTTGATCCCACTTATGTGATGATCGGCCTCTTGAATTTCGGTACCTAGCAATAAATAGATACTCAAAACTCGTGATGAGGGCACCAATTGTTGTCACCAATGGCAATCTTATGCCATTCCTAAACGTCAACCATGAGACCAAAATAAGTAGCTCAACAAATGACAAACTTGCATGTATAACAGCCTCATAACCTGTAGGCATACTTGTTACACTAACATATGTCCATCTAATTATTGCCACAATAGCAATCTGAAAAAGCATAATTGGAATAACTAAATGGAGATATCTTTGGGTTCGAAAAATTGCTGAAAAGTATCCCTCCTGGGGTAGTTTATGCTGCTTAGGAAATCTATCTAGCATATTCTGCAGGCCTTGAGCACGTCTAATCTTCTGCCTGCTCTGACCTTCCACCGTGGTTGGTGCGAAATCAATGAAGAATGCATTCTCATCAATGATACTTCGTAAACCATTAATTCGAATTAATGAAGCAATTTGAGCATCATCTGCATTAGAATCGGCAAGCAAATTATCTGAAAGGAATGCACCATGGCGCCACATCATGCACGAGCCCTCGAGAAAAGGGGTACTGTCACGCTTAGATTCAGCGATTCTCAACATTTCATACATTGAGCGATAATCCTTCTCACCGTGCAATTCTGTTTGACGATTTGCTCTACTGCCAACTGCTCCGATTGATTGGTCAGAAAACCAGCCATGTAACCGCATGATTGTGCCTTCACTAATCAGAGCATCAGCATCAGTCATCAAAACTAATCCACTAAACGATTGCTGATCCAGAGACTCAAGAGCTAGTTTTATCGCACTGGTTTTCCCTAATCTTTCGGGCATCTCAATGACTTGACTGTCAAAGAATACTGAGGGATTTTTGCTGAGCCATTGCCTAACCTTGTCAACACTATCATCTGTAGATGCTGAATCAATGACGAGTAAGGAGGTTTTGAATGGATAGTTGCGATTTAGATCATCGAGTTTCTTCTCGATGACTAAACTCTCATTCCATATTGGTAACAAAATCACTAGCTCATTATCATGAGATTCTTCAGGATAATCTAATGCTAAACGATTCCATCGCTTGGCTTTCATTCGGTAGAATAGCAGAGGTAGTGCAACCAATGCACCGAGAACTATCTCGATTGTGGCTGCTGCTAACAACATGATTGTCGCAACTAAGTTGGGAATATTATTTCTCCCACAGATATACTGTTTTACGGGTACATTTGACCACTATCCTATTGAAACCACATAGTTAGGCACAATCATGCGCAAGGTATTGCATGTTGGTCCGTGTAATACTCCAGGTGGTATGGCGAAAGTAATTGAAATTCTGTCGGAAAATCCGCCAGAAGGTTGGGCCGCTGAAACC
>WTIT01000087.1:0-6082 GCA_011526375.1 Methanobacteriota archaeon
GACCACGACCCTGACGGAGATTTCATTCGCCAGTGGGTGCCCGAATTAGCCGCAGTTCCAACAGAACACATTCACGAGCCGTGGTTGATGTCAAAGGCTGAACAAGAGCAATACAACTGTCGAATTGACATAGATTATCCCGCACCAATAGTTGATGAAAAGGCGGCGAGGAAAGAAGGAATTAGTAAATCATACAAGGCAAAAGGAGATGCTGGAGTTAGGCGCAGAGCGAAGGTTGTGTTTGATATCCACGGTAGTCGCAGTCGTCAATCAGGCAGAAATAGAAACCGATTAATTATAGGCTTTAGGAGTATTATTTCTGAACTTCATTATGCCATCAATAAGTAGCATATGAGGCACAGTAAGCGCGGCTAGGCCAATGAACGTGATTCGCATAATGGTTGGCCCGGGGTCGGCAAAATCAGCGAAAAGCCAGAACGCAATACCTGCTGCAACCCAACTAATTGTGGTGAATAAAATCGCTTGATTTTTGATGTTTGATGTTGACACAGTTTGTTTGATACTCGCATAGATTTTCTTGAAGTGCCGGGCAGAGTGTATACAACAAAAGTAAATGGCAAAACCGAGTAATGGTGGCGCTATTGCGTAGACAAAACCGAGGAGTAATAATTCAAACACCGTAGTTGACCATTTAGGGTCCTTTGAGGCTTGGACAACACAGGTGATAATTGCTGCAATAACTGCGACCGTAAGTATGTCAATAACCAGCCAGACCGCTGCTGTATCCTGATTTATTAGATAAGAAAAAATCTCATCGACTTCACTGCGATGAAATTGGCTAATCCCAATTATTGCTAGACCCCCATGGGCCAATGCTTCACTGAATGCTAATGCTCCTTGGCCATTTCTTGCATCGCCTGCTCCAAAATGTAGCATACTAATGGTGAGAAATAGAATCAAGCTAATACTTGGAGCAACCATCCATGTCACAACAACTAGTGCAGCTAAAGCAACATAGATGATGACAAATCTTGCTAAGCTAGAAAATCGGTTGACAATACCTAAGTGCATGGCTACTGCACCGTCAAATGCACCATGAGGCAATCCAATTAGCACAATGCCAGCAAGGCCGATAAGATTCCATGCTCCAATATCAATTAGTGCTGAAATTAAATCCATTACGCCACCACCGGTTTGGTGACTTTTCTACTTGGTATGATGTGCCTAGTTACCGCTTTGATGAACGGCCATTTGGGCATAGCAAGAATCACCTTTAGCCTAGTCCAATAGCCCGCATCGCCGCTTAAGAAATTGACAAATTGGTCACCGTTTAGTGCCTTAGCCATTCGAATAAACATCCGAGGACCCTGCTCAGGCCATTGTTTTAGCACGGTAAGTAAAACAGAATCCATCCATAGATCGAGTCTCTTGTGTGGGTTAGTGAATGATAGTTGTTTACCTCGTTTGGCCTGCTCAATAGCAGCGTTAATTTGTCGCTGAATAAACAAAAACGCATAACCACTTGCTGGTCTAGTGGCCCCGCCATTAGCACCCAAACCGGGGATTTTAGCGTCATGAGGTGACAAGTTACCCAATGGAATGACACCATTTTCTTCATGAGAAATTGTGTAGTCAGTCACTTGGTAGTATTTTGCGAGATATTTGTTGATGCTGTCTAGGTAATATTGTTCGTCGACCAAAGTTGTTGAGAAAATAGTTGATTCTACCAATGCTTCAGTCTCTGAGTATGGTAGTAAATACATGAAATGCATACCTTTGGATTGGTCGACTCTAAAGTCCATTAAAATGGCAATATTTGGGTCGAACTTTTGTTCAGTAGTTGTTATTTCAATGCCTCGAAAGTGTTGCAACACACATCCATCTGGGACAATTGGCGGCCTGGTGTCAAATAATAACGAGTCGCTGGATTGCTGCCAATCCTGTTCGTCGATAATTTTCACGCCGGATAGCTCTGCTAATTGTTGGCAATGTTTTGTCCAGTCACTACGTTTGAAAGCGTTGTATGGCTTGGCTTTTGATTCTAAAACAGCACATTCATTGTGAGTAATCACTGCCCACTTGTTCCAAGTTTGCTTAGCCATTTTTTGGGCTCCTTGCAGTATCGGATCACTCCAAAAACCCCAGACATGGTCTTTTGCTGGAGGCGCTTTGGTCGGTTTGATGAGAGTTACACTACCTTTGACTTCACTCGCTCTTGCGGCAAATGAAAGAGCAGCACATCCATCGCCGATAATCTCGATATCATGAGACATAAGGTAGCCCCCTCAGTGAGGTGTGGAGGTTTGAGTTGTGTTTGTGCTTTCTGCGGCTAATTCGCTTTAGTAGTCCAGACATGGCTTTCACTGAACAGACTAATTTGGTGGTCCGTGTCGTAATTTGCCTCCCTTCATACCAGACATGTCCTTTGTTAGCAAGTTGGACACCTATTTGTCGATACACCTTGGCGGCAATGGCAATCGACATGTGAGCCCGCCAGTGCAGGCTTGCAAAGCCTTTGGCACCGCTTATGTAGAATCTCTCAGCCATCTCTAAGAGTCGTTTTACCGACTCAGTAATGATTTGAGCAGTTGGTGAGTTAGGTTCTTTGGAACAGGCAACAATTTGCTCTGGGCTAATATCACCAGTCCATGTTGTTGGCAAATAACGACGGCCCATTTCGGCATCCTCTAGAACGTCTCTCGCGATGTTGGTTAATTGCATGGCAATTCCCAAATCTATTGCGTGAGCCTTAGCGTCAGGGTCATGACAATCAAGGACGTGACACATGAGCAGCCCTACAGTTCCAGCGACTCTGTAGGCATAGCGTAGTAGTTCTGATTCAGTGCTAATGATCACTTCTTCTCGTTGGTCATCGAGCAGGCCATCGATTAAGGCAATCAGTACCGGCAACGGGAATTCTTGGTCTTCCATCAATGGAGCAAATGATTTCAGTGCTGGGTCTGCGTTAGTATTACCTTCAAGTAGAGCAGCACGTATTTTCACCAATCGCTCAGGTCCATTTTCAATATCACCATCGGCCATATCATCGAGCAAGCGACAAAATGCGTAGAGTTTAGCAGCCTCAGAGCCCATTTTTTTACCGAGAAATCGCTTAGCCCAGTGGAAACTCTCACCATTTTGGGCGAGTGATTCATCGGGGGTTAGATTCTCATTTGACATAGGAAACAATCCATTTTTTATCTAGCGAGTGGACCTCTAATTCAAATTATGATGATGTCGCGAATATAAAGGACTGTTTAATCGCCAAATTTTCGGTATTACATTTTACTGTTAAAAACGGCTTTTTATTTACCTTAAACTGGGAGAGTCATTTATGGCGGCCGGACAGCTAACAGACAGAACTGCGGCAGTAATTGGCAGTGGCTTTGGTGGCCTAGCAGCAGCAATAAGACTGCAAAGTGGCGGAATTAATACCGTATTGTATGAAGCTAGAGACAAGCCAGGTGGCCGAGCATATGTCTATCACGACGATGGTTATACCTTCGATGCAGGCCCAACCGTAGTAACTGCGCCGCACACACTTGAAGAATTATTTGAGTTGAGTGATCGCAAATTAGAAGATTACATTGAACTGATGGAAGTTGCACCAATGTATCGATTGATTTGGAGTGACGGAGACAGATTTGATTATACTAGAGACGCTGACAAAATGATCGAACAAATTAGGCAGCGTAGTGAACAAGATGCCGAGGGATACCAGAGATTTTTCAAATATTCAGAAAAGGTGTTCGATAAAGGGTACACTGACTTGGTAGACAGGCCATTTCTCAGGTTTTCAGATATGCTCAAAGTTACCCCAGATTTGATGAAATTACGTGCTGAGCGATCAGTGTACAAGACCGTTTCAAAATACGTCAAAGATGAACACTTGCGACAAGCCATGAGTTTCCATTCTTTACTTGTTGGTGGCAACCCCTTCCAAACCTCATCAATATACACTTTGATACATTTTCTAGAACGCCAATGGGGTGTCTATTTTCCTAGAGGTGGAACGCATGCACTCGTCAGGGCTTTGGTAAAATTATTCGAAGAATTGGGTGGAGAGATTAGACTAAACTCTCCAGTCAAACAAGCGCGCTTGGTTAACAACGGTTTACAACATGAAATCACTGATGGAAATGGCCACAAACAAATATTCGATGTCGTGGTATCAAATGCCGATATTCATCATACCTATGACAAGATATACGGTGATCACAAAGTTGCCAAAAAGCGGGCAAAAAAATTAGAAAAAATGGATTGGTCAATGTCACTATTCGTACTCCATTTCGGTACGGATATCGAGTACAAAGATGTAGCACATCACACAATTTTGTTTGGACCGCGCTACAAGGGGCTACTCGATGAGATTTTCAAAGGGACAAAATTGCCCGAAGATTTCAGTTTGTATCTCCATGTACCAACGGTAACCGACCCGGAACTGGCTCCTAAGGGATGTAGTGCTGGCTATGTTTTAGCCCCAGTGCCTCATTTAGGCCGAGCAGATGTTGACTGGGAATCTATTGCGGAGGACTATGCTGACAAGATAATCAAGGCGTTAGAAGTAGAGTTGCCAGACTTGAGCAAACATGTTGTTACGCGTCGGCATTTCACTCCAAAAATGTTTGAAAGTGAACTTGTTGCTTACAAAGGCTCAGCGTTTTCAGTAGCACCTAAACTAACCCAGAGTGCATATTTTAGACCACACAATAAGGATAAGAAAATCCCAGGATTATACTTTGTCGGAGCAGGTACTCATCCTGGCGCAGGTCTGCCAGGCGTTATCAATTCAGCAAAAGCAACGGTTAGATTAGTAATGTCAGACATCACTCGTCAGTGAGATCAAAATCCTCAACCTGAAATTCATCAGCTTTCAGACTGATAACTAACACCGCAATACCGAGTAACCCTCCAAGGACAAACAAAGTCATCGACGAAACTCCAGTTGCACCTATTGCAACCCTGAGTACAACCGTTGATAGAATAAATCCGGTATTCCTTGCAAGGTTGGTAAAATCAGTTGAGTAGCCATATGAAATAAGCAAAATGAGTATGTCTGCAAGAATCAGGATAGTGAAGAAATCCAAAAAGAAGATCTCTCTGGTTACCGATCCATCTCCTTCGCTTACCGAAATAACCCAATTGGTGAAGGAAAATATTGCTACAATAAGGTAAGTTGCAAGCAGAACCACAGCAATCTTTTGCTTATTTTGAACGAAGTTAAGTAACTCATTATCCTTGAAATCAACCGTTGTATCTGTGTTGCTATTGGCTCGGTAAATTAGCGAGGTAGTGAATAAGGTGATGAAGGTAAAACATTCAAGAACGATTAATTTGAGTTCTGAATCGATAGTCCAATCACCACTAAACTCAAGTTCAGATAATCGCTTGAAAATATCTCTTACCACCAACAATGTGACAATTTCGAATTGTTTCCCAACAGCGGTAGAAAATGATTCAGGAATTGCTCTAATGAGTTGGTAGACCTCGTAAGCAAGCAGAATTGAGAACGGTGTGTATAGTGCATCAAGTGGTGAATCAAGTAGATCTGTGGAGGCACTCCCAACTTCTAAAATACCGATTTGATAGGTAAACCAGAGAGCGAGATGTATTACAAATCCAATGATTGCAGTAGTCAAGCCAATCTTTCTAACCTGCTGTTCGGCTGACTTGCCTAACAACCTGTCGTGAAGTACTACTGTCGTTCCTGCCACGACCCAAGGTTACAGCCAATTGCGTAAATAAGTGTGTTAATTGTCAAAACTAGAAATTTTAAGAAAAATACAGCGATATATAGCCATCAAGCATCAGCGTAAATCATGCTGGATAATCTTTCACCTCATTTGCAAGATAGGCTTAGGAGGGTAAATCAGGTCGACCGATTAGTTGGTGAAGGTCCGGTAATTGTTTGGCTGAAATCTTCATTGAGAGTCCATGAAAATCCAGCGATTGATGTTGGTATGCAACTTGCTAACTTTCACAATAGGCCGTTACTTATCTATCAAGCAATAGATGAGCGTTATCCTCACGCCTCACTACGTCACCACAATATGTTACTTGATGGTGCAGTAGATTTGCATAGTGGCTGTAAATCTCGTGGTCTGAAATATGTCTTACATGT
>WTIT01000087.1:6182-12958 GCA_011526375.1 Methanobacteriota archaeon
CAACAATCGTGGCCTAGTATCGAAACTACTCCCATTCAATTTGATGGTAACTTACCATTTACCCCGGTCAACATTGATGCCGAAATAAAAGACATCAAACAAAGAATAAACCTGCTGAAACATTGCAATATTGACCCAACTGTACTACCAATTTGGCAAGAGCGAGGTGGCGAAACTGCAAGTCTTTCAAGATGGCAAAAATTCCTCGACAAGAATCTAGGTGGTTACGCAAGACGTAGAAATGATGCTGCTGACCCCAATGGCGTCTCTCGGTTATCCGCTGCGTTTCACTATGGATTTTTGTCACCGATGAAAGTCGCTAGAGAGGCAGCAACAGTAGGCACTAAATCTGCTGAGAAATATCTCGATGAATTGCTAATTTTTAGGGAACATGCTTGGCATCATGTAGCGAGTGTTGAAGACCCATATTGTAGTTCTAATCTGCCACACTGGGCAATCGAGTCGTGGAATAATACCTCCGATGACCCAAGAACAGTGTTACTTCATGACCATCAGATAGAGTATGCTCGCTCACCCAATAAGTTGTGGAATTTATGTCAACAGTCATTGGTCAAACACGGTGAATTGCACAATAATTTGCGCATGACATGGGGTAAAGCGGTGCCGCAATGGAGCACAAGTCTTGATGAATCATTATTTAGAGGGCAAAAATACAACGACAAATATGCTCTCGATGGCAGAGATCCCTCATCGATTGCTGGCATACAATGGTGTCACGGCCTATTTGATCGCCCATTCTTTCCATCATTACCCGTCATGGGAGTCGTTAGAAAGCGTGATTTAGAGACTCACGCATCTAGGCTAGATATGGCAAAATACGCTGAATACATCAATCGTCCAATAAGTCAGGATAATCAAGTATTCATTGTATATGGAGGCACTATAATCGAAGCTTACATCGCCAGATTGCTCTATGATAACGGCATTGATGTGTATTATATTCCAAGAGATGCTACTGGAGACGCCGACACGAGAATAGAGCAAGAACAACTAGACTCGCTTCCTAATTACCTCAAGGATAGACTGAATTCAATAATTAGCCAAATTAATTCAGACAATTCCTCAGATGTTGCCAAAAATTTGCTGAGAGGTATTCCAACCGCCGATTTATCAAATGTAAAAACTGAAATTCAATCTAATGAAAGTAAACTTTACATTGAATCGGAAACCCAATCTCGATCCATTAGTGGCATATTTTCAGTTAACCTTGATGCACTAGAGGAGTTTAATTGCGCAAAAGACATCCGGTGCTTACTTCGACAAACAAAGGACGGCGAGCCGGAAATATCAGATTTACCGTCCTGTATATGGCAAGTAGTCGAATACATATGGCCACTGTTTGCAGTAAACAACCAGCCTAATTATGCGGTTCAAACGAAATTAATTTGAATCAGTTTTAGTTTAATTGTGGTTAATCTCTGTGTGTTAGTAAACATGGTAGTTTGTCTCGGTCAATATCAGTTAATGGGTCGAACAGTACCAACTTGGCGTAATCGTGTTGAAGCAGAATTACTTTCCCTTGACAACTATCGAAGAGCATTGAATTCAGTAGATCGTAAGGCGCTAACGCGGTTGATTAACGGTGTTAGAAATCGACGTACAGCGGGTGGCATGTTGCCAGCCCACGATTCATGGAAGCCGATGTTATTGTCGATGTTGTTGGAATGCTATAGCAAAATCAGTGAACTTGAGAATATGATTGAAAATTTAACTGCAGAAGAGTGATGTTGTGAAAGGCTGGATTATTGATGCCCAATTAGGGGACGATGGCGTAAGTATGGATGTATGGATCTATGTCAAAGAAGTCGGAGTAAAGCAATTAATAGTTCCATGGTGCGCTTCAATTCATATTCATTCAGATAAATCTCGTCTGCACAATTTGGCAAGATGGCTCGAATATCCAGAAGTAAGAAATCGCTTCTGTGTTGGACCAATGCGCTTTATCCGCAAGCGACTTTCTCTCGACCAGTATGAGATGCATGATGTGCTGGAAATCGATATGACCGATAGCCGGAAAATTCGCCAACTTGCCAATCACATTGAGTCAAGGGGGGATTTCCATCGCTACACGCTTTATTCAGTAGACGCACACCTTGCTCAACGATTCTTTGTTGAACATAATATCGCACCATTTCAGTATGTTCAGTGGGATGGTAACCAATTTACTATGCTTGAAATCTCTCCTGACTGGCCTAAATTAACTAAGATAACAATGGAATTTTGCTATAATTCGGCAGACGGTTTTGATACTATTGATTCTCATTTGAATTCGGTTACTCTACTAGTCAATACCGATTGGGGCCAAGGCAATACAGCAACAAAATATGAGGTGCAGCACGGAAATTCAACAAGCGAGTTTTTGTTAAACCTTCAACAAATAATCAATCGTATTGACCCCGACATAATTACGACTAACGGAGGTGATTTCCTGCATTTTTCAGTACTCAAGAAATTGAGTCAGCAATCCAACCAACCATTTTCATTAAGCCGTAAAGCCGCACAGTTGAAACCACGCACTATGTCTAGAGTCGTGCATTCTTATGGTCAGGTAATACGCAAGGATAGCTATTTTCCAATTCATGGTCGTTTACACATAGACATCAGAGCTAGTTTTATTGTTAGAGAGGGAGGCTTACACGGATTGTTTGAACTTGCACGTCATTCTAGACAGTCGCCACAGGATATCTCAAGATTGTCCCCTGGTTCGGTAATTAGTGCTATTCAAATGCGAATAGCAATGGAAGATGAGGTTTTAGTGCCATGGAAAAAGAATCGCCCAGAGGATACTAAAACCGCATGGGAATTGATGATGGCAGACCGTGGCGGCTTGTATCTTGATAGCAAACCAGGGCTCTACACCGATGTCGTCGAACTTGATTTTGCCAGCCTGTTTCCAAGCATAATTGCAACTCGTAATATTTCACCAGAAACTCTGAATTGTGCTTGCTGTCAACCATCGTCAGATGAATTAGGCCCCTCTCATTATCTGCCTCTAAATCCTAGTCTAGCAGATGAGGAATTCAGAAGGCGGCACTTAGAAGAGCACCTTGGAACAGGTTTGTTTCCTATAACTAATTCTTGGGCTTTACCAGTACCGGGATTATCATCACACACCTGTGGCAGGATTCACGGCTTCCTCGGCCGAGTTGTTGCGCCGATAATCGAGCGCCGACGGCAGTTAAAACAGCAAATTATTGTCAAGGGTGATGAAATTGACAAACAACAAAATGCGTTGAAATGGTTGTTAGTAACCTGCTTTGGCTATACTGGATATAAGAATGCGCGCTTTGGTAGAATAGAAGCTCATGAAGCAATTTGTGCATGGGCGCGTGAAATATTGTTGCAAACAATCGCTATTGCTGAAGAAGAGGGTTGGACAGTATTGCATGCTATTGTGGACTGTGTTTGGATTCATCGAGACGATGTTTCACGCCAAGAGAAACGGAAGTTAGCGGAGCGTTTTTCCAAGCGGGTTTCACAAGAAATTGGTATACCGTTGGAGTATGAAGATCTATACCATTTCATCGGTTTCTTGCCCAGTAGAATTCACGGTGCTGGGTCACTGACTAAGTATTGGGCTTATGGCGAAAAAGGCTTGAAAATTAGAGGTATAGAATCAAGGCAACACTCAACTTGTAACTGGATTAAGAATCTACAGAGCATGGCCTTACAGATTTTACTGGATTGTGTCAAGGATGGAATTGATGTGAGAAATAAGCATGTCCAGAATGTAATTTGCCATCTTTTGCACGATGAATTAATCAAACTTAACCGTAATCAAATTTGTTTAACAGATTTGGTAGTAACTCGTCGAGTTAGCAAAACGATAGAACAGTTCACGGTCTCAACTCTAACTCAGTCAGCACTGTTACGAGCTAATGCATTAGGTCATGATATCCCTCCAGGTCGTAAAGTTAGGTTTGTTGTTGCTAAGTGGGTTACTAAAGACCCGACAGACAGAGTTGTTTTGTTGGAAGAATTAGACCGTTCAGTTAGTGTAAGAATAGATTTTCAGTATTATCGAGATTTAGCGATAAGAGCCATGTGGGCTATTCTGGCTCCATTTGGTTGGAGCGATGCCGAAATTATGACTGGAAGTAAGACAACAACACTATTTGATTTTCAACCAAGCCCCTAATCGATTATTACTAGCTCCTCAATTTCATCGTTAGAATGTGACCATAGTTGTTGGTGTAATATTCGACTGTAGCTTTGTTCTAGTGTCTCTTGTTCTTGCCATTCTTCCTGGAATCCACAACTACCGCTAGGACGATGTATTAGCCACATTTTGCCTTTACTACCGATTTTTCTTCTACTGCCTAGAAGACTTTGATTACAATGATTATCAACAATATCTAGTAACATCTTGTGCCGCTTTGAATGAGCCTTAGCGGCAGTAATCACAATTACAGCGACATCGTTGTTGACAGCAATCTGATTAAGTTTATCGATACTTCTTTTCAGTAATGTTCGAGCTTCTCTATCTTTTACCTGTGCGTCGAGATGCATGACAATTGGTCCATCAACGATTATTAGTTTGGCCATTGTTATTGCCAACTCATTAGCCACCCGATCAATCAGTGAAGTAAACTGGTGAACTGTGAAGCCCCGGCCGATGAATAAATTGTGCAGTAAATCGTTGGCATTAGGATAGGAATCAGGAAAGCATGCGAGAACCCGCGCAGGATTGAACCTACAGGCACCGTCAATCCAATGAACGTACTGCCCATTCATCAGAGCCATAGCTGTCCATGCCTCTGCATAGACTCGCATAGTTTTACCAGCAAAACCACTGCCGCACAAGCGATAAATTCCGCCGCGCCGCGGAATTATTTGTTGCTCGTCAATGACACGGTCTTGGACTATAGGGTAACGCTTTTTTGCCATACAGCAAATTAACTGATTTTACATAAGTACCTTGACTGAACCCGTTAAAAAAAGTGAAAATGAATAGAGTTATTGTAACTCAATTTCTTTCATTCCCTTGATGATTTGGTTGAGGTATCTTATCTCAACGCCGATGGTGCAGGAATTACTGCAGATATCAAAACCATTCTCACTCACTGAGATAGTTTCATTGTGTTGCCAAATACTTCCATTGTCAGAAGTGATTAAGCAAGGAGCCGCTTTGATCAAATTTTCGTTATTTGTTGCAGGAAATTCCCCATCCCCTAGGTTTGAAATGATGAATGAGATAAATCTCGACTCGTCATCAGAATTGTAGTAACTAATGAATTGTAATTTGTAAAATACATTGCTGTCATTGACGACATAGGTCAAATCCTTTGGTATTACTCGGTGAACGGATAAGTCATAATCGTACCATTCTAGCCTTGATTCACTATTTTCATCAAATTCAATGCTGGGTACAGCATCGACATCTTCAAAATCCTCGTTTAGGGAAATTCCGGTTAGATTTTCGCCCAGGAAAATATCGGTTTTGGAAAATTTCATGTCATAGTTGGAAGCATTGGTTTGCTGCATATTATCAAAATCTATCGAGATGAAATCCTCGGTATCAGCATTAACTTCCACGGTGAAACTACCTCCATCTGCGTTTAGTTTACTTTGTACAGGACTATCATAAGACAAATCAGATGTCAAACCACTCTTGGTGCAATCAAATGTTTCATCGCCAATTAAAATTGACATTGAGACCTTACTCCATTCGAGATTGTCTTGGCCATATGAAAACGAGGCTTGGTATAGTAAATCATTTTCTGATTCGCTTAATTCTGCTTGACTATCTACTAATTCGACCTCATTTTCTGTGGTAAGTTCGGGAGTATATGAGGTGATGAGAAAATACCATATTCCACCAATTAGCAAAAGCAAAATTATTGCTGAGAATGCTATTTTTTTGGCAGTAGATTCCATTTAGCAACCCCCTTCATTGTGGAACACTGTTTCTGGTTTTAACAAAGAACCAGATGTAGAGTATGCCAATTAGGCCAACAACAGCAATGGTAATTGAGCCCATGCCATATTCATCGGCTCCAGACCAAGTGCTTGGCTGCATTAGTTTGCCATCACCTTTGGTCGATACATACCACACAAAGTACGTTGAAATAATGGTCATGACACCAACCATGCCCATAATAATGAATTTAACATGTTTTGGTAAGGTTTTACCCGTTGCATAATAATCGAATATCTTTGAACCAAAGAATCTGTTGTTCAGTGACCAACGGAATAATCGTTCGTTTGATAATGAGAACAAGAAGGCTGCGGGGACTGCCCAGGATACCGTAGGCCATCCTGGGATAAAGATGCCAATTAAGGCAAAGATTGTGAAGATTAAACCTAGTGACTGATAGATTAGACTCTTGATTTTGTTATTGGATACGCAGTACTTCTCAACCACTGCATCGACAGTGAGGAGCCTTTCCGCCATGTCTTGCCGAGTTCTTGCTTGTTTTTCTAGAGTGTGCATTTACGCAACAGTAAATTCTCTGCGCCTGATTGTCAACAAATGAGAGATTATTGGTCACAAATTCATCTTCGTTCGAGGTGTTCTTTATTTTGTGGTGCCTCTAGGACTATATGGGTCCCATCATGACACAAGGCGAAGACCATGTTTCTCGAATGTCTGGTATGGATGTATACTTGCCAACAGGTCAGAAACTTGGAGTAGTTTACGATGTGGTAATCGATACCGATGGGATTAGATGTACTCACTTGTTTGTTCGGGAAACAGATCATGAATTGGTAGAAGGTGGCATCAATGTTGCAGTTCCTTGGCGCTGGGTTCGTGG
>WTIT01000087.1:13058-56454 GCA_011526375.1 Methanobacteriota archaeon
TCAATGGCACTGGATAATCGAAATCAACCATTATTGGTTATCGGTCCCACAACAGATGGTGTGATTGATTCACTACTCTCTGGCCAACCGCTTCCTGATGACACTCCGCCGTCAGATCTTTCGTTACAATACCAGTTCTGGCATCAACTCGGTGGCACTTCGAGTAATCTAGGTTATGATGTGAAATGGGTTCTTGGTGCTGTAAACAGTAACCGTTGGATTGAATTTTCACAACACAATGAGGTCATTGAATTATCTGAAATGCCGCAACCCGAAGGCTGGAATAACAATCGTATTCAAGCGATTCCGACAGTTCATACCATCCCATCATGTGCGTGGCAACTATCTTCAAAGAACAAGCAAGGTAAATTCAATCGTTCACGAGCAGTAGAATTAGGTTTGAGTGAAGATGAAAAGGCACAATTAGCGAGTGGAAAAGATATCACTAAAGCTGGAGAATTGCTGTTTAGTAAGGATTTCCGAGGAGAGGATTTACCTTCACTTTCGGTAATAATTTCGGGAGATACCGCCGAAATGGCACCAGGTCTTGTCGCCCTAAAAGGCTGTAATTTGCTAATTCATGAAGCCACTTTCCTCGATGATTTGACTCAACACGCCCAAGATTACCTTCATAGTACAGCGTCTGGAGCTGCCCGCACAGCAATTGCTTCTGGGGCTAAGCACCTCGTCTTGACACACTACGGGGCTAGAATTAAACAAACAACTCCGTCTCTAGAAGAGGCTATGTCAGTACTGGGAAATTCCAACATCGGCCTCAGTGCTGCATGGGACGGAGACAGAGTTTTAGTCGAAGAATCCGGTGAAATTTCACATCTTTATTGGCGCGATGATGGTTGGACACGTTGATTCATTGAAGCGTTCATTTCAAGTGTGTGGTCCTTTACAGCGAGATATGCGTTGTACAGCAATAGTCACGGTTCTAGTTTTGCTGTTGATGATGCCTGCTGCGACTGCTCAAACCGCTGGCAGGGATGGGCCAAACTGTTTGGACCGAGATATTGAACAATTGCTAAATTCGGTAACGGTAGATAACACTGTATGTGTGAAAGTGAATCTGGGTACACTTCAACCAGGTGACGTCTACGAGGTCAGTGTCTCAATAATCAATGACGCAATCGATGTATTATTTTTTGACCAAAACCAAATTCTAACCTACGATGCAGGACAATCTTATCGCTCTCAGTTTAACCAAGTAATTTCAACTGAAAATGCTCTAGGCGGCTATGACTTCCATTGGAAAGTTCCAACATCAATAAATCCTAAAACATGGTATATGGTTTTGGATAATTTAGCTCATGATGGGGATAACGGGCAAGGCGACCAAGGTGGTTCTCAAGCACAAGTAGGTGTGACATTTTCTCAGATAGTAGAATCATATTGGACCCCTTATCACGATGTAGTTCAGGTTGATGCCGGTAATTATGCAACCTTGCTTTCAGACAACGATCTAAGACTTGATGCTGGAACAACAGTAGTTGTTACTGCGTGGGCTCTAGATGGTGAGGCAGATGTTTACTTACAGACTCGTGCTATGCATGATCTGTATACCTCAGGCGGAGTAGGCCAGTTATTCATTAGTGATTTGGACTTAACTTCAGTTGTAGATTCGGACTCAGACACTTGGGTTGTGCCAGAAGATTTGGATGGACAGGAATTATTGATCATAGTAGATAACACAAACTCGCCAGTGGGCGGCGGTAACGGAGATTTCGATATTAGAATAACAGTCAGAGTAGAATTAGCACCAGTTCTATCACCGGTAATCAATTCAGCCGATAACGGCGTAACAAGTATTGGGCAAACGCTGGCTTTAGATGCTAATGACTCGCCAAATAAAATCGGGCAAATAGCGAGCCTATCTTGGGATTTGGATGCTTCGATAGATGTCGATCAAGACGGCATCTTCACCAATGATAACGATGCTCAAGGTTTCGAAGTTGATGCATCATGGGCAACCATCGGAACAAAAACAGTCACTTTGACAGTAACATCTCCAAATGCATTGACTGCGACGGTTAATTTCTCGGTGGAAGTAACTGACATAATGCCGCCAACTCCTGTAATCAGTAGCAGTGCTGAGTTGTTTACAGGTGGCTGGAAAACGGGTATCAATCTCGATACTGCATTCAGTTGCAGTTCGAGTAGTGATGATGATGCAGTTGCCAGTTGTTTTTGGGAATGGGGTTCAGTTTTGTCCGATACCAACAATTCGATAGTGACCAGTTGGCCAAATATTGGAACTTATCAAATCAATTTGACCGTAACCGATAACTCTGGTAACACGGCAATGACTACTGCAACAATTGTCGTTGATGATGCCTCGATACCGAACTTAGTTCAACAATCAATTCAGGAATTACCATCCTCTACCGTTGAGGATAAGCCAATAACTCTTAGCATAGACGCAATTGATGCTTATGATCAATCGTATCAGTTAACTTATCACTGGGATCTAAACCCTACTATTGATACCGATAACAATGGCAATCCAACCGATGACCCAGATTATGTTGGTTCTTCTGTTGATGTAGAGTTCAAAGATGACGGCAGGAAAGATGTTGTTGTCACAGTTTTTGACCAGTCAGGAAATTCCGATTCCCATGCATTTTCGATTAACGTCGCAGCAGCGGCGGAACCAACAAGCATGCTTGGAGTGATTATGGTCGCTTTATTCATTGGTTTAGTTACCATTTCAGTTGCTATGATTGGATTTAGGAAATGGCAAACAGGAATTGCAATACAGCTTCTCGAAGGTAGAGGGTTATCGGAATTAGAGGCTAAACAGCATATTGCCATGGTCAAACAGAGAAATAAAATTCCAATTTTTGCCGATGCTCCAGTAATTGCGGGCTTAGAATCTGGTCAACAAATTCTAACCAGCGAGCAACGAGCACAACAAAATCAAGATGCTGAATATCAGTCGATATATGGTGGATCAGCCACTTCCTCTCAATCTAATGCAGCATTTGCTCCACCACCTTCGAACGTTGCACCTTCAGGTTTTGCTCCTCAAGTAACGCAGTATAGCGCTGGATTACAAACAGCAGCAGAAGACGCAATGGCGATGTTCGCCGAGGAAGAAAATGAAGAAATAATTGAGACGAATACTGACTCAGAAGTAATAGAAAAAGTTACTCAAGTACTAAGCGGTGGCATTCAATTGCCGCATCAAGTAAAGGCAAAAATAGAGACGCAAAATGACCTTCCTGAAGAAAGTACAACTCAATCAAAGCCAAATCAAGAACAAGTAGAGGACAATATGATTCAAACGGTATCATGTCCACATTGCTCAGCCAATTTCAAAATAACCATACCAGAACACGATGAAGTAATCGTTGCATGTCCGTCATGTAACAAGGATTTCAAATTGAGATTTGCCTAATTGTTTGACGATTTCGACAAACTTCAAAGCGATAGTTTATCGTAGGGTGAAGACAACCAGTAATCATGAATGAGGAGTCTCTTAGGTTAGTCCGACCGGGCCTGCCTCAATCAGGAGACCCTAGAAAACCAGCATTTTTCTTGGTAATACTGATGCTGTTATCAATTTCTAACCCAGTTGCTGCAGACACTACTGTGTCCCGTGATGATTTTGATGTAATTGATGCCTTGATGGAAACTCTTGCTGATAGAATACAGGGCGGTGAGCCAGATGTTGCGCTAAATTCAGCTCAAGGGGCACTCTCTCAAGTTGATGCGAACGCAAGAGGTATATCTTCAACTGACCCACTTTCAGTATCAAACTCATTCTTGGATGGAATTTCGATGCGTGATTCATCGTCATTTGAACCAGACCATCCAAGGCCATACGAATTCCTAATGGATGCTTCAACTCAGCCCGAGGGCTTCCCAAACAATCTCTTCCAGACACTATTCTCTGTCAGTAATCTCGACATCAACAATATACTAGCCATCGGAATCAATACCTATGCAGTGTATGTTAATTTCACTTCAAGAGATAACGGGCCATCCTATGAAGCCTGGGAACAGGGTACATTCACCGGAGAACTTTTTGTTGACGGACAAATTGTTTTGTTCGCTAATTATATCGATATTGATGGTGATGGAGAAGATGATTTATCAGTTGCATTGACTATTGAGGGGATATTAACCCAAGGTGATGGTTGGGGAGTTGAAACAAGTGGTGGATTAATTCCAATTGTCGAAAAGTTGTGGATTAATCCAACCTTCCAATGGGAGGTAACTGCATTAGATCAAACAGACCCATTGTGGGATTCATTAGAGCATTTAGAAATCAGTTTAATGAAAGGATTAGCCTTTGATATTACGTTGGATGACTCTGAATCCTATGCGATTGTAATAGATACAAGATTCACCCAACCTCCACATCAATTTACCCTTGGCGTTGGGATAGAGAGAATTGAATTTAATGTCGCACCTCAAGACTTGATATCATTCCTCGCTGCTTTGTTGATTGGTGGAATAGACTCAAGCCAGTTATCACTTTCCTCTATAACCGCACCTTATTCAGTTCAAGTTAGAAATCCAAACGCCCCAGGAACGGACATCCAAACAGACTGTGAGGATGAGTCGTATTATGATCCAGTGGCGGACAACGAAGCACCAAGTCACGAACATAAATGCGGATTTGGAGTCGGTGTAGGATACATACGCTTTGATGGCGATGGAGGCGGTCAGTCGGCACCGGTGCTGGAGATGAGTTATCTTGATGCTGGCTTCCACCCTGAGATCGGCGATACTAGATTACCAGAAGAAGTAGACATCACAATCAGAAATGATAACATTGGTGAAAATTCCTTCGATTCGGTAGAAATTTATTCTGACAAAGGCTCTGATGTTTACTTGCACTATTATGAAAATAGGGCGAATGTACAAGACGGAGAATCAGAATTTGGCAATGTAACTGATGCCAGAGCTTGGATTCACGGCTTACCTTCTGGAAGCATGCCTCAGCAGGAAATAAATTCGATTTTCACCATGATTGGTGAGGCACCCAATTCGGCAAACCTACCTGGAGAAGTTCCAAACCGTCTCTCTCTGATTATTGCTATCAAAAATTTCTCGGGAGATTCATCTGCTAATGTTAACGACCCAACACTACCGGTAAACCCAACAAATCCACCAAATACTCTCATTGCGATTATTGGGACAGAATCAATCGATCGTTTGGAGTACCAATCGACCTTCGAGAGAGGTGGAGTTAGCAATGACCGCTCATCATTAGCTGTAGTTGTTGAAGATGTACCGAAAGCGATTCTTGTCGAGGGGAGTTTCCTGGTATCACCAACTGGCGTTGACAGAGTGAATTATGATAATCCAAATCTCAATACTATTGCCCAGATATTTGACAATGCCCTTCTTACCGTGGTTCAAGTTATTTTGGACATTGGTGACATTGTGAATTCTTTACCAGATTCAATAATTAGCACAACGGGTTCTGAAGGTGGAACTTTAGAAATCCATTGTTACAATCAAATTACTGCAAATCTGGGCGGAAATCTCAGAGAGTCAAGTGAAATCGGTACGGTTGCATTAGCCTTCTCCAGCAGCGATAATCCGGTAATTCCTGATCAAGACCACATACTACTTTCAGAAGATACCAACATCGCGCTGGTTATTGGTCGTGATGGTCAACCGATCAAACCTCTGGTACCGGTTGCCATCAGTTTACGAGTTTCAGGATTATCCGATGTTGTGCAGACATTTGATCCAAATACTGACATTAGAGACATCGAAATAACAGGCTCAACAGGTGAATCAATACTGGTTGGCCATGTCAAGCACGACGATGGAGATTTAGGCAATGCAATTACGCAATCCGCAATGATTTCAAATAGGCCTGACACGCTAAAAATAATTCAAACTTCAAGTGCTCTTACATACCAAGCAAGTGAACCTATACAGTCAATAACATACGGAGGAAAAAGCCCTGCTCAGCAGAATTCAATTCAACTCAATGGTTTGCCTTCTGATTTTTCCCTTACCTTGGGCGACACGTTAGGATATACTGGTAATCAACCAATTGAATCGATAATTATTCAATTAACCAACTCTAGTGAACCAAAAACAATGGATGGCGACCATTTCAGATTCTGGGTTGACCAAGATACCGCTGAAGCAAGTATGAGTCTCAAAATTTCAGACATTATTAGTTTGACAAGACTATCACCACAAGTTCCAGACGCAGTCGGACCGGAAGGAAACTCCGAAATTCAGATGGTAAGAAGCCAATCGTCACCGTTCTACATCATGTTTGAGGATGAATCAGAATACGAAGACGAATTCCTTGGTATGAACGGTAAGGCGATTCTTCAACCATTGCCCTCCAATATTTCTCTAGCATTCCCAAGCACTGTTGATTCCTCTGGCCTAGAACTGCCAAGTTTCGATGAAGGCGAAGGAATAGAATCTCTCTCATTCTTCCTTGGTGATTTAGTTGATTTTGGCAGTTCTGTCAACGATTTAATTTATGATTTTACTAAGGATTTGGTCGGTACTGATGGCGAAGAAGAAGACTTCGCTCTTGGCTTAGAATTACTTACTGGTGAAGCATTCAATCTAACTGTTGATATGCGAAAAGGCTCGATCGCTATTGATGAACCTCAGTGGGCTCACGGAGTTGCAATGAACGTTAAAGAAGCAACAAAACTAACCTACAACTTATCACGATTACCATTACTTACTCAATCAGATATAACGAATTCAAATGAAATCTTAGCAGATTACAAAATTGACAAAACAGAGCGAGCATTAGCGATTGATATTTTGACGAGATCAAACATTACTGAGGCAATTAAACTAGTAGACGCGTTGGAAGATGGAGTGATTTTTGATGCTGAGTTAGATTCTCTAAACGAGACCTTACTTGAGGAGGAGGGCATTACTCTAAACTTTAGACGCTCATGGCACAATCGATTATGGTTACCACAATTACCTGCGGGTCAGATTTCTCTCGAGTATGATTTCAGAATGGTTGGCGATATACCATATTACGAATTCGACCTATTCCTCGGACAATGGAAGCCACTGCGTGAACAAATCAGCATCGTGGTTAATGGCCTTCAGGGAAGAGATATGGATTTGGTAATCAATGGGCTCGATGTAACTAAACCAAATGATGTTAGTGCTAACGCATTATTTTTCACTCAAGATGATCTTATTGTACCTAGATTCAATGTGGATATGAGGTATGATTTTGGTTCTAATCTCGACTCAGTTTATGCAACTTTCATCGATCGAATCGAACAAACTAGGGTAGAGGCTTTGTTTATCGATGTTGCACAGTCGATGGATTTTTCAGCCACAATTGGTGACATTTTCAACATATCAATGGATGTACCCGAGGAGTTCAGAACTCAAGGCAAGTTTTCGGCAGAGAAATTAATGATTCAACAAATGCGTTTTGTCGACGGATTTTGGTGGCCTGCTACAACATTTATGCGAAATTTGCCTAGTGTGATGACACTATCAGCTGTTCCAGCCAATGATTTTGACATTAGAGCCGATACCTCATTCCAAGGCATGATGACTCTTGATTATGCTTCAAACGGCGACAATTTAGACCTCTACCTCGAGGCTAGCGGCCGAGCAGTTGACTTCAGAGGAGATGTATTGATGATAGCACAAGGCCTTCCATCAACCTTCAAACTGGAACCAACAAATGATTGGGGTATGCGTGTGGCATCATCAGGAGATGGCGTCAAGAGTCTCTACATGAAACAAGAGAATATTCCTGTTCAGCCGGGTGTAACAGTCAATCGATTGGAGTTGATTGGTGAGGATTTGAAGTCTGCCGTGATTAACGTCAAGCGTGGACCATATGAATATCCAGTAATAATTCTAGATGATATTACTTCTGGTAGGATAGTCGCAAGTGCTCAAGTTACCAGTCAGCCAGGCTACTATGTGGACTTCTTTGGCGATCGGAAGTTTGACGGCAGAGCAGTAATGTTGGACACACAATTTACCGGAATAGTACCAGTTTCTTCTTCACTTGGAGTAAATGGCATGGTCTCTGATTTGAGTTTGATTGGTACATTAACTGGAGGTAATGTTGAAACTACCCACATATTGTTGGTTGAACCGGTTACTTCCATGGTTGCAAGTACACTTGCTATGCTGGGGTGATTAAATGGTTGAAGAGGAAAATGGGGTAATCATCAATGATGAGGGAGAGCTCCTAATTCATGAGGATTCAATCATTGAGACAACAGAGATGTCAGCGGAAGATTTGGCAATCTTACAAGCCTCAAAGGATGCAGCAAAATTCGTCCAAGATTTACAAAAAGAAATCACTCCAAACAGAGTTGCTACTGCAGGACTAATTTTACTCCTACTTGTTGGTGCCATATTCAGCACATGGTACTGGGTTATTCCACGAGACTCAGTGATGGTCGAAACTCTATATCTCCAACGTAGCGGTCACTTAGTGATGTCAGAAATTCACAATACAGGCAGCAGAGAAATAACCGATGTCGATTTCCAAGTTACCTTCCAATCATTGGACGGAGAGGTTTTACAAACAATGGGAATCGAAGTAGATTCCATTTCAGCACACTCATCAGTTGCTGGTGATGACTTAGAGATGTTGATAGTTGGTTACACTGTTTGGGACAATTATGTCATCGCAATAGATCTAAAATATACCGATCATCGGGGCGACCAACAATTCTTACTTGTTACTCATGAAGTGGGAGATTGGGCATGGGAAGAATTCAAGGATAGAAATTGAGCAAAGTCTCACATGATACCCCAAGCAATAAAACGCACCGGAACTGGGCTAATACTATGCAAAGCAGGCGTTCTGCAGGAGCAGTTATGTTCCTTGTGACACTGTTCATTTTGCAAAGTGCATCTCATTTGGCAGTAAATGAATCATCATCAATCGAAGTAATCGAGGAGGCAAATCAAATTGAGCGCGTTCATTTTGAGTTACGAGATGATGTTTTTAACGAAGCAGTTGGAGTTTACAATTACCGTGATTTAAGTGAACAGAGGTTAATTCAAGCAGATTCTATAATCGGTTCTTTTGATGAGTTTGGCCTAGAATTAAATCGGCCGATTAGTGCGGAATGGTTGCAACCACGTGATGATTTAATTCTCGTTTTAGCTTCTACAGAAGTTACACTAAAAGAGGTTAGAACGGCAATCAACGACATCCCAGAACTGGTGATTAGAGAGTATTTGCCGCCATCAGGATTTGTTCTTCAAGGTACACAATCTGCATTAATTGAAGCGGCAAGTCTTCCATCGGTGCAAGTAAGCCATAATGTGCCAGTCGCCTTGATATTGCAATCAGAGTTACAGGACGTCTTATTGGTAGAGGGCAGTGAATCTGCTTTGCTCGGCGAGAAGATGAGAATTGAGGGCTGGTATGGCGAAAATGGGCCCGAACAGTCAGTATCATTCAGCGATGAATCTGGAGAGTTAAAGCAAGATTTATCAGAGGTTGTGGAGCAATCACTAGAAAATACAATTCAATGGGACTCTGGCAGATATGAAGGTGATTTAGTTAATGCTGACCTAATTAATATCGCTCTACAACCTTCGGTAGCAGTTATTCGATATAATCCGGTTTTTGAGATTCAAAATAACAATGCAAGAAGCCATATGAAGACCAATAATATGCAATCTTATTTCACCACAGATTTAGATGGCTCAGGTCAGATAGTCGCAGTCGCTGATTCAGGACTTGATGAGGATCACGGTGATTTTGGCACTAGGGTTATAGCCAATAATGACGTGATTAATGATGGCTCAACCGCTGATAAATGGTCGGGACATGGAACCCACGTATCTTGTACGGTGCTCGGTGATGGTTTCAGAGGAGGCTATGCAGGGGTTGCTCCAGAAGCCCAGCTATATTTCCAAGCAATGGAGAATGATAATACTGGAAATTTCCAATCACCTTCACTAAATAGTCTAATCAACTCTGCCTACAGTGCAGGCGCTAGAACTCATACCAATTCATGGGGTAATAGCGGTGGTTTTGGACAATATTCTTCTGAAAGTAGAGATGCAGATGACAGAGCTAGTAATTATGACCGATATTATTCAGGTGGAGAAGGGTTGACCATACTATTCGCCGCAGGTAATGATGGTCCAGATTCCGACACAGTTACTCCACCGGCAACTGCCAAGAATGTCGTAACTGTTGGTATGCATCAAAATCGCTACCAAGGAGCACCTGATTATATCATGCAAGGCTCTTCACGAGGGCCAGTTGATGATGGGCGAATCAAACCTGATGTTCTTGCACCAGGCGGATATGTTTGGTCTTGCCGGGCTCAAGAAGCAGCAGATACGGGAGGTGCATCGGGAAGTAGCACTTGGTACCTTGAATACACAGGTACTTCGATGGCTACACCAAATGCCGCTGGAGCAGCAGCAATGATTAGGGAATATCTCGAAGAAATCGCCCTCAGAGAATCTCCTCAAGGGGCTTTAGTCAAGGCTTTACTTATCCTTGGTGCTGAAGATGTTGGATCACGTGATATTCCCAATAATGACGAAGGTTGGGGGAGGGTAAATCTCAGAAATTCCCTTGCTCCGCCCGACGGTCAGGGAGTATGGGTGGATGACAGGTCTTTGCTCTCAGCGACTGGAAATTCAAAATCCTACACCTTTGATATTGACGATAGCGGTGACCAATTCAAAGCTGTACTGGCATGGTCAGATGAAGCAGCATCAACGTGGTCATCAACACAATTAGTGAATAATCTAAACCTTGAGGTTACAGACCCAAACGGACTGACCTATCTTGGCAATGATTTCGCCAATGGGCGTTCGACTACAGGTGGAACAGCAGATTCGCTGAACAATGTGGAGGTTGTATTGATAGATTCAGCGATAGTCGGCACTTGGACAGTCGAAATTATTGATGCTAACCATGGAGGTAGTAGAGGTCAGCCATATTCTCTTGCGGTAATGGGTCACGGAATCAATGACCTCAAGCCGGATTTAGTTATGCTAGAGGATGGATTCACCATTGATGTAGCGATTCCAAGTGTTGGACAAACGGTTGAATTAGAATGCGTAGTCGCTAATACAGGCAACATTCGCTCAGACCCATTCGAAGTGACTTTGGAGGTAGACGGTCAAGAAATCGATACACAGTCACTTGAACTAGGTGGGGGTAGTGAAAGAACACTGGTTTGGTCGTGGACTCCACAAAGTGCCGGAGAAAATATACTCTCATTCATAATTGATAACGATCAACAAATTATCGAAACTCTCGAAACGAATAATCGCCATGATGTTTCTATCAATGTATCACAACCGGGAGTGGCTATTTCTTCTGTTCAAGCGATAAAGAATCTTCAAGACTCAGAGCAAACTTCCACTACCTGGCAAATTAGTCTTCAGAACACGGGGTTATTGAGCACTAATGCATCAATAGGCGAAACAGGTCTTACTTACGTGCAAGATGGTACCGTATTAAATTGGTATGTCGGGCTTTCAGGCAATCAGTATCAGCTTCAAGGTAGTGAATCAGTAGATTTGACTGTTACAGTAGTTCATCCAAATTCTCCAGCACCAGGCACCTACAGAGTTGCATTAAGTGCTACGGATATCGATAATTCTCTAACCACGACCTTTGATTTGGATATGGTAGTAGGTGAAATTCCTGATGTAGGAATAGAATCTGATTATGATGTAATTCCTGTCAGTCCTATTGAACCAACAACAATTCCGCTTTACTTGTTTAATTATGGCAATACGCAAATAGCCTATGATTTACAAGTACAAGCGCCAAATGGTTGGGAGGCATTCTTTGTACAGGATTTCACCGAGAGTCAATTTGCCACAAGTTCGCCAATTCCAGTCGGCGATTTTGAAACCATCGAAATGGTGATACAACCGCCATCAGTAGTTCCTAATTCTGGTCTCCAAACAGCCGTAACAATTAGTGTCAATTCAGTTACTGACCCAGTAGTCAATTGGTTAATTCAGGTTCCGATTGAAGTTGAAGCAGTCAAATCTGTTGAAATTAGAACCGAATCGTCATTGGTCAATCTACTGCCAGATTCCGAAGTTGTAACCGTTTTCACCATTGAAAACAAAGGCAACTTGGCTGTAAGATTATCTCCTACATTCATACTACCACAGGGTGTTCAAATGATAAATTCGGGAGGTACTCTCGATCTTGGTATTGGTGATACAGAATTATATCTTGTAACATTCCAAATCTCTAGCAGTGCTAAATCAGGTGAAGCGAAACTACACTTTGACAATGGTTCAGATAGATTTACCTGGAGTGATAATTTTGACATCCAAATTTTCCCGCAGCCAAGTTTGCAATTCAGCAAGGTTGTTTTCCCTGATGGAGAAGAATATACTGCATCTTTCTATGGCCCTGGATCTCATCCTGCAGGTGCTGAGTTGCGATTTGTCTGGCAATTAACCAATGATGCAGACATACAATGGCAACCAATTGTAACGCCTCTAGGGGATTCGCAACTGTCGGTAACTTGTGATACACCTTCAATGATTGGCTACGGGGAATCCACTGAACTATCTTGCACAGTGTTTACCAGTGTAGCAGCAGAACCGTTTACTGAACCCAGTTTCATTTTGAGATTTTCAGGCTCTGGCGCTGATTATTCAGAGCCATTTTCATTATACATTGGTGGTACTGAAGAGGTAACTTGGTCTGAATTGACTTCTAATTCATTCAAACAGGGTGAATCTAAAGAAATTCAAGTATTAGTAACCAATTCAGGAACATTGCCCTTTACCCATATAGTTTCAGGATCTGCTAATCAAGATTGGGATATTGAGGTTATTGGTAACGGCATAGTTGATTTGGAAGTTGGTGAATCAAAAACCATCAAATTACTAGTCACTCCAAACACCGACGGATTAGCCGATATTACATTGACATTCAAGGCTGCAGAGAATGCCGAATCAGCAACTTATGTCTTCGCAGCAAATGCCGAAAAACAGTCCTCGGAGTCGACAGCATTTGGCATTCCGCTAAGTCAAATTGGCTTACTTTCACTACTAATATTGGCGATTATCGCAGCTGGACTGATGTTACTCAAACCGAAATCAACTAAACCACCTATGTCAGTGATGCCAACAATTCCTATGAATACAATGCCTATTCAACCAATAATTCCTTCGCCCACTCAGCATAGAGTGACTCAACCACAACCTATGCCTACGATTGCTCAACCGATTCAACCCGCGGTTGCAAAACAGACTGAAGTTAGCAAACCATCAGCGATTTGTTGGCAATGTCGCAGTCCAATTACTGGCAAAGTTGTTGGTTGTCCACAATGTGGCGCAAGATATTGTGGTAGTGATTCAGAATCCTGTAATATTTCAAGCCTTGAAACATGTTTGAGTTGCCAATCACCTGCTTCAACTTTCATCGGCGAGTGAGCATTGTTGTCCTAATTTTCTCGAACATTAGAGGATAGGCTTTTGATACTAAGTCGTTCACCCCTAAACATGGTCAACCGGGGGGAAACCGTATCTCGTTCAAATCGAACGGCGTTTTTCTTGGTTAGTTTGATGCTGGTTGCGCTCTTACCAATGATAGCAACCCCGGTCTCGGCAGCTCCTAGCATAAGCCTGAATGTTAGTCCAAGTTCACAAACCGTAAACCCCGGCGATTCGGGAGAATATACCGTTAGAGTTACCAATACGGGAAGCGACCCGGTAACTGTAAATCTTCAAGCAAGTAATGAACCAGGTGAAGACTGTAACGGTTTTACCTCCGCAATCGGTCAAATACCAGGCCAAATTGACGCTGGTGCTACTGAAGAAACAACGATGAATGTTACAGTTGGACAAACTGTTGAAGCAGATACTGCTTGCGATACGACGGTAACTGCTACCATCACCGGAGTCATCGGTGCACCGGCTGCTGAAATTCCAGAACCATCTACTCAAACCGTAACCACAACTGCAGGCGATGGGTCTGGTGGAGCGGTATGGGGGGTCGACCTATACTTTGACAATGTCGTGGACAGGAACCAGAAGACGCTAACTTACACTGGATCTTCTTCTATTCTTACCTATTCAATAACCGTGGAAAACACCGGCCAGCAAAACTCCACAACAGTCAACCTAACACTCGAGGAGCGCGATGATAGCGGTTGTGGGAATGCTGGAGGTTTGACTGCCGAATTAAGCGACTCTACTGTAACTTTAGATGCCGAAGATGAGGATGATGATGATGCAAACAAACAGGTTGTATTTGTTGACGTTGAGGTGCCAGATGGGCAAGAAGCAGATGATTACTGCTGGGAAGTCACTGGCACGGTGACTACGCCGAATCCTACCGAAGAGATATCTGATACGGTTGATCTGGAACTCGAAGTTCCAATACTCAAAGAGTGTTCTATGTCGTTATCAAAAACCAGTTTGAACCTCAACCCCGGTCAACAAGGAACCTTCACTGCAACTCTTACCAACGACGGCAACAGTGACTGGTCAGTATCCATGGCGCGCACTGGTGAGCGAGCAAGCTGGGTCTCATTTGATGGACCATCTAGTGGAGTATTACCATACGGCGACGGTTCTGGAACCAAAACGTTTGATTTGATTGTGGTACCGGATGATTCAGAAAATGCTGGTTCGTCTAATTCGATTACGATACAAGCCAAAGATGGTAACACTGTAAAGTGTAGTAAGGTAATATCCATCATCTTGGGTCAATCATTTGGTGCAGAATTAAGCCTAACGACAAGTTCTCTCGGGCCAATTGAGCCCGGTGAAAATAGAACCTCCTCTCTAACCGTCACCAATACCGGTAACGGTCAAGACAATTTGCGAATATCGGTATCAACTCCACCGTCGGGTTGGGGCGTTCAACTCGACCAATCCACTGTGACGGTAAACAGCAGACATGGTTCAGGAAAATCGGTCAACGTTCAGTATTCAGTGAGTGTGCCGTTGGACGCTTTGGCTACCGAGAGCATCGAGCTAACATTCTCAGTTTTACCAGCCGGTGGTGGCCCAGCCTACCAAAGTAAAATCCTCACTGTTACGGTAAGCGAAACCCATGGTATGTCCACAAGCTCAATAATTCCGGTAGATAGCCAAGGATATATCTCGCAAACCGGCGATTATAATGACATTCTGGTGTTCCCAATCGAAGTTGAAAATCTCGGTAACAACGACGATGTTTTCCGCTTCTACACCAAGCAACAACGACCATCTTCTGGAGGAAATTGGGATATTACATTCACTGATTCGCAAGATAATTCTCAAACCGAATTCAATATCCCTGCTAGACAAACCGTTGTAATCAATGTCAATGTACTGGTGCCAAATGTTGGTAATTACAACAATAATGACATCATTATTGAGGTGACTAACTTAGAACACTCCACTAATGCTGATGATAACGATGATGGCCTGCCAGATAACAAGGCACAGTTTAGCATTAGGGCGATTAAAAATAACATCACTTATTCGATGGATGCTAGATTTGGTGAAGGAGAATATTCCTCAGTTACTATCGATAACAAGGCAGCATCAGTAATACTTGCTCCTGAAGGCACCATGATGTTCGAGTTCTGGATAGAGAATGTTGGAACGCCTCAAGTTGGTCCATCAGGATTGTTGAGAACAGACTTAGCAGTTATCGATATCAATGGTCTTGAAGGAATCGCCACCCGACAAATTCTGGTCAACGGAGAATTATATGATGAAAGCATACCGATTACTACAAAATATGCTATATTCAATGTAACCTCACAATCCTACATGCTTGATGGTGATGGCAATTTGTATCTTGCCGAATCTGTCGCAGGAGCAAATGCCATCATGCTAAGCAACAACATAAGCTTGTTTGGCAACGAGGTAAGAAAGTTCAAGCAGAAGATAACGGTAATTGTTGAAGTAAGTCCGACCGCACAAACCGGTGATGCAGGAATTCTGGAAGTGGTTGTGTTCAGTCAAGAGAATGCGGCTGACAGGACAACTGGAAGACTGATTCTAAACTTAGAAGTACAAACAATCTATGATATTCAATTCAGTGAAGAAGTAGAGTTATACCACGAATTAGAGTATCCTGGCAGACAAACCATTCCAGTGAATATTACCAATGATGGTAACACTAGGACTGAATTCATAATCTACACTCCTGAAGGTTTCCGCGGCTGGTCTGTTTTCCTAGAGGAAGATAATTCTGAATGTAGAGACTACAACGAAGATCTGAAGTGTACTTTAGAATCAGGGGAATCCACACAAATCCAAGTAATCGTTCGGCCGCCAAACAACGCAGAGATTAAGGATAATTACACATTTACTCTCTCAGTCGAACCATTTGTCGATGGCGAACCAATGATTGTTGGCAGAGAAAATATCGAGATTTCCGTTCTTGGCAAACCTGATGAAGGTCTGCTAGGCCTTGGATTATCACAAGAAGAGATTGCTAGCGGAATATATGTTATCATCGGCCTTCTATTCGTTGGAATCCTGTATCGTACTGCAAGGCCGACGATCACTCAGTTATTTAGGAAGAAGAATTAACGTCTCAAATTGACTATCTTTCTTCACTTCACTTGACGGTAATTGATTGGCTTTGGTTGTTGAAAATATCACCCCATTTGCTTATTTCAAAAGTAAAAAAAAATCAAACATTTGGCAACCCTTATTGAGGGGTAATTATTGGAACGTTTGCTAAGCGTATGCTTTGCACTGGGTGAATAAATGTCCGGACTAGAATCAGTGCCAAGTGCGTACCTCTCAATCGGCTTTCTAACCGTCGTTGGGATACTAATGCCGCTGACAAATTTCATCATCACCTGGGTTGTCAGGCCAAGAGTAGATCCAGCCCGTCCCCACATAACAAAATCATATCTTTTGGAGGGTTACGAGAGAGACCACAGCCTGTATCCTCGAAGATTAACCACTTTTGAGTGCGGTAGCGAGCCTGTTGGAGAAGCAATGATACAGTTTCACTTCCAATATTACTGGTACGCCATCATCTTCTTAGTTTTTGATGTTGCTTTCATGTTCCTAGTTCTTGGCGGTATGGTTGCCTCGGATGCTACAGCCGCAGATTTAGCAGACAGTGCTAGGGAAAGTGCGGTTGCTAAGGCAAAAGATGCATTGATGGTATTGAGCGCCTACTTTGCAATCATGTCCCTTGGCGTTTGGTACGTATTTAGAAAGCGAGGAAGAATCTACATTTGAGGTGAAATTATGGCAGATACTGGAGAAAATTTTGCAGCATTTAACAGCCGTGCTTTGGTTGAAATGGTTGGTGGAGTTACCGATGAAGCACTCAAAGTCACTCGAATCAAACAATTCCTGAGCGTTCTAGCCGGTCGATTTTTCAATTGGGCTGGCAGAAAGTCGTTATTTACTCTCCACCTTGGAATCAAGTGTTGTGCTATCGAAATGGCCGCTGCTGCAACTCCAAGATTTGACGGAGACAGATTCGGAGTTCTATTCCGTTCATCACCAAGGCAATCAGACGTATTGTTAGTCAATGGTCCAATTTCTAAGAAATTCGCCGACAAAATCGTCAGGCTTTGGGAGCAGATGCCAGAGCCAAAATACTGTATTGCTATGGGCGAATGTGCAATTTCAGGCGGCCCATATTTTCAATCTTACAATATCCTAGAAGGCGTAGATACTGTCATACCAGTTGACGTATATATTCCAGGATGCCCACCAAGGCCAGAAGCTCTAATCGATGGGTTTGGTTTGTTGCGTGAGAAGATTATCAGAATCGGCGGTGCACCAAGCGCAGGTAGAGATTCCGAGAAGCCAATTATTGTAGGTGATGAATAATGGGCATGGCAATAACTCTGGAACAAAACGCAGTAGCGGTTACCGAATGCGCTGATGCCATTAATGACCGATTCAGCGGCAGTGGCATCAATGCTGATATCATACAACATTCAAACGCAAAGAAGTACTCATTCGTTAGAATAACAACACCGCCTCAACACTGGCAGGCTCTTGCCAAGTGGATGAAGTTTGAAGGTGGTGTGAACTATTGCTCGATGATCACTGGAACTCATTTCCCAGACGGCGGCGATGAAAGAGGTTGGGAAGTTGTCTATCATTTACTTCGCCAACCAATCGTGAATCAGTTGCCGAATACAAACACGGTATTTGTTGCTGAGAAGATGCTAGGTTCGCAAATCCCGGTCGAGTTTGAAGTTATTATCAGCTTACCAAATAATGACACTCCATCCGTACCGACCGTTCAACACATCTGGAATGGTGCAGATTGGAATGAGAAAGAGACATGGGATTTGGTAGGAATCAACTTCGAAGGCCACGAAAACATGCACAGAGTTCTCAACCCTCACGATAGCCCAGACGGATTCCATCCTTTACAAAAGCAACACAAAATCCGTTATCACGATTACAATGAAATGTACGACGATGCCCAAGGCTTCGTCAGAAAACCGGCAGATGAGGGCCGGGTAAAGTGAGGTGACAACATGGCACAAATGTGGATTACAATGGGCCCGCAACATCCGATGACACACGGTTTGTGGACTCTAAGAGTCAAAGTAGATGGTGAAACAGTAGTCGATACTGAAGCCGAATTAGGCTATATTCATCGTGGTGTTGAGAAAATTTGTGAGGCAAGAGATTTCACTCAAGTCACACCTTATTGCGACCGTCTATGCTATGTTAGCGCTATGACATGGTCTAATTCATACATTTACGCTGCTGAAGACCTGCTTGAGGCAGACGTGCCAGAAAGAGCAGAGTATATTCGACTGCTTGCTGCTGAATTACAAAGACTTGCAAGCCACTTGATGTGGCTAGGTGCTTTTGGACCGGACATTGGTAATCTAACGCTGATGACTTGGTGTATGAGAGATAGAGAAATGTTCCTTGACCTACTTCAAGAATTAGGCGGCTCAAGGATGCACTACAATTATCCAAGAATTGGTGGAGTCAAGCGAGATATTCCAATCGGCTTTGCCGACAGAATGATTGCTAAGGTCAAACTGTTCGAAAAGCGTATTGAAGAATATGAAATGATGCTTGATGAATCAACAATTTGGCTAGTAAGGCTTCAAGGAGTTGGTTACGCAAACGCCGAAGAAATGGTCGAAGCAGGAGTTTCTGGGCCGAATGTCCGTGCTGCTGGTGTTAACTATGATATCCGCTGGGCACATCCTTACTCTGTTTATGATGAAATCGATTGGGAGCCAGCTGTTGAAAAGCCGACTTCTGTTAAGGGTGCAGATTGCTACGATAGATATCGCGTTAGAATCGAAGAAATGCGCCAGTCATGCAGAATGCTATTAGATGCTATCGAGAAAATACCTGGTGGTAAGAATACTCATTATTCTGCAGGCGATGAAATGATTTTCACCAAGGCACCAACTAGAGCCCCAGAAGGTGCTACCGGATTTAGCAACTATGAATGTACCAGAGGAGCTTCACAGTTTTACATTCAAGGAGGCGGAGAAGGAAGAGGCAAAATGCCTTACAGACTCTCAATTAGGTCGCCAATGTTCATTACTATTCCATTCGTTGCAAAAACCATGATTGGTTACAAAGTTGCTGATATTCCAGCAATTATGGGTAGCTTTGACCCGTGTATTGGAGAGACAGACCGCTGAGGTGAAAATATGGATGACAAGTACGACCTTAGAGAACTGATTTTCTCAACATTCGACAGTTTCATTCCTTCACTGTTAGAAGGAACGCCCCTAGAGGAAAGTTCTGGCGCAATTGCTTTCGGAGCTGCAACATTTGCTGTGGTCAATATCGTGTTTTTGATGCTGTTCTTTTCACAGTTCGCAATTCTATGGATCGAGCGAAAGGCCGTTGCTAGAATGAATGACAGGCGTGGCGCAACAACAGCTCTACGTTCTCTCTGGGTTGGAGAAAACGGTGTCACAGCAGGTGATTGGTGGAATATGTTGCCGTTTGGATTAGGCAAACCAATCGGTGGACTGAACAAGTGGCTGAACAATAAATTTGGTAACCGTGATGAAAAATTTGCCACTGTTGATAGAGTAAACAACCGTTCTTGGATGGGCTACTCAATCTTCCCAGGGTTCTTCCAAAACGTTGCAGATGGAATGAAGTTCCTAGTCAAAGAACACATGGTTCCACAACGTGCAGACAAGTTAATTTTCGAGGTTTCACCGTTCTTGATTGTTTCCTCCACACTGCTGATTCTTGGTATTATTCCACTATCTAGTGGCATGTATGCAACTAACCCTGACCTGTCAATATTGTATGCAATCGCCATCTTTGGAATTGCACCAATTGGGGTTTTCTTCGCTGGATGGTCCTCTAACAATAAGTATACTTTGATTGGTGGAATTAGGTCTGCTGCCCAACTTACTGCATACGAAATTCCACTATTGCTTACCTTGTTGTCCGTTGCCATTCTAAGCGGTACCTTCAACATCATTGAGAGTATTCACTTCCAACATTCAGCTGGTTCATGGAACCTATTCCTAATGCCGCTTGGCGCAGGGTTATTCCTGTTGACTATGATTGCTGAGGTAGAACGTGTACCTTTCGATATGCCTGAGGCTGAAGCAGAATTGGTCGAAGGTTGGTGGACTGAGTATGGTGGCATGAGATTCGGAATGCTGTTTATGGCAGAATATATCCGAACTTACGCTGCTTGTTTCCTGTTCACGCATTTCTTCCTAGGGGGATGGCATTTGCCATTCCAAGGATTGATTAGCCAGGTACCAGTTCTTGGTGACTTGTACCTGTTGATTCCAGGAGCGATTGTAGTGCTGTTGAAATCATGGTTAGTGTTCTTGCTTGTATTCGTTTGGGCTAGGTTCTCACTTGCAAGAATTAGAACTGACCAGATTCTTGAATTCGGTTGGAGAATCTTGTTACCACTGGCGGTTTTGCAAGTAGTTCTAGCAGGAATTTACCGATTGTATCTATTCGATCCTACAGCAATGAAGGACACAGATGCAGGCGGTTGGGCTTGGGATGCATTTGGCATACCAATGCTAGTACCAATTGTAACCACAATTGTTTGGTTAGGAATCTTCGTACTATTCCTCAATGATGAGGATAAGAGTGGAAATACCGAGCGTATGTTCCACGTATATACAGAAAAGCCTGCGGGAACTTATGTCCCGGGGCAGGAGTGAGGTGAAAACATGCCAATGCACCCCCATGCAAAGCCGAATTTTAGAAATCTATTTTGGTATCCGTTCAAAATTACCTTGATTACCGCTCTGAGAACCTTCCCGATCTTTGGAAAGTGGTTCGGCAAGCGCTTAGGTATGGGATATCACAACACTACCCATCCGGAATTTTTGGACGACGGTTCTAAGGCTAGAGCGACGAAAAACAGTCAATTCAATGACATTAGTCAGCAAGAATTCGCACCAGACCGGGTGACTTCTGATTTGTTCCCAACGTTGTGGAAGCCACAGACGGTACAGTACCCATACGAGCGATTAGAGGATATGGAGCCATGGTTATTCGTTCCTGGAAACTACAATGGTAGAATTGGCGTGATTTGGGAAACATGTACTGCTTGTAAATTGTGTGTAACAGCCTGTCCTAATGACTGTCTACACATGACTACTGAGCTAAGAGTAGATGTTTTAGACGGCGCAGATGGTGAACATGGTGGCCTAGGTGCAGAATTAGAAGTTGGAGGCTATGCAGCACAACTTATTCCTGAAGTTGCCGAAAATATTGATGATTTCAATCACGTCACAGCCCACGCAGATACTCCTGACCAGTGGCGATTTGCTGAGGTTTTAGACCTCTCTGGCGATACCGCAACAGTAAGATGGAATGATTCAGGGATGGAGCAAGAAATTGAACAATCCGACCTCTTTGTTGCCGACGATCAAATCGTCTCAGGAAGAATTGATTTGGGACGCTGTATGTTCTGTGGATTGTGTATGGAAGCATGTGGCTTTACTTCATTCTTCATGACTAATGAGTATGATGGAATGTCCGGCTTTACCCGCCAAGACTTGTGGTTTGACGCAAGCCGTACTCGTGTTTTACCTTCAGTTCACCAAGAAGCAGTTGACGCAGAACTAGCCAAGCGTGCTAACAAGGAAAGAGACAAGCGTGCTAAAAAGGCGGCAAAAGCAAAGGCGGCCGCTGAGGAAGGTGCCTGAGATGGATGTTGCAGGTATTGTCGAAGCAGGGGTTTTCTTCCTTTTTGCTACGATAACTATCGGTGGTGCACTGGGACTAATTTTAGCTCAGAGAGTTGCCCATTCGATGTTATCACTGATTTTTTGTTTCATGGCAGTATCTGGAATATTCATCTTATTAGGTGCTGAATTCCTTGCAGCGATCCAAATTCTTGTGTATCTTGCAAGTGTTGGGCTTGTTGTTCTGTTCGGAATTATGCTTACTAGAAGGCAAATCTTGGAGGAGGATTTCGAATGAAGTTCGTTTCCTTGGTCACAAGAATTGGCCTCTTAGCATTGGCAATGATACTAATTTCAGTGCTCAGTGCAGAGGAGGTTTGGGCAGATTCAAGCGATGAACAACCTACCACCAATGGTTTAGCAGATTCATTGCTCAATGACTGGGCACTTCCTCTGATATTCATCGGAGTATTGATGGCAGCATCAATGATAGGAGCCGCTTATCTTATTCGTGACGAAAGAAGAGAGAATCTTCTATGGGAATTTGGAGGTGAAGAGGAATGATAGATCCAGCATGGGTTTCCGCACTCTCAGCGATTTTGTTCATTATTGGTTTAGGCGGCGCATTCACTAGGAAAAACGCAATTATTGTTTTGATGTGTATAGAGTTGATGCTAAATGCAGCAAATATGCAATTTGCTGCAGCCGCAGTGCACCACGGCGACCCAACAGGGTGGGTTTACACCATATTTGCCATTGCCATTGCAGCCAGTGAAGTAGCGATTGGATTAGCTATATTCTTGGCCATGTATGGTAAGCACGAGACGATATCATTGGACGATGTAGACGTCCTGAGGAATTGAGGTGATATGATGGCAGGAACTGGTTCAAACACTATCATAGACAGCGATATGATGCAATTCGCCCCGCTTATTATTTTACTTCCAATGCTTGCATTCCCAGTTATTTTATTCCTGGGTCATATTTTCAATCGCAATCCATTTTGGAAGGCTACAATGAAAGAAGGCGGTATTATTGCATTGGTAGTTATGGCTGCGAGCCTAGTAATTTCACTACTTTTGATTAAAGACCACCTCGGTGGTTTTGCGGGAATTAAAGACTCTGTAGATTTCTTGTGGCTAAACTCGCAAGTATATGACGGAGGGTCACTCGAACCGATTACCTTCGGCTTTGGGATATACATCGATCACATCACTGTAATGCTGTTATTTATCGCATCTTTCCTTTGTCTATTAATCAACATATTCAGTATTGGTTACATGAATACAGACCCAATCAATGACGATCGAAATCATCGATTCTATGCTGAATTCGTGTTGTTTTGTTCTGGTATGCTAGGTATGGTTCTTGCGGACTCATTCTTGTGGCTGTTTATTTTCTGGGAAATAATGGGTCTCTGTTCTTACCTATTGATCGGATTCTATTACGAGAAACCAAGTGCAGCATACGCAGCAAAAAAGGCATTCCTCACCACACGTGTTGGTGACGTTTTCCTGATGATTGGATTAGTAATGATGTGGGACTTGTTTGGTTCGCTCGACTATGCCGTTGTATTTGACGAGGCTAATATTGCAGCAGTCGCTGCTGAATCCTCAGGAACTCTTCAGTGGGCATTAGGGATGATGTTTATCGGTGCTGTGGGCAAGTCTGCTCAATTCCCACTACACGTTTGGTTACCAGATGCTATGGAGGGTCCAACCCCAGTATCTGCGTTAATTCACGCCGCTACAATGGTCAATGCTGGTCTTTACCTAGTTGCTCGAATGTTCCCATTCTTTGGCTCAGAATATCTACAAAATGACCTAGTCGACCTAGCATTCATAATTGCTCTAATCGGAGGAATTACCGCAGTAATGGCGGCAGCAATCGCCTTCGTTCAACACGATTTGAAGAAGGTACTGGCATACTCTACTATGAGTCAATTAGCGTACATATTCACTGGTCTAGGTTGTGCAATGTTCCTTGCCAACACCCTAGACTGGCACAATGATGACGATGCTCATTACATCGTGATTATTGCCTTCGGTGCAGCATTGTTCCACCTATTCAATCACGCAATGGCTAAGGGTATGTTGTTCATGGCTAGTGGTTCAGTTATCCACGAAGTACACCATGCACATCATCACTTACACCATCACGATCATCATGACGACCACCATGCAGGTGACGATCATCACGACGACCATCATGACGATGATTTCGATGCCCAATCAATGGAAAACATGGGTGGTCTTGCTTCAAAGATGCCGCTGACTGCGACTGCAATGCTTGTTGGTTCAGCCTCTATCATGGGTCTTCCGTTCATTGGCGGATTTTGGTCTAAGGAAGGTATTATTGCTAACGCATGGAGAGTGGCTTTAGAAGATCCACGTTTCTTCATCCCAGCAATTTGTGTTTTAATCGGTGCTGGAATGACCGGATTTTACATGTCAAGAATGTGGCTGAAAACCTTTGCTGGAAAGCCCAAAACAGAGGTTGCTGCCCACGTAGGTCCAACTAATACATGGATTAAGATTCCATTATTTGTCTTGACTTTTGTTTCACTTTCGGCGATAATATTCGCTGGAATGGGCTTTACTCACTGGGCCCCAGACAGTGAGTATGGTTTGATGTCAGAAAAGAGTTTGATTGATGGTATTGTCTATGAGATCAATCACGCCTTTGCTAATAGTGATACATTCTTCTTCATTCTAACCTACATTGCGATAGCGATTGGAGCGTTCCTAGGTCCAGGTATCGCGCTGTCATTGTATGGTGGTAACCTGGCTGAAGGCGAGAAGGTAAAACCATGGATGAAACCAATCATCAGGCTAAACTCGTGGGCTTTTGACCGATTCCACTTTGACAATAAGGCAGTAGCAGATTCCGGCTTGTCAAGAGCATTGGAGAATCGCTTGTACTTTGACCATTACTACGATATGGCAATGCTGAAGTTAGTCGCTGGCTTCTCGAACAAATCTGCTGAGACCGACAAGAATGTGGTCGATGGAGTAATCAAGAAAATAGAATCTGGCAGTCAATCAATTTCCAAGGTTGTTCGCTCGATGACCACAGGCTCAGCTAGAGATTACATTTTGATGGTCTCTGTGGGGGCCTTAGCGATATTCTTCCTGCTATGGGGGGTGGCCTGATTGACTGACTGGATTTCTATACCACTTGTTGCATTCCCGCTGATTGCTAGTATGGTTTTGTTAGCATTTGTCTCGAACGGTACTGAGAGAATGCGTGAGAGGCTTACTGCTCCGATTAGAATGGCTTGTCTAGTATTCTCTCTAGTGATGTTAGCGATAACAACTGGTATGTTTTTCCAATACTTTGGCGATGTGAGTTGGATGAACATTGCGTTCAATGATTACGAGTATCGAACCACATACACTTGGATTGAGAGTCTAGGAATTAATTGGGCTGTCGGACTTGATGCCTTGTCATTCCCGATGGTATGGCTGACTACTTTCTTATTGCCGGTTACGATTATTGCTACTTGGAATGAAAAGAGTGGTGCTACTTACTTCCCTCTATTGTTGATGATGGGTGGTGCTTTGATTGGGGTATTCGTTTCTCTTGATCTATTCATGTTCTATGTGTTTTGGGAATTGACATTGATTCCAATGTTCTTCTTGATACTAAAGTGGGGTGGTAAAGACAGAAAATACGCATCACAAAAATTCTTCATTTACACATTTACCGCCTCAGTTGTAATGCTTCTTGGATTGATTACCCTTTACTTCCTTCAAGATCCGTACTCTCTGCCATCTGCAGGAACAATGACCGGTAGAAGTTTCTCGATACCTGAATTGATCGACAGTGCCAGTAAGAGCAATGTTGGAGAGAATTGGTATCTCGGAGAGAAGATGCAAAAAATTCTATTCGTCATGCTGATGATTGGATTCTTGGTAAAATTACCTGCAGTACCTTTCCACACATGGTTGCCAGACGCTCACGTTCAAGCACCAACAGGCGGTTCTATGCTGCTTGCCGGTGTAATGTTGAAGATGGGTGCTTATGGAATGTTTAGACTGCCAATCAGCCTTTTCCCTCATGCATTGTACCACTTCCAATTAGCCTTGATGATAATTGGTATGGTTTCCCTTGTTTGGGGTGCAATTGTCTGTTTAGGACAAACCAATCTAAAGAAAATGGTTGCTTATTCTTCAGTATCTCACATGGGTGTAATACTGATCGGTATTGCGACAATGCAACCGATGGGTTGGGCTGCCGCACTATTCATGATGTTCGCTCACGGCATCATTAGCCCGATGCTATTCGCTGTATGCGGTGCATTCAAGCACCACTATCACAGTATGGAAATTGGTGCTATGCGAGGAATGGCAAAGCATTCACCGTGGCTAGCAACATCAATGATGTTTGCTTGGATGGCTTCTCTAGGTTTACCACTACTAGCAGGATTCGTCGCTGAGATAATGATGCTAATTGCCCTTTGGCACATGATTTCGCTAGATGGATGGAGTATATGGTGGATGGTTGGGCCAGCCTTGGTACTTGCACTCACTGCAGCTTATTATCTGTGGTCGATGCAAAGAACAATCTTTGAGGGCGGTGAAAAAGGTCAACCTCCAGAAAACATGGTTGGTCATCCAATTCCTGATATCACAAACTCAGAAAAGTTTGCGATGTTGATTATGGCATTCTTCACAATCCTGTTTGGTATCATGCCATGGATTGGTTTAGACATGATGGACGATTGGACTAAGCAAATCTTTGAGGGTTTAATCATATTCGTTGGTAAAGGAGGTGCCTGAGATGTCAGGAGTTGAAAATGTTGAACCATTTGGTGATGGATTTATCGCTGCATTATGTCCAGAGCTAATCATTTTTGCTGGTTTGATTTTGTTAATCATTGTACCCAATTTAGGTAAAGGAACTGTCCGTATTCCTGGCACACAAACTAGAGTGATGTGGTTCCTTGGAGGAGAGCGATTCAAATTAACCAGTAATCCAAGACTACCAGCTTGGATTGCAACAATTACCCTTGGTGCGGCCTTTGTCCAAACAATATTGTCCTTCCAAGACGGTGTCGATAGAACCGCAATCGTTACCGATAGCGGCAAGCAATTGATGCTCGTTAACGGATTTAGCAGAGTATTTGAATTGATTTTCTTCGGTGCATTAACACTTGCAGCATTCGCTTCTATGAATCGTCTTGAGGTTCGAGGAGTTGGGCCAAATCTTTCAACAGACGACCTATACAACAATCGCCGTCAAGCAGATTTCTACATCCTAATGTTGACCTGCGGTCTTGGGATGTCTGTTGTAGCGCTTGCTCAAGACCTGTTTGTGCTCTTTATTGGTCTTGAACTTGCTTCATTCTCAACCTATGTACTGGTCGCCTTCTACAAGGAAACAAAAGCCGGTACCGAGGCCGGAATGAAATATTTCATCGTTGGTTCAGTCGCTTCCGGAGTAGGATTGTATGGTTTGTCAATGCTCTACCTTTGGGCAGGCTCACTACAATTCAATGTCTTAGCAGAACAATTTGTCATCAACGGTACAGATCCGCTTCCACTGATTGCCATGGGCTTTGTCTTGGTTGGATTTGGCTTCAAGGTTAGCGCAGCACCGTTCCACTTCGCAGCACCAGATGCCTATGCAGGAGCCAGCAGTCCGATTGCTGGTATCCTAGCAACCGCAAGCAAGGCAATGGGAATTATTGGTTTGTTGCGAATGTTGCTAATCGTAGCGGCTCCAGAGGCAAGCGAGGACGGCACAGTCTGGTTGACACTACTCGGCGTGCTTTCCCTAGTCACTATGACTTGGGGTAACATTGCCGCACTAGGCAGTACTAACCCGAAGCGAATGTTAGCCTACTCTTCTGTAGCACATGCTGGTTACATGTTGGCGGCGATAACTGCAATTGGGGCGTGGAATTGGGATGCTTCACTCGCCGGAGATGCGGGAGAATCTGCAGTGGCAGTTCTTACTGCACTTATCTTCCACCTAATTGTGCTAGTTGCTTTCAAACTTGGTGCATTTTTGGTTCTGTCAATACTCGAATCAGATGGCGATGCATCACGTTTGTCTTCACTCGGTGGCCTTGCTAAGCGAGAACCATTCCTCGCCGTAGCTATGTTCATCTTCATGATTTCACTAGCAGGTGTTCCACCACTTGCCGGGTTCGTCTCTAAATTATTGGTGATAATGGGCATCGTCAAGGTCGCAGTCGGTGAGATTGGTGCCCAAATTATTGCGGGTGGCGATTTAGGTTTGGCTGATGTTCACTGGGTTTGGTGGCTAGCATTTGCCATGGTAATCAATTCGGCAATTTCGATGTTTTACTATTTGAGAATCGGTGTAGTGATGTTCTTTGAAGAACCTGAGGAAGGCAGAACTGGTCCGCTACCAGCAGGATGGCAAGTTAGATTTGCCGTGCTTGCTTGTTTGATGGTCACACTGTTCATGGGCGTAGCAAGCGATAAGTTGCTAGAGATTTGTGAAGTTGCTGCACAAAGCCTGAATTATGGTTGGAATTGATAACATTCCAAGTAGTGAATTCAATAAGGGTGGTCTATTAGGCCGCAATAGTGAGCCTCAATGGGTAGAAGACACGAAGAGAAAGTCGACGAAGAAGAACTAGCTCGTCTGGAGAATCCAGAGGATGGTTCGTCTGGTAAGATTCGTGTCAAAATGCCCAACCGTCGAATCAACGAGATGTTTGCTCTAGCCGATCAAATTCTCGGTGGCAGAAGAGTCTCAGTTCTATGTGAAGATGGTGAAACTAGATTAGCTAGAATTCCGGGAAAAATGCGTCGACGTCAATGGGTTAGAGAAGGCGATTTGATAATTGTCTGGCCATGGGATTTTCAAGATTCAAAAGCCGATGTAAAGCATCGATATACCAAAACTCAGGCTATGTATTTGTCAAGAAAGGGCGTCTTACCAGACGATGTTGATGTCTTTGGCATGAATGTCACCCACGACGATGATGATGAACACAGCGATATTTTTGGCGTTGTTGAGGATGAATTTGATGACATCGAATCAGTAGAAGATGATAGTGACGATGATGTTGATGACATGTTTGGTAGTGATGATGATGATGACGTCGATGATATGTTTGCATCATCGGATGATGAAGCAGATGAAGAAGAGACAACTGAGGTTGTAGAAGAGGAATTTGTCCCTGTTGAAGAGTATCCTGATTCTGGTGATGACGAAGACGATGATGACGATGATATTGACATTGATTCGTTGTTTGGATGAAGCGAGGCTCGAGGTGGTCGATTGAAAGACCGAAGCGATGATTGGGATGAGCTTGCAATCAATAAGAATCGTAATCGTCGAAAGAAGTCGAGGCGAAAGAACTCAAAACCACTAAATCAAGATGAAATCGATGACAGAGACTTTGTCGGTTCGCTTGAAACCTCATCGGGGAAATATGAATGGATGAAAGAAAAACGTTACAAGTCTATTTTCAGAGATATTGAAAATAAAATTCAAGGAGCGATGGGCAAAGGTCCTTTTGAATGGGTAGATAGGCGAGTTTTCGACCAGGTTTTTGATCGACTAACCCTTATGTCATTATACAAATTAATGAAAAACGAAGTTATTGACACGGTTGATTTCCCAGTCGCAAGAGGGAAGGAGGCGCATGTTTTTCACGGAACAGACCCACAGGGCAAGCCTGTAGCGATCAAAATTTTCCATACCTCAAACGCGGTGTTCAAGAATTTGATTCAATATATCGAAGGTGACCAAAGATTCGGTGGATTAAGACGAAGACACCGCGATTTAGTTGATATTTGGGTTAGGAAAGAACAGAGAAATTTGGCACGATTGTCAAAGTGGGGGCTGAGAGTTCCAAAGCCATTAGGATTAAACAAGAATGTTCTCGTAATGGAATATCTTGGCGATGATACCTCTCCATATCCTAAGTTGCGGGAAGTATTAGTGGAAAATCCACAAGAAGTCTTCGATGAATTATTGGAGTTTCTTGCTGTATCTTGGCAAAAAGCCAACCTTGTTCACGGAGATTTCTCTCCGTTCAATATTCTATGGACTAACGATGGTCCAGTGGTCATTGATGTGGGGCAAGCAGTGATTCAGTCGCATCCAAAAGCTCAAGAATTTCTCATTCGGGACGTGACGAGATTAGTTGAATGGGCTAACAAAAATGGCATTGAAATAGATTTAGCAGAAGCAATGTACGAAGTCCTCAATATGGATTTGAGTCACGTTAAAGAAGAAGTGTAAATCATTCTTCTTCCCAAGTGATATTCTCATCATCGGATAGTTCCATCATTTCTGCAACCGCTTCCTCATCTTCAGGGTCAACTTGACTAGCGCGCATTCTTCTAGAGCGTCTATCGCTCACCTCAGAAAGTCCAGGCACGAGATTTTCAAATCCGCCATCACTTGGTTCCACGGCCTTCAACTCGATTGAATCTAGTGAACGGTTAGATAGTTTTGCTCTCCTTCGGTCTTTTTCCAAGTAGCCTAAAACGGAACCGTGTTCAGATCCACCGGCCAGCATTTCAATCGCTTGTCTAGCAGCAAACAAACCCTCTTGTTCACCAATAATTACTACAGTAGATTTGTAAATGGTGATTTCAGTATCCGTAAGGTTCTCAATCAATTTACGCACCTTACCTTGGCTTCCAATTATTCTAGAACGTACTCTACGTTGCTGATTTGACCTTTTTCCGACAAAGTCTCTAAGGTCTACCATTTCGAAGAAATGTTGGTCATCAAACAACCTGATTGCAGCCTTGGGCGCCATTCCTCGACCAATCGCTTTGATCACATCTGGTAATTTCATCGCTTTAACGGGGTCATAACTGCCAGCTGCGCCCCACTGAACCTCAACATCACCGGTTTCAGAATTGATGAATAAATCTTCACAGCCAGACGCTTCTCGAATAGACTTAGCAGTCGCACCTTTAGAACCAATCAAGACAGCAATTCTGTCTTTAGGTACTCTAGGAAGTCCCTGTCGCATAGTCGTGCGGGAGGCTTCTTTCTTTTCAATCCCTTGTATTTCTTTGAATGAAAGTTATAATCAAGGCACACAAGAAAATTGCTCCAATTGACGGCATAAATGATGGTGCATTGATGACGCTGCTGACTGAAGCACCAGTTACTACCATGTAATTTTCATTATTTCCTTCATTATATTCATCGATAACATCGGTTGGATCAATGACTAATCTTAGGTCATACTGACCTTCATTAGGAACAGTATAATTCCAGATTAGCAACTCTGATTTGTCAGTCATTGAACCGGCATCCAGTGTTCTAGAATCAATAATTGTCCATGCAACATCAGCGAACCTATCAGCAGGTGCCGCTTCTAGTCGTACAGTAATACTGCCACCATAGTTCTCGTTCACTTCCAGTAGTCCGGTGACGGTTACATTGCCGGTATTATCACCTGGTTTGACAACGAGTCTGTCGATGTTGGTTTCGGTTAAATTCCACTGGAAATCTATTGATGGTAGTATCTGGTAGAATACAGGATTAGTGACAATTGTATTTCCAGCAACATCCATCACAGTTGCTCTTAACATTAGGTATTGTCTAGATTTCGTTGCCCAGCTTGATTGTGCAACAGTGCTGTCAAGCCCAGTGCCCATGGATGGCTGCCAAGTACCGGAAATATCAGGGGTTTGTCCAAAACCATTGGAATCAAAACCATATTCAATAAACGAGTTAGCAATATCAACACCAGAGGTAAAATCAGTTGCTGTGAACTCAACACTTGCAGCACCAATTAGCGCCGTTGTTAATTCATCGACATTCCATTGACCCTCAATAGGTGCTTCAGTATCGACTTGAACGGTGATTTGACTTGTTGGCCCGACATTACCAACGTTATCTGTGGCTCTTAGCGAGATAGTATGGATACCATCGTTCAAAGTTAGAGAATATGAATCGCCTCCAGTTTGTGTCCATACGTTATTGTCTAGACTGATTTCGGTAAAGGCAACACCGCTACCAAGCCCGTCATCGACGGTGTTGACTAAACCTGTAAGGGTGACTGATGATGAAGTAGACCATCCTGTGCTTGAGCCGGTAGAAACAGTACCTATGCTAGGCCCGGTACGATCAATACCAATGAACATAGTTTGAGTAGCAGTTAATCCAGAACTATCATATACAGTCAATCTAGGATTCCAAGTCCCTTCCGTGAAATCTCCTGAAGACCAATCCCAGCCATAATTGATAGTCGAAGGACCGTCACTAGCTGGAGTTCCCGGGCCAGGTACATTAGTCAATGTTGCCCGCAATAAATCATCATCAGCAGCATTCCATGAAAATTCCAATGTGCCATCAGTAGCGGTGGAGAACCATGCTCTGTCAGAGGCACTTGTTCCAGTTCCATATTCGATGTTATTGATGCTGAACTCGGTAATTACGGGTACTTGGTTATCGATAGTAAATGATGGTGATAACTGGATAACATTCTCTGAAGCAGAGGAATCATATGCTGTTGCTCTTAATTCATAGGTGCCGTTTGTGAGTACAGTGGTGTCCAAATATGTGACCCACGGAGATGATGTCAATGTAGCAATATTGGACCATGTAGTGCTATCATCGGAAATCTCAACATCAAGCGAGGTCACGGTTCCAGTGCCAGAAAATGAGAATGATAGTGTATAAACTCCAGTCAAACTTTGTCCGCTCGATGGGCCGTTGGAGTAACTGATAACAACGTCTGAATTTGACTCTTGTGCGGAGTATTCATCACCCAGGTAATCGCCTTCAACTTGGCTGTTTGGCATGCTGGCAATCACCATCATTAGGCACAAAACCGATGCCATGGCAATTGCTCGCATGTTAACCACACAAAGGCGGTAAGCCTTGAATGCTACCCTTGATTATGGTATTTTTCGAGGATTGCCACATAAATGATTACGGCCGAGTAAATTCAATAGTTAATGAAGTAAAAAATTGCTAAGTTTAGAGATGGGTTCAAGTGCTTCATCAATAGTCCATAGTACTGATGGCACGAGCAAGAGCACTTTTGATGGCAGCGATGATGGCCGTTGTGCTTACTTTGCCCTTCGGCGCATCTGCTTATGACAGCGGGGGTATTCAAGCCTCTGAGGGTCAGGTTGCTATGATACCCGCAACAGGTTTGAATGTTGGCGATTCGGTTACGTTTTATCTTACTTTGACTAATACACAACAAACTGAAGCGAATAATGTCGGGTATGCATTTTACAAAAACCAGTACAGCACTGCGAACAAGTTTGTTGAGAATGTAATAGACATTCAAGGCGAGGCTGCCGTGACGGTCGAAGCAACATGGGATGGGCTACTAGAAACAGATGATAAGATCTGGATTACCTTTGAATATCCTCGAAACAGCGGTAATGAGGTGTCATTTTTCGTCGAATTTGATGTTACTGGATTGCCTAATTTACGAGTGATTCAAACGGAATTAACCCCTTCTACAATGATTCATGCGGGGGACATTGTTGAAATTTCTAGTTTAGTGAAAAATACCGGCTCCCAGCCTGCTGGTGTGACCCAATTGGAAGTAAACCTACCAGGCAATGTTGCAAATCAGTATCTAGAGACAAAATCTCTTAATGCTAGCGAGGAAACCTGGGTTAATACAACATTTACCGCACCGCAGACTGGCTCTTACACAATTTATGTAACACCAGATTTCAATGATGATATTTTGGAGGCCTCTGAACAAGGCAAATCAGAGCAAGTTAGTTTAGTGGTTGAGCCAAGAATGGATTTGTTCCACATTGGAGAAATTTCGGTATCACCTGATGGAGGGTCTTCAAGTGGACCATGGACTATTGATGGGATTCTTGGTAGAACCGGTGATTCCGGTAATACTGATCTCACCATGTGGCTTGAGATTGATCACAGTGGCGGGATGATTGCCACCCAACCGTTTAGTGTTACATTCGCTCCTAGCACTACACAGCAGGCATGGAGTACTTCTTTCGACGATGATATAGTTGGTTCGCTCAATCCTGGAAGTTACCAAGTTACCGCAGTTATTGACCCTTTCACAGACAGCGGATTTATTCAAGAAACCACTGATAATGACCGGATTAGCACATCTTTCGTGATTCTTGAGGCACCGGATGTTTTGGTTGATTCTATCGCATTGCCATCATCCTCTGTCGTACAGGCGGGCGAGAAGGTTACATGGGGAGTATCAGTGACTAATCTTGGCGGAGAATCAGTTACGGGCAACCTAGAATACACCTTTGAAGGAGTTACCGATAGTTCTACTATAATATCTCTTCAAGCAGGAGAATCATTTTATTGGACTGTGGAGTTAAACACTGCTGCTGGTTCACACACGGCAGAGTTTGTTGCGGAGTGGATACCCTCGATAGGTTATACGGATAGAGATTTGACCAACAATGTTGCATCAAACACCATCTCGGTTGAATCTGGATTGGTGCTGAATTGGGCAGGATCAAGCCTTAGAATTCTTGATGCAGACGGAAATCCAGCAAACCAGCCGCTTCAAGAGGGCGAAACATACACCTTTGCCATTAATTTGACAAGCCAAGAACTTGGCTCGCTAACAATAGATTGTGTTGATTCAACAACTAATTCATTAATCTCTACAATACCAGTTAATGTATCGACAATTGGCCAAAAAGTATCGCTTGAATGCCAATTTATTGCTTCAGCACCTTCCACAACAATCCAGATGGTTCCCTCAGACCCATCTGTAACAAACACTTACACCAGGAAACTAACGACAGAGTCCTCAGCGTCAAATAATGTTGATGATGAACAATCAGGCATGGGAACCGCGGCTCTAATCGGAATTGGGGTTGCGGTTCTAATAGGCATATTTGTTGCCGCAATCTGGTTGACAAGAGAATCCGAAGAAGAAGTAGAACGAGACATATTCGAATATTGTCCAGCATGTGATGGTGAATTAGAAGGTGATGAAAATAGATGTCCTCACTGTAGCTTCAACCTAGCAAAGGCAAGAAAACAATTCCACTCGTGTCATGAATGTGGAGAATCAGTACCAGATTTGATGGATAACTGTCCTTATTGTGGTGCAGAGCAAGATGTTTCCAAATTCTTTGAGCGACGTGAAAGACGTGAAAGGAAATCTGTACCGACTCAAGAGATTGCCCTACCAGAAGAAGATGAAGACGCAATAGTCTCTGGAACAGAAAACTTTGCAGAAACCGTTAAGGAATTTGGTTATGATGAAGATCAATTAGAAGATGACTGGGATGAAAACATTGCAACAGCTGAAGCCCAGATAGCTGAAATTGAGCAAATGTATGAGGAAGAATTTGATACTGAGGGATTGACTCCTGAAGAAATCGAGGAATTGGAATCTCAGGTCACTACCAGATTGAAATCGATGAAGGAACTAAGCGACAGCTCACAAGACCTTGATGAGATGCTCGCTGCCAAAGGTGATTTAGTAGCCCACAAAGATGATGATTCAGAGTTATCTGCAAGCGACGCAGAAATTAGAGGTAGACTGTATGAGATAACTGGTGAAGAAGGAGTCATGCCTGGTGATGAAGTTCACATCGGTATGGGATTATCAGACTCTTCAATAGCGGGTAACGAAATAGAGGAAGTGAGTTCTGACTTTACGGTTGAAGATGACGATCAACCACTCGCTAAGGTCGAAGAGGATGATGATTTACAACCTGCAAGGCAAAAACCGAGACGCCGCCAATCAACCAAGAAGACCGCTGAATGTGGTGCTTGTAGTGCTGAAATCCCAGTCATGGCTAAGCAATGTCCAGTTTGCGGTGCAGAATTTGAGTGATGTCCGTCGGCTTTCATAGGGTTCGTCATAGCGATTGCTCGGCCACCATGTGCGTCATTCGGACATCATGGGATGATTTTCTCCACTTCAAAAATTACTCGATTAATCACTTAATTGATAACCAAGATAATCATCGCAGACTCATGAGGAGAAATAAACTAGTGGTTTTTCTTCTCATGACCCTAATGACTTCTAGTCTTTCAGGATGTTTAGGACTACTACAAGCAAGAGAGACAATCGAAGGACTAAGAGAAGATGTCTACCAAGTTTCATATCCAGATAAAGTAGATATGACGCACACATTTACCACAATTACAATCCAACCATACTCAAACCAAACAACATTTCCAGTAGATGAAACAGTCGAGCGAATTGAGATTTATTTCAAGGTAGGTATGAGCGGTTCTGACCAAATTTCCTGTATCGACGAGGTTCTTACGAGTGAATTACGATACGTAAGAGCGGAGGTTACAACGCCATCCGGCATCTCATTTTGGCTGCAGGATGTCTGTGAAGATGTAACTCCAACCGTCGATAGTTTTGAGCCAAGTCCTGAGTTTGAGGTTGGCGATTGGAAGTTGGATGTCGAAGCGAGGGGATGGGGAGAAAATACCATCGGTGCTTTTCAAGATAACTTCATCATTGTAATTACCGTTCACAGAATATGTCAACAATTTCCAATGGAACCACCGTGTGACGAGTGATCAAACAAGTGATTCACTACAGGCATATTTCCTGGAACAATTTTCGCACTTACCAATGCGGTCATGATTGCGCTTTGCTCCACCTTCAACCATTAATCGTTGAATTTCTTGAACCTGCTCGAAAAGTTCGTTTTTTGCCGCCTCATCCCAAATGATTTGGTGGATATCGTCATTGCCATAACGTAGTATCCCATAGGGAGTACTTCGGTTGGTATTTTTTTCAACGAGGTGGATATAAGCCAATAATTGACGACGATGTGATGTATGCGGGCGCTTCGGGACTCTGCCAGTCTTTTGCTCGATTGGAATAAACTCACCATCGATTACAACAATTTGGTCTGGCCTACCTCTAATCCCTGTTTGTTTATCGATCAGTAACCCAGAGGATTCTTCATCATCCGAATATGCTACCTCAGATCCTGATTTTAGTCCAACATCTTTACGCGCTAATTCTGATTCATTCTCGGAAATAAGTGCTCTCTGTAATTGCCAAGATGCTGCTAGAGTCCATACCATGGCTAAAACAATCAAAATAAATCCTGCTTGCTGGCGATTCTCAGCACCATTCAATGCTATTGAATGGATGCCTAGTAGCATTGCAGCGAATAGTAGACCAATTTCGACCTTTCCTGCTTCAAACCAACCACCTTCAAATCCTTCAATCTCCCATTCAGGCTCGAGAATTTTGGTTTCTTGGATGATTTTGTTCTTTTCTACTTTGATAGTTTCTGCGAAGCCTAACCATTTTCTCCATGGGATGTAGATGGCGGTTAAGCCAGCAACTAACACAGTAAGGCTCCACATGGCAAGATATTTCGCCATGTCTTTTGGATATAACATTACATCGTCAATCATCATAATCGCTACTGAATCAATCGCAATAGCAATAATCACGGTAAACCACCAAGTCCAAATTATCATCTGTCGCCTAAATTGGCTTTGCTTGGTCCTGAATTCAGAAACTCTGTTGTGGATTTCTGCGTGTTTCACTTTACCCAATTCTACGGCTTCTCCTTGGCCAGTGTTACCTTGTTTTGCTAATTCCCATGACAATGGGCAATAAGCGTGTCTTTCGATATCGCTAGCGCTTACTCTGAGTAGAGTGCCATTGTTGTCCCGCCAAAAACCGTCCTTACTTTTCTTGGCGCTGGAGAGGTCAAAATCCGAATGATTCTGCCTTCCCTCCTGCCCGGCCATATCTTGTCTTTACTGTCTTGAGACTTCTAATCTTCGCCCTCTTGGGCAACAAAAATTGCCTATTTTGCAAATTTTGAAAATCTAAGTTATTGCGAAGCGGTTTAATATGGGGGTCAAGTGGGGCGATTGCTGAGGTCATTTCATGTCTGAAGAAGCAAGCCTACTATTGCCGTTTGAAACCTATGAAGAGAATGCTGTAAACATTGGTACTCAACAGAAGAGTGCTGATATGGCAAGATTCATTGATACAGTAAGAGATGACGGGTTATACCTGCTCGATGTCAACATGACGGATTCCCGTATCAGAACTACTGCAGAGTTCCTTAACAAGTATGACGCACCAAGAATAATGGTGGTATCCGCACGTCAATACGGCCAAAGACCAGCACGATTATTCGCCGAAGCAATTGGTGCAAATGCCGCTGTTGGCAGATTTATCCCAGGTTCACTGACTAACCCAGCTCTACGTTCATACGTCGAGCCTGATGTCTTATTCGTTACCGACCCTGCGGCAGACCAACAAGCATTGAAGGAAGCTGTTAACTCAGGTTTGCCAGTAGTTGGAATTGTTGATGCAAACAACAATCTCAGAAATGTCGACGTAGCAGTCCCAGCAAACAACAAGGGCCGCCGATCACTTGCCCTAGTGTACTGGTTGTTAGCAAGAGAGGTTCTCAAAGTTCGTGGTGAAACCACTGACGAAGATTGGGCAGCATCTCAAGATGTTGAAGAATGGCAATCTACCTTCTGATTGCGTTACCAATAACCCATTTTCTTGCCTGCTTCGGCAACATACATCATGCCACTAGCAACTATGGCGACTAAAATACCAATTCTAATGTTGGATTGTTTCCACTTAGATAGCCATAATTTACCTAGATAGACACCAAGTATTGCAGAGATAACCAGACTAGGAATAAGGATATACTCATCAAGGATTGCAGTGCCTTCAAAGACTAGATAAATCGGTATTCTGGTTAGGTCAACCGCTAGCGCTAAAACACTCGCTGTCGCGGCATATGCTGCTTTATCAGGTAGTCTTCTTTGCAAAAACATCGCTCTAAGTGCGCCTTGATGGCCGGTTAACCCACCGAAGAAACCAGAGCCGAAACCGCCGATTCTATCTTCTGAATCAGGCAATCTGATATTTGTCCATCTTTCAGTTGCTGATAATATTGGGAGAACAATTAGAGCCAATCCAACCACCAATAGTAGCGGGTTGGATGGAATGTATGAATGTAGTACTGCGCCGATAATTGCTCCTACAATCAAAGCCCAACCATATCGCTTAACAGCATTAAAATCAACGCTATTTCTCAGCAATTTCAACTTCCAAGCATTATGTGCACCGTGAATGATTGCCACCACAGCAATCGCCTCATGTGGTGGTAACCAAAACAAAACCACAGGGGTTAGCATGGTGGCTAAGCCAAAACCTGCGGGAACGGTTAGAGCAGCGGCCAATAGGGTGACGGCCATACTCAACAGTAGCAGATGAATCTCCATGTTTTCACCAAAAGTTTCCTTACATAAGTAACACTCTATATAGGCAACGACAGGCATATACAATGAATTTTGTCGGGCAAAAGCCTAAGAGGCATAGAGAGATGTTGTGACCATAGAGGTGGCTTATTTGATAATGGACTTGGCTACGATTTTAGTTATCGTCAATGGTCTATTGGTCACTTTAATGGTCTCTGAGGGCTTGTTTAACCAATATGTAAGAAAGCATGAGTCGCCGTGGAAAGAGATGATTTACAACCTAAATTCTGGCCATTTGCTAATGTGGATCTGCCGTGGTTTGGAAATTATTGGTTATTATTACATCCTGTCTTATTCGCCTTATCGATTGTTTGAAAATTTACCAGTTTGGCAAACTTTCTTGATTGCCTTCATTGCTTGGGATTTTGGTTTCTACTGGTTCCATAGAGCACATCACAAATTTAGTGCACTGTGGGTTTTACATAATGTCCATCACCAAGGAGAAAATTTCAATCTCTCCTTGGGTATTAGAAATGCTTGGTTTTCATCACTCACAGCCCTACCGTTCTATGCTATTCTAGCAGTTGCAGGGCTGCCTGTTGAGATGTTCATAACAGTTGCAAGTATTCATATTGTCATTCAATTCTATAACCACAATAGCATTGTCAAAAAGTCAGGTATACTTGAGTTGTTTATGATTACTCCATCACACCACAGGGTCCATCACGGTGTTCAAGATGTCTATGTTGACCGAAATTTTGGCGGCACCTTTGTGATTTGGGACAAATTATTCGGAACCTTTCAGGTAGAACTCGATGAAGTACCCGTTGAGTATGGGTCACATGAAAAAATTGAGACTTCCAACGTGTTTTGGGGCAACCTCATTCCAATTTTGCGATGGCTTGGCCTCAAAACTGAAAATCCAAAACTAGGCAATTACCGTATACCAAATTTCCATATCGTAATCAATGGACTGCTTGTGTTCGGTATTTATGTTCAATATCTAATTTACGAGATAAGTGGTAATCTAACAGATATGGGGATAATTTTCGCAATTGGGTTTTCAGGAACATTAGGACTCGGATTTATCAGCGACCAAAAGCTCTGGGGTTATCGGTTAAATCTAATCTCATCAATAATTCTAGCAAGCATTTATTTTATTGCATTTAGAATTAATGACATATACCTTGAAGCTAATATCGTACTGATATTATTCTCAAATTTGCTGATGTATTTCTCTTTTGAGGATGTTAGTCTAAATTTGTCCACCGAGGATACAATAGACAGTAAATCTGTTGCTTAATTATCATTAGAGGGTTATGCGTGACTCAGGGATTATTTCACAGTAAAATCCTCTCCTTCGCCAGTTACATACCTGAAAACTTTGTTCCGATTGAGGAATTTGCCGCAGTAGGTGACTTACCAGGTAAGTTAGACCTCCATAGATTAACAGGTATCGATGGCCATCGTCGAAGTGATTTAGCAGAAGGTAGTCTAGAACTAGCCACCAAAGCAGCCAAAAAATGTATCCATAGATCTAAGATTGAGCCAGATAAAATAGATTTAGTAATCAATTGCGCAGTTAGTAACCTTTCTAGCAGTTTAGGCCTGCATATTTCACCGAGTATGGCTACGATTATCGCTAAGGAACTGGGTATTAATGAAGCAATTTGTTTTGATATTTCCAATGCCTGTTCAGGTATGATTACTTCGTTGATGATTGCTGATTCAATGATAAAATCCGGTGAAATAGAGACGGCGCTAATCGTCTCAGGGGAAAATATCACTTCACTTATTGATGAAGCTAAATCAAATAATCTGTGGCTAAAAAGTAAAGCAATAGCATCCATGACCGTCGGTGATGGCTCAGCAGCATATTTGATCGGTAGGTCAGAGGCCCCCAACCAAGTTATTTTCAGTGAGCCATTTACTTTTGCTCAATACAATAAATTGTGCATAGGAGAAGCATCAAAGAAACGTGCAGGCCCACTGATGAGAACCAAGGCATCTCAACTACAGCAGGGAGTGTTGGACAACCTTAGTGAATTTCTCACACGGTCAATGCGCCGTATGGAACTTAATTGGAGTGAAATAAACCATGTTTATTCTCATCCAACCTCACCTAAAGCAGTGGATAAAGGGGCGGAGATTGCGATAGCAGCAGTTGGTCCAATCATGCAATTACATAATGATAGTCAGGACATTGCAAATACCGCGTCTACGAGCCACTGTATGCTGCTTGAGAAATCTCTCAAGGCTGGGAAATTGAATTCAGGTGACTCTGCTCTACTCATTTCTTTTGGGTCTGGATTGGCAATGCTAGCGATGTACTTCCATATGCCGGAGGGAATTGAACAATGGTAGTCATTGTGGGCTGGAAATCATCGCCGATAGGCCGCAGTAGTTTGCTAAAATCAATTTGTAATTTGTCAAGAAAGTTGATTGCTGAATCCTCAATAACACTAAATGATGTTAATTTGATTATCCATGCCGGAGTATATCGACGGAATTTCAGAACTGAACCAGCATTTGCTAGTCATGTTCAGGGCGAATTAGGATTGAAGTGTAAACCAATCTCTCAGCAATCAAACCACTGTTTTTCTTTTGACGTAAGCGATGGTAGTTGTAGTCCATATGTTGCACTGAATTCTGCTAAACATATGTTGAAAATTAAATCTGGAGGATACGCTCTAATTACAGTAGGAGACGAGCGACCAAATGCTCAATCAAAGTGGTCTTATCAACCGATATCTTGTGTGATGTTGGTTGCATTGGAGGGCGATGGAGCAAAATTGAAATCAACAATATTTGACTCAAAATTATTTGACTCATCAGCAGTAGTGTCAACGATTTTTGATGAAACTAAATCTGCGAACATTATTGCTGAACACACTCCATTTGAAAGAAAAGGTACTGTTGACGGTGAGAAATTTATCGGCAATGCCAACTGGTTGTCAGGGCAGCATATGCACGAGTTTCTAACCCAATATTCTCAAGCAATGACTAAAATCCATCAAATTAACGACCATTCAGGAAAAACAGTGACTGCAACCTGGATGTGAGATATATGGAAACGAGAAGCAGAGAAATCAATCTGCTCACCTATTTTGTCGTGTTTCTTACCTTTTATCACGTAATTGCAAGATTTGGATTAGCCGTAGATTTACAATGGCATACCGATGTTGGCCGAGATAAATTACTGACTCCGCCTCATTTGATGATATTCAGTGGTACTATTCCAACGATGATATTCCTTGTTTGTTACATAGTTTGGCATAGTTTTGTCAAAATCAAGCCAAAAAGTGGCATGCAAGTATGGATATTTAGCGCCCCAATACCGATTTGGATTATCCTTAGCGGCATGATTACATTGATCCTTGGTGGACTTTATGATGACTTGTGGCACTCAAGTTATGGCGTTGATACGACAATTATCACTCCGCCACACATTTGGACATTTGCTGGTGGGATGATAGTCGAACTTGCGACAATTATTCTTGCATTACAGATTAAGCAGCGTACTCAGTCAAATCATCTGTTGCTAAACATATCGATGTTGTTTACTATGTGGGCCTTAATCTATCATTTGCACCTCGCGTTTGCTAACTTTCTCGATCCGAGGGTTTGGGTAATTGAAATAATTGGAATAGAGATTATTTTGCATTTTATCTTCGCTGGCTCAGCATTATTGATCATGTTACCAATTATGCGGTCAATTACAGGTGATGAAGGCATAATCTCGTTAGCTGGACTTATGCTTGCATCACAACTTCTATTCATCCTTCTAGTACCAAAATTGGTTGACTTAATGATGGGTACAGAACACGTATACAGACCAGGCACTCCAAATACCGTTTGGGCTGCACAATGCCTGCCTTGGTTACTATTCTTGGGTGTCATAATAATCAAAAAGTACTCTTCGTTTGATAACCCCAGTTCAATGATTTCCTTGGTGATAATTGTTGATGCAGCATGGTTACCTACCTTTATTCAGCACATACCAAGCGAGGTTGGCGTTGTTAATACAGTAATTTCAGTAATTATATCAGTTGTTATACTGCGATTTATTTGGTTACTTAATCCAAAAATAATAATGGCTATTCAGGGGTTGTCACAGGATTATTCTAGCAAAGAAAATAGTAAATCGAAATTAGCAAAGTCTCTAGTGACAATTGTTTTGTTTTCCCTTTTGCTACCAAGTG
>WTIT01000087.1:56554-64330 GCA_011526375.1 Methanobacteriota archaeon
AAATTAGCAAAGTCTCTAGTGACAATTGTTTTGTTTTCCCTTTTGCTACCAAGTGTAAGCGCTCATTCAATACATTTTGTCGAGGAAGGTGAGGGTTTTGATGCACCCAAGAGATTTCTCATCGATGTTGACGATGAGTACCTTTGGGTTGAATTTATGATTTGGCCGCCAAAAGCCACAACAGAGGCCTCAATTGTGATATATTCTCATGATAATGAGTCAACAGAAATTGACAACGTCTGGGTTGAACTGATTCAAGAATCGGACAAAGGAGATATTACAATGATCACTGAACTAGATAATCCTGGTGATTATCAATTGTGGCAAGGTTCAGTATTGTTTCCATTTTCTGGCAATCAAACCCTGCAAATTTGGTCAGAGGTTGATGGAAATCAATCTTATACCGAGATACCGGTAATAGTTGATAGTCCTGCTTTGTTGCCGGTTTGGCTAGCATGGGTAATAGGAATTGCTTGGCCGTCGGCATTGGTTGTCTTTTGGTGGCGTGTGTCCTTGAGAATTGATTAGGTGGTCTAATGAAAATAGCAGTCACTGGCGCTACAGGCTCACTTGGCGGTGCTGTTCTCAAATATTTAGCGTCTAAAGGCCATGAAGTAGTTGGCCTAGGTCGCAATGAGGCCAAATTAAGCCAACTAAGTGAAGATGGATTTGAGATGATAAATTGTGATATTCTTGATGTTAACGCAATTGAAAATTCCATCATTGGAGTAGACATCTTGGTACATTGTGCAGCTTATGCTAGCCCATTTGGCAGTCGAAGGAAATATTTTGAGACCAATGTACAAGGCACGAAGAATGTCTTTATCGCCGCAAAGTATCGCTCAGTTAAACGGATAATCGTAATTTCATCAGCCTCAATTTTCGATGGCGGCAGGCCGGACATAAAACATCCAGATGATATGCCACACAAATCTATGCGACCCAAGCATGCTTATGGTGCGAGTAAGTATGATAGTGAATTATACTGCTTAGAGCAGACCGACATACCATGGATTGGCTTGCGCCCCAGAGCAGTATTTGGCAAAGGCGATGAAACACTCATTCCAAGGCTTGAACGGTTGATTTCTGATAAGCGGTACTTGACTATTGGCAAAGGTGATGCACTTATTGACATAACCTGTTTGGGTAATTTCCTTGATGCTGTAGTTTGTGCCATCGAAGCAAACGATGATGCATTACATCGTTTTTACAATATTTCTAACGGCGACGCTCGCTCTTTCAAATCCATTATTGCAGCATATGCTAATCGTAATGAACGTCAATTAAAGCACCGTAAGATACCACTATTTCCTGTGTTAATTTATTCAAATTTGATTACCATTGCAGCAAGTTTGGTGCCAGGAAAAACTTGGGAGCCAGCGATAACAAACTATGGCCTAAGACAAATAACACGTTCACTTCGTTTGGACATCAGCGGCGCAAAAAAATATCTTAATTGGACTCCAAGACTAACTTTTGAAGATGGTTTGGAGGAATTAGAATGAGTAAATTGGCAACTTTACTGAGATATCTAAACACTCCTAAGCGCTACTCATCTAGAAAAAAAATAGCCAAAATTCAAAACAAAGCAGTGATGAAACATATCAAATTTGTACGCCAGAATTCCAAATTTTATCGAGATTTATGGCAAGGTTATACCGACGAGGATTGGCGTGATTTCCCCATTATAGACAAGGCAGTTATGATGGAAAATCTGCAAGATTTAATCACGGTTGATTTGGATATTGCTAATGCAAGAGATCTAGCCGAGAGAGCGGAAAAAAGCCGTGACTTCTCATCCAAAATTGGGCCTTACACCATTGGTTTCTCTTCAGGAACTAGCGGGTTTCGCGGTATGCATATTGTTAGTGAATCCGAACAGGCAGCATGGGCAGGATTCATGCTGGCTAGAGGGTTAGGTTCCTCTATTTTGGGCAAATATCGCATCGGACTAGTGCTCAGAGCTAACTCGAATACTTTCGAAAGTATTGGTTCAAATCGAATTAAATTTCAGTTCTATGACCTAATGAAACCAGTTGACCAATTGCATCAGGAGATACTCAAAGGCGATTTAGATATCTTGATTTGCCCACCAAGTGTTTTGAGTTATTTTGTTGACATAAAGAGTGAATTGAGAGTCAAGCGGATTATTTCAGTAGCAGAGGTTTTGGAAGACGTAGACAGGAAAAAGATTGAATCACATTTTGGACTTACTTTGAATCAATTTTATTCTTCCACCGAAGGCGAAATTGCCGCAACTTGTGAACATGGAACATTACATCTCAATGAAGGATTGATGGTCATTCAGAAAGAATGGCTAGATGAGAAAAAAGGCTGGTATCATCCAATAATTACTGACTTTAGAAGAAAGTCACAACCGATTATTCGCTATCGACTGAATGATATTTTGGTTGCTTCCAAAGAAAACTGTCCATGTGGTGATGCCAGAGAAGTAATATCATCAATTATGGGTCGATCAGATGATGTGTTTCATTTGCCCAAGCACGATGGAGGGACTGAACTAGTAGTTCCTGACCTCATTCGTCGCGCAATAATGCAAATGAGTGATAAGATAACGGATTACATCGCAATTCAAAAATCACCTAATCAAATAGAGATTCAAATCAAACCAGATAATCTTGAGGATTTGTCGATGACAGGTTTCAATGACCTATGGCAATCAAAAAACATTCAACCGCCGAAACTTGAAATTAAACCCTATACACATATACCATCAGCAACCAAACTAAGACGAATATACCGACAATTCAATTGAATCGAAGGGCACCGTTGTAATCATTATTCGCTAGCCCAACCCATAACACTCAACACAAAGAACATCAAGAATCCAAATATAACTCCGAAAAACATGCCCCAAGCATATCCACTTCCACGGTATTCGGATTCGCCACGTTCCTGCCAAGCCATATTGAACCAGAAAATCACCGCAATTAAGGCAATAATTCGTGGAAAATGGTAGTATGGCGGAGGAGGAGCACATTCGCCCCACATGCAAAAATAGCCATTTATTGACTCATTGAAAAAAGAAATGATTGACAAAGGGAAAAACAACTTCTGTGGTCTAATAAAGCCATTCCAACTGTTTTCCTTTTGCAATTGCCTATTTGTGTAATCATCAAGATTTTCTATCCGAGGCTTTCCTTCATCTTGTCCATATTTTGATTGATTACCTTCGAGATATTTCTTCTTCCAGCTTTTCATTGCCGGAGTCTTTGGTTGGTAACTATCTGCCTTTGACCAAAAGCCATCCTCTTGCTCATCTTGAGGCATTAAAGGTACTTATTCGGCTTAGAAATTTAAATCGTTTGCCAACAAATAAGCCTCAGTTTGTATCGATTTTTCCAATCAAAAACTCACTTATTGCATCAGCAAAATCCTCAGGAGTTGGCATATCATGCATAATAGAGCGAATTTTTTTACCACCTGGTAGTCCTTTAGTGAATGCTACAGCATGTCTTTGCATCCAACGTGGCTGTATCCCTACCGTGTCTTTGGATAGTTGGATATATCTGTCCCAGCACCATTTTCTAGTCGCAAATGCTTGCTGAGTTTCATCTAAGTCTTGCCAATCATCATGAAGTTTAACCCACGGTAAATCGGTTTCTTCCATCCATCCCAATCCAACTTTTAGATAACCAAACATTGCTGGCCGGCCGATTGCTCCCCGTCCGATCATTAACCCAGAGGCATTGGTCTTTTCAAGACACTTTGCGGCACTTTCTGAATCGGTGACATCGCCATTAGCAATCACCGGTACTTCAACCGATTCGACAACTTGCTTGATGTAATCCCAGTCTGCTACACCAGAGTATCTTTGCCGCAAGGTCCTGCCATGGACACACAGACGTTGTGCTCCAACCTTTTCTAGGCGCTGACAGATTTCCACTGCGTTGTGGGTAGACGCTCCAGTACCAAGGCGCATTTTTGCCGTAACCGGTACATCGACACTCTCTACGATATCACTCACCATTGAAACGAGGTTATCCGGCTCGCCCATCAATGCAGCACCTGCACATATTTTGGTCACTTTAGGTGCTGGACAGCCGAAATTCAAATCGATTACATCACAGTTTGGTGCTAACATCTCAGCTGCAGTAACCATGTCTTTGGCATCACCGCCAAATATCTGGGGAATGAATGGAACTTCAGTTTCATGAGATTCCATCTTACGCCATGAGGCCGTAGCGGCTCGACTCAAAGCCGTACTGTTGGTGAACTCTGTAATCGTCACATCAGCGCCGCATTCCTTGGCAAGTAAGCGAAATGGCAGGTCGGTAACACCTGACATTGGGGCGAGAAATAGCGGGCGCTCTTCGCCTTCCCATTTGCCAAACTTCTGGCCAATGAACTCGCTCATCGATTTATGCTCAAAGACATTATTTTTCAATAGTTGGCTTGAATTATGCAGATAATTCCGTTTCAAGCATTTCAGCGACTCGGCGCATCCTTCTAAGAACTCTATCCAATGAATCTTGGACATTTCTCCTTACTTGGCCGGCGTCTTCACCGTTCATTCTATGGCCGAGAGGTAGCCTACCACCGAGCAAATTGAGTAGTAACATTTGTTGCTGAGGCTCAACACTTTTCATTTCAGCAGCAACATCTTCAATTGACAATTTACCTTTCTTCAATGACATAAGCAATTTTGATTGCTGTTTGTCGTTTAATATCCGCTGGAAACCACCCTTCTTCAGCATCCAATCCTCTCCTCGGCGCTGATGCTGAGCAGTCATCGCGTTCCATAGAGCGACAGATAATCGATCAGTACGTGGTATTCGCTCAACCATACCACTGCTCCTAAACCGCTCAAGGATGCGACCAATACGTGCTTTTTGTCCGCCTAAAATTTCGACCGCTTCATCCAAGGACAGTGGTGCATCCCTGGAGAGTAACAATTCAAACAGTCGGACTGAGATGGAATCGGCTTTGATTTCTTTTCCGGGGCGTTCACCCAATAGTCCAAAATCACCCATCCATTGTGAGACGATGTTTTCTTCAGATTCTGGGGCGATTGGCCTGTGGTCGACAACGCCAAGGGTTAGTGGGGGGCGGTCATTTTCTGGCAATTCTAGCGGTAATCGAGGATTTTCCCGGCCCCATCGACTATCGATAGGTTCCAATCTTTGATTGACGATGATGCTTGCTTGATTAGAAAAGATTTCTACTGCTTTGGATAATGAACCTCCGCGTAGGTAATAGCGTCGCCAGCCTTTTCCTTCATTGGTATAACCAATTATTCCGGACTGTACCAATCTTGCCAAATGGTGGTTAAGCGAGGCTGGAGTTAGTGCTAACTCATCAGCTAACATTTGAGCATCCCAGCCAACCTCAGGTTGGGCAAATAGATAATCGCGTAGCAAGCGATGCACAGGGTTGGCAAACCCGTGGTCTGCCATCTCATCACCACGTTTTCTAACAAGGCAAAGTGTGTCGACAAACCACGTTGTCAAACTGTCAATGTCTCTATCACTTGTGGGCAGGGAAACCTCCTGTAATCTGACCTTGAACATTATCCTCAAACATTAGGCGTCGTCGAGGGTCTTTGAATTCTGTGTATTAATTGCCGCTCGAGAGCCGAAAAATAACAGTAAATCTCAGCGGCGCTCATCAAGCCATTCGTAGTCAACACCTTGAGAGCCGTGCCACTGAATATTCATGTCAATATGTGGCATCAGTTCAATGCGATCTTCACGTAGTATGCCTCTTCTTCGCAACACCTTGACCGCTGAATGTACAGTGGCTCTGGTTCTACCAATCCGACGGGCAAGTTGTGCTTGTGAGCGGGGGATGCCTTCTTTGACGATGTCCTCAATTATCAGTCTTTGAACTAATGATAACCCAATTGGTAGTGCCGATGCCGCTCGTTGTTCATTGACTGAAATACCTTTCAAAACCTCAACTTGACTTGGCGCTCCGGCAAAATAACAAGTTCTACCGTTTACTGGCATTACCGTAATACTTTGTCTAGTTTGTAAAACGTCCAAGTGATGCCTTAGTGTGCCGTTTGCGGTTGCAAGTGTTGATTGTAATTCTCGGTAGCATAAACCAGGATGCTTTTCCAAAGTGTGAAGAATTCTCCTGCGCAGTGGGTGTTCACTGTGTCTTGCTTTGGTAGAGATACCGCCAAACGCTAGTGCTCCAACTGCGCTAGCAGCCGCCGCCATGCCGCCAGCAACTCCTGCAATTCCTCCGGCTGCACCAGCGATACCTGCCGCTAACCACGGGCGCTGCCGAACCCATTGAGCAATCAGAGGCATAATTGGGGTATCCAGTTCTCCTTTGTTAAAGCATCCGTTAGATGATTCATTGAACCGAACCAGAGCGAATCTTCAGATGAGCAACAAGTGGAGATAATAGTCTGCCACAGGCAACGCCATGCTTACTTAGAGCATAGGCTACTCTTACTGGTGGCCCCTCATCCACAGTTCGGTTGATTAGACCTTCATCGGATAATAGCGTAAGTTTGTCGGACAAGGTTCTTGATGAAATTCCCTCTAGCAGTGCCTTCATTTCATTGAATCTTCTTGGCCCTGCGATGTAGAGCGTAGATAGAATTTCAATCGTCCATCGTGAACCAAAAACTTGCAATGCTTCAACAGCAGCTTGGACTTCCCAATTAATGTCGTAAGCATCACTGTTAGAGTATTCAGCCAAGGCGTTACGAATCGAGATGCCATTGTCAATAGTATCATCAATTTTAGATTGAATTAAGGTGATAGACTCTTTTGAGATGTGTTGAACAGGATTCGGCATGATTTCACCTGGGTATTTGTTGCGATAGTAACTTCCTTTTTTACACTTAGTGCTACAATATTGTATTTTGGGAAGCCGGCTTTTCCTACATTTACCAATAAAGTGTCAAACATTAGGTGTAATCTTTAACACCTAGATTTGATTACATCAAGGCATGAGTATGCTTGCAAATAGTAAAATGATGCTTGGTGCCGCTTTGGTATGTTTGATTTTGAGTGCCCCACTGTCGATGCTTTCGACAGGCGCAGTTGAGGGTGCTGTGGATGACAATTTCGAAACATTCCCTGCCGATTCGGCCTGTGCTAACAGTGATTGTTCAGAAGTTGAAGAAGATTGGGCAACATCTACCGGTGAGCGCAGTTATTATGCGTGGAACCTAACCAATCCAACCGAAGTAATGGGCGGTGCAGATCCGGTCTACGAACAAGTTGGACCGTTCGACTATGACATCACCTACACTAGAGAGGTTATTGAACTAAACAAAGACGCTGGAACCCTAAAGTACAGCGAATCAAAGGTTTACACCTGTTCTGCAGATACCAGAACTCCGTGTGACATGGAAGTTACCACAACTAACATTCCGTTCCAACCACAAGTTGTTGGTGCAACAGGAACTGCAATTTCTGGCATCATGGACTTGACCAAGGCTGGATTCTCCGCTGGTGCAATGGGACAAGACCTCAACACTACGCAAGCTGGAGCAGCAACTGTTGGTGACATTTGTACATCAGCCGGCGTATCCATTCCTTGTGATGGTGCAATGGGCATGAACTGGGCTATGGGTGCTTATGCGGCTTGGGCTGCTAGTGACACAGGCGCTGGAATTACCGCAGCAAATACTGCAGCCGGTGACACTCTACCAATGGCAGATTTCCCAGAAGGAACGCTTGACCAAGCAATGACTGGAACTATGCATCCAATGGATATGAATTTCAACATCTCACTAGAGAATGCACTTGGTGTAGTTGCTTTCGTTGGACTAGGTGAGCCAGAAATCATGCT
>WTIT01000087.1:64430-68708 GCA_011526375.1 Methanobacteriota archaeon
GCTAACGCAGCAGCAGCACTAAGAATGCTAGTTAGAGACGCAGTATACACAGGCTTCGTACCAGGCTTCCTAGTCAGTTTGACCAGCGATGGCCCATACAAGACTCAAACTGTTAACGAGTGGTTGTTCGGTTGGAGAGACCCAGTAAGTGCTTTCGTTGCTGGTGACATTACCGACCCAACACTTGGTTGGTCCAAACTTGAAACCAACCTAACCTACTACGGCTCTGGCGGTCTAAGCACAGGACCTGCTACCACCTACACAATCTGTACTGGACACAACGATTCCTGTGACAAGGGTGAAACTATCCTTGAGGATGGCTCAAACGAACTATCTTGGCACAACACAGAAATGATGATGGCAACCTTTGGCCTGATTGGTGTTGAGACTCTAGATGAAACCACTGGTGGCTTCCTAACCGGTGATGGTGACAAAGTCGATGCCGGTGGTTATGCAATCACAGCAGTTACCTGTTCAGGCACCAGTGAAGTCAAGAACATCCCTGTTGATGACTGTACAGCATCTGTAGACCCAACCACACGACCAATCACTGCTAAGTTGATCAAGTCTTACACACTACTAGATGCAATGACCCCTGCTCTACCAATCTACTTTGGTACAGAAATCAACATGCAGGCAGAAGAATTGTCAGGATTGATTATTGCTGGAGACTCAACCTCAACTTTCTACTTAGATATGAGAGGCGAATTTGACCGTGCTACAGCACCTCAAATGTCAGACCTACAACCAGTATTCCAAATTGTCCAATCTTCAGAAATTGAAGACGACGACGCTGAGGAAATGGAGAGTTCAATTGTTACCAACCAGAACGGCTTGACCTACTGGACTAACTTTGACGTACCAACTGACTATGTTGCACTACTACTCTATCTTGGCGCTATCTCTTGTCTAATTCTTGGAGTTATTGCTCTAGGCAATGAAGAAGACGAAGGCGACAACTTCCCTGCAGCCGCAGAAGAAGAAGCAAAAGAGTGAGACTAATCAACCAAACTCACCTTTGAAATGGTGAGCATAGTTGGTGGTAGCATGGCCAAGAGGGTTCTCATTGTACGTGGGGGCTCTCTTGGTCGCAATACCGGGCTAGGTGCAGCACATCACAACCTTGTCGATATGCTAAATTCAGGAAAGATTGACGGGTGGGAATTAGCAGGAGTCTGTGAATACCCATTAGCTAAAACAAGCAACCCAATCTCAAGAATATGGAACAGGTGGTTTTCTCATCCTAAGCGAGTAGCCAGACAAATCGAGCAACTAGCTCAGGCTAAAGGCTGCGATTTAGTGCATATAACTGATCAAGAACAGGCGCATTTGGTACCCAAAAATTCCCTAATTCCTGTGGTTATAACCATTCATGATTTGTTTCATATGTTCCCCCAACAATTACAATTTGGCAATGAAGTGGTGGATATTGGCGATGTATCCCCCGGGATAATTAGGCGTCGAGATCTAAATAAACTGAAACATGGAGTGAGTAGAGCCAGCCATTTAATCTGTATTTCGAGGCACACACTTAATGCGGCAAAATCAAACTTCCCAAGTGTAGAGTCAACTTGTATTCCTTCGGGAATAGACTCAGCGAGATATCATCCAGATAATCAAAATCTAGTTGACATATCTCTGCCAGATGCTTGCAACCTGTTGGTTGTTGGCAGTAATGATCCTAGAAAACGGATGAAATTTCTTTTCGAGGTTATTGCCAAATTGCCAGATGAGGTTAAACAGGGTATTCATATCCATCACGTCGGCAATTCTTCTGCAAATTCAGGCATACCACAAATCTCTGAACTAGCGAATTCACATGGATTTACCAATCTAACAATCCATGGCTCTTCAGTTTCTGATGAATACTTGATGACACTTAGAATCAAGTGCGATGCCTTACTATTTCCATCGGTGAGTGAAGGCTTTGGCTACCCGCCAATTGAGTCAATGGCTGCAGGCATGAAGGTAATCTGTGCAGATTTGCCATCTCACAACGAATTGATGCCTGATAATAGTTGCATACCGGCCGATGATGCTGATGCATGGATTAAGGCAATAACCATTCTACATAATGATTACATCTCTAGCAACGGACAAAGCAACCAGCCGCAAAATGAATTAATTGAGCATGCAAAACAATATGATAACTCAGTCTATTGTCAACGGCTTAGTGAGGCTTACAGTTCCTTTATTGAGTAAGTCTACCACGGGAATTTGACATTCCAGACAATACCATCAAGAATAATACATTGAATGCTAAGCATGACAGAGCCAAGCAGCATCATATTCGCACCTTCAAGGCCGTCTTGGTAAGCCGAATATGCCAATAGTCCATACAAAATATTGCCAATTGATGCCAATGTTAGAACACCGATTACTAGGAGAGGTGTCCAAGAGTAATCGTTGTTGATGTGGAATAGTGTACTTTCTAACCACAACATAGACGGAATCATGAATACACAATAAGCCAAGAATAGTCGATTAGCGCCTTTACCATCAGCAGAATCTTGCCACGGCCAGCGTAGTTGATCGATAACTGAAGCATCAACGCTGTACAGAATAGTCCACCAGTAAATCAACCAACCAATCGCAGCTATGAACATCCATGGAACGATGAATTTAATCCACGAGTGGGGGATTCCGCCCCACAAAACCATCTTGTCTTCTGCCTTGGATAAGCCATAGACATATGATGACAGAACTAGAATTCCAAAAATAATGACGCATATCCTGATGAATTGTCTAGTTATTTCCATGTCTTTACTGAAATCTATGCAACTTAAATGCTTAATTGCGTAGTTTACAACAATACGCATTATTCATGAACATCTTGTGATTCGCAAACATCATGCAACCAATTCAGCGTGTAGCAATAGTCGGCGCCGGAAACATGGGCTCAGGAATAGCCCAGAAATCCGCCCAAGAAGAATTTGATGTACAAATGGTTGACAGAGAGCAACAATGGGTAGATAGAGGTCAGGGAATAATTGCTAATTTTTTGACCGAAGCGGTCGAACGCAGGATATTCACCGAACAACAGGTTGACGCCATTAAAGGTAGAATCACCGGAGTTGTTGGTGTTGAGAACACGGCTGAAAACACCGATCTAGTTATCGAAGCAGTTTTCGAAGACTTCGATATCAAGACTGCCGTTTTCAAAACCTTAGACGAAGCATGCGGTACAGATACTATTCTAGCTTCGAATACCTCGTCATTATCGGTTAATGCGCTAGCAGAAGCAACCGGCAGGCCTGACCGTTTTGTCGGTCTACATTTCTTCTATCATCCAGCCAAGAATCGTTTGGTTGAGGTAATACCAGCACAATCAACTAGTCAACAGACCATTGACAGAGTAGTTCAATATTGTAAGATGTTGGGCAAGGTGGTCATTGTATGTGGCGACAGGCCTGGCTTTGTTGTCAACAGATTTTTTGTTCCTTGGCTCAATGAAGCATGTTTACTGCTTGAAGAAGGCCATGGTACTGCTGCTCAAATTGATGCAATTGCCTGTAAGGCGTTCAGGATTGGTTTAGGACCATTTGGCTTGATGAATTTGACCGGTCCACCAATCGCTTTGCATTCTACCGATTATCTTGCTGAGCAACTTGAGACTCCTAGATACGATGGTGCGGGAAATCTGAGAGAGTTGGTGGCCGATAACAGGATGTGGGAAATCGAAGACGATGACTCATACACCGAAGAGCAGTACGACACAATTTCTCGTCGTTTATACGGCGTAGTTTTCGGTGTTGCTGCACAAATTGTTGACGAAGGAGTTTGTTCTATGGAAGATGTGGATAGGGGTGCAAAAGTAGGTTTGAGATGGGCCCGTGGACCTTTCGAATTGATGAATCGAGTTGGAGTAAAGCAATCCTTTGAGATGGCACAAGAGTACCTTGCGTTGTGTCAAGATGACAAGGGCGATAGTAATTGGAAGATACCGCAATTCTTTGTCGACCAAGCATCAAATGACTCAGCATGGGATTTTTCCTATGTTGATACAACAATCAATGAAGGAATTGCCACTATAACCATCAATCGCCCTGAAGCAATGAATGCTCTGAATGAGACTGTCATAGAACAACTTGGCCGTGCGATTACCTCAGTCAATTCAAATGATGCTGTTCATACCTTGGTGCTGGATGGGGCGGGGAAGGCCTTTGTCGCTGGAGCAGATGTCAAATTCTTTGTGGACAAGATTAGATCAGATTCCATAAATGATATTGTTGAATTTACCAGTAATGGTCACAAAGTCTTGAATTCAATTGAGAATTC
>WTIT01000087.1:68808-71464 GCA_011526375.1 Methanobacteriota archaeon
GCCGAATAATCAAGAGAGTTCAGTCGTTAAATTTGCCACTGATTTTTACAGTGACAGCAACCTTGCAACATTATTGTCTGGCGGTTGTCCAGATGGATATGACGCTGAAGATAAGGTAATTTCTCGACAATTAAAGAACCTAAAGTACACTGCACCAATCGCTTTGTCAATGGCTAGTGAATTGATTGATATCACTGCCAGTACGACTTTGGAGCAAGGACTTGATTCAGAATTAGCGAAATTAACAGATATTTTTTCCACCAGAGATGCCCTTGAAGGATTATCTGCATTGATTGAAGGTCGAAGAGCGACTTACAATAACTCGTAGGGTTGGCATTAGATGTCAACAAAACTGCCGATTCTGTACAGTTTCAGGCGTTGTCCATATGCGATGCGTGCTAGAATGTCAATTGTCCGAACCAACTACATTTGCGAGCATAGAGAAGTAATTTTGCGTGATCGGCCAAAGCATATGATGGAAATATCTCCCAAGGGAACAGTACCTGTTTTACTGCTACCAAATGGAAATGTTATCGAAGAAAGTCTAGAGATTATGCAGCATGTCCTGTCTTGGGATTTGTCAGCAAGTGAGCTTAATTGGATTGATAGGAATGATAACGAATTCAAATTTCATTTAGACCGTTACAAATATCCGAATAGGTATGAAAATGTTGACTCATTAGAGCAGAGGTCGATGGCCAAAGCATATCTTGATGATTTAGATAAGTATCTCTCTGATGAAATTTCAAGTTCATTGAACGATGCATTGTTTCCTTTTGTGAGACAATTTGCCAATCATGATAGAGATTGGTTCGATGCACAAAACTGGGAGAATTTGCACGTATGGTTAGCAGATAATCTATCGAGTGATGAGTTTACTTTGTGCATGAAAAAATACCCTCAGTGGCACGAAGGAGATGATCTAGTCATCTTTCCGCCTACTGAATGATTGGCAGATGTTTTACCGGTGGCGCGATTCCCAAATCCTCGGGGAAGAACATAGTCGCTTCTGGAATTGGGATTGGGGTAATTTCGTGACCGACCAAAGCAACACGACTTGGTTTTGAATCAGACAAAATCTTTCTTCCCGTAAGCGGGGCAATTTTTGCCGAGAAATCCATTATATCATCATGGCTTGGCATATTTTCTGCACTCAAATTTTCCCGACTGTGACCAACATAGACATAGCCTTTGTTTTCAATAAAATCAGGCTCAGCACGGTTGTCAAGAGCAGCAAATTCACGAATATTGGTCTCACTCATGTTAATGCCTTTCATCAAGGTGTGTCGGGCGACGATTCTTGTGTCCAAAGATGGCATTAAGTCAATGGTTTTCTCAAATTGTTCCCATGCTCTTGAATTCCATTTTGGCTTGCAAACTTTGTCAAAAATTTCCTTATTGGGGGCATCTACTGATACGTATAATTGAGTTGGTAACGGATCCAAGCGCTCTAGAACCTTTGGAAAGGTGCCATTAGTAACGAGCATGGTTGTCATTCCGTGTTTGTGGCACAAATCGATGTATTCACCAAGCCTTGTGTACAGGGTTGGTTCGCCATTAAGTGAAATAGCGACATGTTTTGGATTTTGAGCATCTAACCACTTTTCCCTTGGAACCTTGGGATTGCCACCAAACCCAGATAATAATCGACGCTGAGCTCTTACCGATTCATACAATAATTCTAGAGGGTCTTGGTCAGTCAATTCTAATGTGTCCATGTGTGGCTCTCTCCAACAATAAGTACAGGCTAGGTTGCATTGGTCGACAACTGGCGAAGTCTGCATGCAATTGTGGCTTGCAATACCGTAGAATTTGCCTTTGTAGCATTGGCGATCCCTTAACAGTGATTCTTTAGTCCAGTGGCAAATTTTCACTCCACCGTGTTCTCCAACGATGTGATATCTTTGCTTTTGCAATTTGGCTTTTAGCGCTAAATCCATACCCATTCGGCACACTCTCCTGAGCCGTCAACCACTGTTCCTATTGGGGTCGGGATAGGCTCGGATGTACCCTCGTCCACGATTTGGGTTATCAAGCCAACCCAAGCCGTAGGAATCTGCCGCTATTCAGTTGTTGGTGGTATTTGCGCAAAATACATACACTAAAAAGATGTAGTAAAATACACCTAATTTATTTATTGCATCCATGTGTTGGCAATTTTACCACTGCTTAATATACTCTAGGTGTTAAAAGTAAAGTGAGGGAAACAGAATGGACCGCGAGTTGGAAACATTTGTCGATGGCGTGATGGAAAAGCAAGAATACCGTAATGGTATTTTCAAGAATTGGATTGAAACTGTATTACAGGGCATAGTCAATTACCGGGCAGCTCCTGATATTAGAGGATCATACAGTGCAAGAGGTGGACAATAAATGGATATGTACTTAGAAACATACGTAGATGAAGTGATGGAAAAGCAAGTATACAGAGATGGAATTGGATTTTCGTCTTCCTGGATCAAGCGAATATTCTCTCGTAAGAAGTGATAGGTGAATACTAACCTCCTTAACTGACCCATCGATGGGTTAGTATGGCTCGGTGGTTACCACACCTCATTGGTCTGCTAACACCGTTAGTGGCCATTGCTGGCATTCTTGCCGGTGGTTGGTTAATGGGCGCAACCATTTACCTTGCTTTGGGCATCTATCCAATTCT
>WTIT01000087.1:71564-125527 GCA_011526375.1 Methanobacteriota archaeon
TGGACCCTGCTAGAATTGCCTTTACACCCTTCGCATCACTTGAAATCAAGTACGCCGTACCAACGCTTAGACGCTCATGATGAGTCTCCACAATTACCAAACGGTTACTATGTCATGTTTTGGACCGCTCTTATACCGCCATTATTCCACTATCGCATGAAAAATAGTTACCGCCAATACAAGCAACAAATTTCGTAATCATTTATTAACAGCGTTATAAATACTAGAACTCGATGATGCTGCTTATTAGTGGTCATTTATGTTAAATGTAGACGGTCTAACCAAGTCTTTTGGTTTCGGAAGCGACAAATTTCAAGTCTTGAAAGGAATTGATCTACAACTGGAAAAAGGCGAATTGGTGGCCTTGATGGGACCCTCTGGGTGTGGAAAATCAACCTTACTGAATATTATCGGTGGTCTACTGCCTGGCGATGGCGGAGAAATTGAACTAAATGGCCGAAAATACGGCAAGAAGGGTCCATCAAGCGTAGTGGATGTTAGGAGAGAACTTGTCGGTTGGATTTTCCAAGATTTTCATTTATTGAATAATTTATCTGCTGTAGACAATGTAGCAATGGCCCTTGAACTATCAGGTGTCTCATCAAAAGAAGCAGAAAAAAGAGCCGCTAATGCATTAGAAAGGGTTGGCCTTGGCGACAGGATGCATCATATTCCAGACCAATTATCCGGCGGCCAACAACAACGCGTCGCAATCGCTAGAGCGATTGCGGGTAATCGTCCCTTACTACTTGCGGATGAGCCGACAGGCAACCTCGACATTGCAAGTGGTAAAGATGTGCTACAATTGTTCAAGGATTTGTGCCATGATGAGGATGACCCAATTTCAATACTCATGGTAACCCACGATCCAGAATTGGCAGCAAATGCTGACCGAATGTTATTGCTTAGAGATGGTAAAACCGAGGCATCTGATATTCGCTCTGCATGGGGTCTTGATGAAGAGGCAGGTGAAGAAGAGTGAGCGAAGAGAAGGAAGATTTCGATCCGTTTGCAACCTATGTTGTTCCCAAAGTGGGTATTCTCGAACGCTGGCGCAGAAGAGTGAGAGATGCTCCGGAAAATATCAGGCTTGCATCGCAAAGCGCATGGCGTGGTCGAGAAAGAGGTCTTGCCGTAGTAGCTGGAGTTTTTTTGGCGTCCTTGGTTATCACTACAGTGTTTTCTTACGGAATAGGATTATCACAAATTTTCTTCGATGAATCACTTGATGGAGAGCCAATCGACGCTAAGGTTGAGTTCAAGAAAGCTCCCGTTGAAGGTGCAGCGGGGTGGACAAATAGCACCAGTGTCATGCAGGACGTTTGCAGTGAGTTAATGACAGAATATGCTGATGAACTTGCAGATTGTACAGTAGTTTTTGGTCGGCAAGGAATTCACAGTGCAGGGTTTTTCAACGAAGATTTCCTTTATGCCCAACCACTGGAGATGCGCTCAGTAGTTGATAATGAAAATCCATATTGGATTAATACCACGTTTGAGTATCCTGAACTAAGAGAAGCAGGACCGCCAATCTCGAACTATCGTTCGATAAGATTCATGGGGCCTGAGGCCTTTGACGGAGAGTTCGCTAAGCGATATGGTGAGAACATAATTCAGGGACAAGGTGAATGGCCATCTCCAGAAAATATGTCAAATCAGCGAGGGGTAATTTTACCATCAAACATCGCTTCTCAAGCAAAGGCTAATGTTGGAGATGTCTTAGATGAGATTACCTTTGTCTATGTTATTGATAGTGAGTTCTTCGATACAGGTGGTGTGGACTTAGTACAAGATTGTCCAGGCATAGCCTCTGCATCTGAAAATGGCAAAATATACTGCCGTATGCCGATGACCATAACCAACATGACTGTACTTGGAATATATCAGCCGTGGGATTTGGGCAATCCAACACTCGGTCCCAATCCGATATTTACTACTTGGACTGCACTGACTGAACAACAAAGTGCAACGCTGATGGAAAAAGATCACATTTACCTGGGACTCGCAGTTGACCGTTCTCAACTACCAACAAGTTCAACAGCCGATGCAAGTGATTGGCTCAATGAACTAAAGGTTTCAATAATGGATGATAATTACACAGATAGTGGTATTGAATTATTCTACACAGATATTGTTGGTGGAACGATAACTTTCCTAAACATATTCCTCGGTTTCATCCAGGTTTTTGATTACATAATTATGATTCCTATCGTTATAATGTCGCTTGCAGTATTGGTTTACGGTTTGATTCTGTCACTCGAACAGAGGAGAAAAGAAATCAGTATACACAGGGTAATTGGCGCTGATAGTAAGGGCCTTCAAGGGATGGTTTTGCTAGAACTAGCAGTTTTTGCATCTGTTGCTTGGATAGCAGGCTATCTTCTAGCCATGTTTGCGGTTCCAATTGTTCTTTCTGCAGTTGGCTTCATGCAATTCAAATCAGGAGATTTCAATGTAGACCCAAGCTTAAGCTTCGGTGCAACACTGTTTACTGCAATAAGCACCCTCGGTCTAGCAATTTTGTTTGGTCGTAAGCGAGCCAGAGATTTCATTGAACTAGAAATTGAAGAGGGTGTCAAGAGTCAGATAGCAAAATCTGAGCCAAAATATTGGCTACATTGGACTTGTTTTATCCTAGGTTTCATCTCAGTTATTGACACGTGGATGGAAATGAATGGTAGTGAAAATGGCATTATTGAGAACTTCTTCCTTGAAGGCCTGTTTGGAATTTTTGGCCCATTCTTGTTTTGGATTGGTGGGGCATTAGTTTTGGGAAGATTGGGTGCCAAAGGGCCGCAAATAATGCAACTAATATTCGGCAGAACCAAGTTATTGAAAGATGTCAAACGTGGGCTCAAGGGGTCAGGATCAACCGAATCCGTTAACCGCTTGGCAGTAATCATGTTGCTGACTCTTTCCATCGTAACACTTGCAGCAGTGCAAGGCTATACTGGAACTTTAGTAGACGAAAGAACCGTTGATTCAACTGTTGGCGGTGATATACAAATTACCTTTGAAAACCAACAAGATGAAGCACAAGCGTTAGCAATTTTTGACGAAATTTACGATGGTGAAAAAGCGGTAATTGCTACCACAGTCCCATCATTGTTACTCAAGAGTCCAGATGGAGATTTTATTCAGACATACGTAATTCTAGACGATTCGGATAATGTGCTACACTGGAGTCAACAATCAGTTCCGGGTAAGGATGTCTCCGATGCTTTAACAAGATATAGCGAGGGTGGTTTTTCCGCTGGTGAAGATTCTGCATTTACGCTAGACCTTGCTGGGTCATGGTCGGATCAAGAAAAATTGGATGATGTACTGCTTAGCAAAGGTGATGAGCGCAGTATGGAAGTTGTGATGACATATGAAGAACTCACCTTCAACTTCATTTCTGGTGGATTTGCTTTGGATAACCTAAGCGACTTTGAGCAGCTATTCGAATTGTATGAGATGTATTCTGCAATGATGGAGGTTGACCTATCCGGAGTTGATTTCTCTGGTCAGGACCTTAGTTATCGCGAACTAGGTAGGTTTGACTTTACTGGTGCAAACCTCTCAGGTGCCAATCTCGAAGGCGCTAATCTAAGTGAATCTTTGATGGTTGGTGTAGACTTAAGCGGTGCCAATTTAATTGATGCTAACTTAGCAAACAGTATTTTCTTTGAATCTCCGGACGGAACGCTGGAGAATGCTGACCTTACCGGTGCAGAATTAACTGGAATCTTTGGCGACATAGATCTCACTGTAGCGACTTTAGGTAACGCCACTTGTCCAGATACAACAATTGCCACAGACACGAACTGCGATTCAGGCGCATCACAAATTCCGCCGCCACTGGCTCAGCCATTATTCCAAACCGGCACTCAAGTCGAAGTAGTAATTATTCCTCACAATGCTACCCTCAAGTACATGGGTTTACACGAATACATCCCAGGGGTAAACTCGCCATTAATCGCCGATTCGATAATAATTGGAGAGTCCTCTTGGAAGGAATTCGTTGGCGTTGAACAGGTGAATAACCATACCTCAACAAATTGGATTTTCAGCGTAAGTGGTGTTGAAGGAGAAGCATTGAAGGCTCTTGGCGCTAGAATTGAGGCAGACTCCAGAGTTGCTAGTGTGCTTGATTGGACCACTGAGCATGAAGCAGTTGAGAGAAACGGTGGTTTAATTTTTGGAACACCCGGTCTACTATCACTGCAGTTTGTTGTCGCTAGTATCGCCGCAGTAGCATCGAGTTTTGTCTTCTTATCTTTGGTGTTAAATCAACGTAAGAAGGAACTTGCAGTGCTGCAGGCGATTGGGGCTAGTCCAACTCAAATCCTACGACTGGTATTATTCGAGATTCTTTCGATAATCATTGTCTCAATGCTACTGGGATTAGTTCTTGGAATTGGATTAGCATTCTCATTTAACGGATTCTTTGATGTATTCGGCTTTATTTTCCAACTATTTGGTGGCGCTTCAACAAATATAACGCGGGAATTAGTTTATCCGTGGTTTGAGTTGACTTTGGTATCAATATCAGTGTTCACTGCAGTAGTTATTGCGTTACTGATGACTACCCGCAGGGCGTTGAAATCAGACCTTGCCATGGTCTTGAAGGGGGAATGAAAATGGTTGAAAGTATACTCAAAGCATCATCATTGTACCACGTCTATGAATCAAAGGCTGAGGATGGTAACGTAGTCGCTCTTAGAGGGATACACATCGACATCAAGGAAGGTGAAGCCATCGCAGTAGTTGGCCCATCTGGTTCAGGTAAGTCAACACTAATGAAGTGCCTTGGTGGTTTGATGAAGCCAAGTTCAGGCTCAGTAATGTTAGCGGGCAAAAACATGACTCGGTTAAGCGGCAAGGAGTTGGTTCATCTAAGGCAAAAAACGGTTTCATTCATCTTCCAAGAAGGTAACCTACTGCCGGATATGAATGCTCGTGACAATGTCGCCCAACCGCTTCGACATCAGGGTGTGTCTTCAAGAAAAGCGCTGAAATTGGCAGACGAAATGCTTGACCGTTTGGGAATTTTACACCGAGCACGGGCATTACCGATGAAACTCAGTGGTGGCGAGCAACAGAGAGTGGCAATCGCAAGAGCACTAATTACCAACCCACGATTGATATTGGCGGACGAACCTACGGGTGCTTTAGACCCAATAACCAGTAGAGAGGTATTGGCTTTATTCAAGGAATTACACGAAAAAGATGGAGTGTCTTTCTTAATCGTTACACATTCAAAGGAAGTAGCATCTTTCGCTGATAGATCACTGGAGCTGCGAGACGGTAGATTTGTGGCCGAACATGGCGTTGGTGTAGATGTTGAAGATTTGAGTCGAGGCCGTGAATTGATTATTGACGAAACAGGGACAGTTACTTTACCGCCTGATGTGTTACTTCGTATTGGAGGTCCGGGTAAGTACGTGACATCAAATATCGATAACGGATTATTGAGTCTACAAGGTGAGAAGGTCGAAACGATGGGTAAGTTAGAGTTGTCACCAATTTGTCCAGCGTGTAAGCATGATTACGGTGATAGTGACCTTCAAGAATGTCCATCATGTGGATCCAGTAGACCAATGGTGGAAGTGTCACAATGAAACAATTAGTCTCGTTTATCTCTTACTTAGAGGCCTTTTCAGCTCTGTTGTTGTTCTCCGTAGCAATGCCTGTCAAATATATTGGTGGCGATCCGGAATTGGTATCATTGGTTGGTGCAATTCACGGGTTTTTGTTTGTTTTATTTATTGGCTTGTTACTTGTTGGGGTTGGCAAGCATTGGAACAGGACTGCATTTTACCACGGTTTCATTGCTGCTGTAGTACCAGCGGGCCCATTTTTGTTCGACGGAATGCTGATCAGCGGAGAATACGACCTTGATTAAGCAGCTTTGACACCTTCAGGCCAAAGTACAAGAATCAAAGTCTTGCCTCTGGTTTTTGGAGTATGAGTGGTCTCTCTGTCCATCCAAACAATCGAACCTGTAGGGTAAGTGCCTTCATCATCCCAAACCTCACCTTCTAGCACAAGATATGCCTCGCCACCAGGGTGCATGTGTGGCATGAAAGCATCAACAGTTACTTCTGAATCAGCGTCATACAAAACCAGTGAACACTTCTCTTCACGTTTTAGTTTACCAAGTCTAACCCCCGTTTCGAAATCTTTCCATGAAATATTCTCTTCTAACCATTCTTTGTTGATGTTAAATCCAAGCCAATCTGACATGTCATGTGTGAAGACCATGACACGCCCAAATTGTCGAACTTGATGATTTCTTCGGATATTTTCCATAGGTTTCAAACGGTATGCATCTATCACAGGTTGAGAACGATGGGAGTACAGCCAATAGCACTGCCTAATTTTCCCCCTGAGGGGCCTTGGGATGCTTATGTTTCAATCATCATTTGGACTCCTCTAATTCTTAGAATTCTATTCTTAATGGTGCCTTTTAGAAATGCAATAAGAAAGTTAGCACCTCATGCGGGATGGGCCTTAAAGCAAGTACGAGACTTGCCTGTGCGAGGTTTTGGCCTACTGGCTGCTAACGAAATCTTAGCCATACTATTCCCTCCTCTTGCAGTATTAATGGTTAGAATGCTGTTTGACCCAATAGGTTGGCAAAAATGGGACGACGTCTCTAATTTAGGGGGAACAGTTCTGTTACTGTTATTATTTTTCTGGATTTTCTTTGACATTTTCCGGATTGGGAAAATTCGGAGAATGTTGAAAGCCGTCGAAAAGCATGATGTCAATAAACTGAGGAAGGTTGCCGATACCGGATTATCCGTCCGCTCATGGCTCAAGAAATTTTCAAAAAATCAAAAACCCGAGGTTGAAAATGATAACACTGCAATCGTGAAGGAAACAGGTAGTAGAGCACTGAAAACCAGTCTCCTAATTTGGGGTAGTAAGGCAATTAAAGCGAGAAAACTGACTCCTGCCGGCTTGTTGTCAAGCGTTGCTGTTGGTGCAGCCATTGAAGTTGCTCGGACTGGAGCTGGGAAAATATCAGATATGGTCGATGATAAGATGCAGGAAGAATTTGATAAAATTGCCGAGGTAAAATCTCGGACTTTGTTGATTCTATTCGTTCGAGATTTATTCATGGGAATTGCTCCGTTAATTGCCTTGGCACTACTGCCTGTCATTTTCTGAATAAGCCACTAGATTCATGTCTCTAGCCTACTTGGAGTAGAATGAGGAGTTAGTTTGGCATTGTTAATTTTGATGCGTCACGGCCAATCAATGTGGAACGCTGCAGGCTTGTTTACCGGCTGGGTAGATGTTCCTTTGACTAATGAAGGAATTGATGAAGCGATTGCAGGCGGCAAAAAAATATCATCCTATAACATTGATGAGGTTCATGTTTCCACTCTAATCAGAGCACAAATGACAGCTATGATAGCCTTAGCGCAAAACGATCACGGTAAGACTCCAGTGTTCCAGTATAATCCGTCAGAAAACGGCGAACATGCTTCGCAAAATGAGACTAGAATGATTGAATGGGCCCAAATTAATGGCGCCGCAGGTGGAGAAAACATCCTGCCTGTACATGTTTCTTGGCAATTGAATGAGCGAATGTATGGTGACCTTCAAGGTCTCAACAAAGAGGCTACAAGACAGCAGTATGGTGCAGAACAAGTTCATATTTGGCGCCGTTCATACGATGTGCCCCCACCTAACGGTGAATCATTAGAACTAACTGCACAACGAACTATCCCTTACTTAGAAGAGAGTATAATCCCGCAATTATCCAATGGCAAGAACTTGTTTATTGCCGCCCATGGTAATTCTCTTAGAAGCATAATCATGCGTATAGAGTCGTTATCTAAGGATGAGGTTCTGTCGCTTGAAGTGCCGACAGGAGTGCCATTGATTTACCAATATGAAAATGGTGAATGGTCCAAGTTGGATTGATACGCTGTTTTTTGTATTATGACTTTGGTAAAGATTCGTGGTCAACAGTTTCGCAAATTTCCATGTTGCAACGAAGGTTGTGATTATGGCATTGCTGGTTGCATCCCCGTGGCTTGTTGTGCAACTTGGCATAGCAGTATTGGCTCCTGATGAAGAAATTACTGAAATGCCTAAATGTGATTCGACAAGTGGTAACTGCGCACATTTAGGTGGCGGCGATGATTATCGTCTTTTGGAAACCTATCCAACGTTCTTGAATCAATCATCCAGTGTTGTATATAACTATTTGATTGACTACATCAATTCTAATGATTGGGACTTATTGTACGAGGATTCTTCTCAAGGTAACTATTACATTCACTTTGTTGAAAAAACAAAATTTTGGCTGTTTCCAGATGATGTAATTGTTTCAATACAAGCCTCTGATGATGGATCACTGATAGAGATACATTCAGAATCAAGACTTGGATGGGGAGATTTGGGAGTTAATCCGGACAGGATAGACAAAATATACCTTGAATTATCGAGGAATAATTGAATTCCAGCCGTATGGGAGATTATTTTCATCGGTAAATATCACGTTTACACCTAACCCAGTCTTGTGAAACGCGATTAATTGAACTTCATGAATTGCATGACCACTGGGGGCAATTCCAACGATCGATAGGTCATTGCCTTTCGAAGATTTTTGGGCTAAATTTGGTTTAGATTTGACAGTAGCTTCTTTGCCCAAAATTCTTCTTTTTCCTTCAACATCATCGAACCAAGGTAAAGGGCCTGAGGGAGAAAATCTCAATCCTAAAATTAAGTCAACACCTGGAGTTTCTTGGGCAGCATCTGCGTCAGCGCCACTCGGTATCGCTGGAGCATTTGGGTGAGTGTGTAACCAATGGGTAAATCTTCCAGCTCTAGCGCCTCGTGAAGGGGCAAAAATGTCATCAGTCCAATCCTCAGGCAGATGGTGTACTGAATATGAATTGCCTCGATTGACGATGTGCGCTTCGTTAATTAGATATCCTTGACCTTGAAATAGACCATCAACCTGCTGGACACTTGCAAACAATTCATCAACTTCGGGATTTTGTTGTTGATTAACATCAATGTCCAGTCCTACCAATATTTCATCAGGTAGGGATTTCAATGCCCACCAAACTAACTCTTGGAATATCTCACCGGGCATGTGTAACTGCGCTGCGTAAGAATCTCTCGCCTCGTATGATTCTTGATTGTATGAAGCCATTATTTCCTCAAGCCATGCTTCAACCATCATCAGTTGCCAGTAAGTCGTTATTGATGAAACTGCCCGTTTTTCCAATGATTAAATTCATATTGCATGGGCTGTCATTTCGATTCATGGCGCGAAAGAAGCGTGGAATAGGCAAGTTTCTTGGCGCCATTGCAGGAAGCCCTTACGAGAGGCTACTGAAGCAGGTTGACAAATTGGTCGAAACCAGTGTCAATGAGAGAATGCTAGCAAAAAATTTGGAAAAATTAGTCACTATTACTGCTACTAACTATGACGAGGAAAAAATCGATGAAGAAGAGCACGACCTTGTCATCGAGGCTATTGAAGAGGCAGACCCTGAAGGCAGAACCTTCCCCAAAATGGATGAGGACGAAGACCCGTTTTACATGGGCGATGTCCCAGATGCTCCGGTATTGAAAGGCAAGAAGCGACAAAACCTAGATGAGTTGATGAAGGCCAAAGGAAACGAATTCACCGGTAGCTTTGGCAGAGATGAATTCGAAGATTACAAAGCCAAAATGGCCCAAGAGTTCCTCAAGGATTCAGATAAGGCGATTCGAGAAGGCGACCATGTAGCAAATATCGGGGCAATAAACAGAGTTTTTGCCGATGCTGATGAAGACATAAGCAGGGTAAAACAAGAGATTACTGAAGAGACAGGTATGTTAGATCCTAATTCAGCAGATGAGGAAGAATATCCAGAAGGTTACTCAATTGATGAAGATGGTACAGAATGGTTTGAAGATGAAGATGGATACTGGTGGTATCGCTTAGAGGGCGATGAAGACTGGCAACCATATGAAGAGTAATTCGCTACCAATTAAAATCTCACAAATCGTAGTTTTCTGCTCTAGGAAATTACCACATCACTATAAGTAAAGTGGCATATCTTTCAGTTATGGGAAATCCCTTTTTTGCTCTTACAGAGAAAAGTGTCGAGCGACCAAAAACCGTTCTGGCCTGTGTTTTCTTAGTTCTGATGGTGCTCTCTTCAGGGGGAATGTATCTAAAATTTGACAACAGTGAGGATGGATTTTTCCCTGATAATGATACGGTGACACTACTCAATGAAATTGAGGATGAATACCAAGCCTCAGTTGATTTTATCAGAGTTATTGATGAAGTAGGTGAAGGAGACTTACAACTCGAAACCACATGGCAACAATTAGCGATTATTGAGGCTGAAATGCTTGAAGATGAGAAATTCTTACCATATCAATATCCACTCTTTGGTACCCAAGCTAACTCAGGAATGGCAAGCGGAGTCATACAATGGCAAATACTGCAAGATGTTGAATATGCACAAGCATGGCTGACCAATCTAACAAATTCTATTGAACAAGTAAGGTCGTCAAATTCAAGCGAATTGGAAAGTTCACTAGTTGGTTTAACGATACAGGCAGATAATATTCCAGCATTTGAACCAGTAACCGCTGAAAAACTCAAACAGTGGAATTTTAGTGAAACAGAGTCATGGCAATCAAGACTAGATTCAGGCTCCAACATTACAGCAGAGGTTGATGAATTACTTTGGCGCATAAACTCCTTAGCAGGATTTAATTCAAACAGAACTAATGAAGAAAGAGGCCAAATTTTCGCAACTACCGGACCAATAATCGGCCAATTAAACATGATGAAAGGCTTACAAGAAATTGATTTTAGAGATTCAATCTTATCCAACATTCCATTGGACGAGCGTTCGAATCCTTGGAATATGTCTGGGCCGATTATTACAACATTAGTAATCAGCAACGACCCAGTTGTTTACGGTGGCGATGAGAGTGATTTTGATAAGGTGCAAAACGACATAGATCGATGGTCTGCTGAGTTGTTGTCCAGACTACAAGAGGAAACTGGAGATGATGAGTTAAGGACCTTTTCATTTGCTCAATTTGGTGTTGGCTCAACTGCTACACTGGGTAAAGAAATTGGTATTCTAACCGGTTCAGCATTCCTGTTACTAGCGCTTATTTTGTGGTTTAATTTCCGCAGTAAAAGAGAGACTGCGTATGTTATGGTACTAACAATTTTTGCAATTATTGCAACTTATGGGTTGTCAGGATGGTTGGAATTTATTGGAGTCAACATGGTGTTTAATGCCGCAATGAATTCAATTCCCGTGTTATTATTGGCAATAGGTGTGGACTACGGTTTACACGTGGTGCTAAGAATTCGGGAAGAGTTGAAAAATTCAGATGAGGGTAAATCTGCAGAAACAATGCGTGACTTCTCTATAGAAGCTCGGAAATTGGCTATTAGAAGAGGGACAATTTTCACATCAATTGCCTTATTGATTGCGATTTTCACTGACATGATCGGATTTTTGTCGTTTAGATTTTCTGCGTTATCTTTCTTGCAGGTGTTTGGAACCGTGATTGCTATTGGTTTATTCTTGATTTACATCCTGAGCATTTCTGCATTACCGGCATTAATGACGATTATTCCACCAAAGCGGTTGGCCGTCGATAAGGCAAGTAAAATTGAGATTGGACCAATTGCTAGAGGGCTTGGAAAACTCTCCATGCAACCATTGAAAGTAGGAATTATTGCTGTGTTACTGCTTATTCCAATGTTTATTGGATTCCAACAATTGGAAGTTGGATTTGAACAAAGAGATCAGTTTGACCCAAGTATCCCAGTCGTTGCTGATTTCATCATGCTGTCAGACGAATTCCAAAGTAGTCGCTCACCACTTTACATTGTTTATGATGGCGATGTACTGAGTTCTGAAGGCTGGGCATCATGGAATATGACGATGACTGCACTGTCGGCTAGCCCTGATGTGACGGGAGTGCCTAACGGATTGTGGGATTTAATTCAAGAATCAAGAACCCAGCATGAGGTATTAGATGAAATAATGACCGATATCGACGGTGGAGCAACTGATGCCTGGAACGATTTGTCAGATTGGTTGTTACTTAACGAGACAGGCCGTCAGTTAAGTGCAGCACTCCTACACTCCAACGGTCAGCAGACATTGATTTCATTCCAAGCAACCACATTAGATTGGCAAGCCACTGTTGATTTAACTGAAAGAATTGAGAAGTTATTGTCTGATACTCAACAAATCATTCCCGATGATGGCACTCTAAGAGTAAGTGGGCGAAGTCTAATCAATGCGCAAACGACTTCAGATGTTGCAGCATCATCAATACAATCAACAGCAATTGTCGCTATTGTGATTTTAGTCATGTTAGTGTCCATCCATTCTTTCCGACAAAAGGATGTACAGCAAGGACTAGCAAGAGGTTTTGTCTCTTGGATTCCACTGATGATGGTGGTTTGCTGGGTATATGGAATCATGGGATTCACCGGTTACAATATCAATCCTCAAACCGTCACTATCGGTGCCTTATCACTTGGTTTAGGAGTTGACTATGCGGTGCACTTCACTACTCGTCTAGAGGAAGAAGTCGAACATAATCCTCGAGGAGGCCAACAAGAATGGGTTGAGAATGCTTCAGCAACTACGGGCAGAGCAATGTTTGGTGCTGCATTAACCACTGCAGGAGGGTTTGCTGTGCTCAATCTGTCCGCATTACTTCCATTGCGTTTATTCGGTCAAGCATTTGTTGTTGCAATAACCCTGGCACTATTATCCAGTTTGATACTACTGCCGGCATTTTACACCAAATTCTTGACTAGAGATGCAGAAAAATATCTTGAGGAGGAATGAATATGGAAATAGAAATAGTAATGTTTTGGATATCATCGATTTACATAGTACCTATTTGGGGTCTGATGTGGTTTGCACCTCGTCATGAGATTACCAAAAAAATAGTTGGTGATTTGAGAATATCAGTTCTTCCGTTATTGATTCCTTATGCTATTTTAGCAATACCGACTATCCCTGATATTTTTGCTACGCTTGGTACAGAGATGCCAACACCAGATTTGATCATCGAATTTTTCCAAGACGATAAAGTGATTATTCTTGGTTGGTTGCATTTCTTAGCCTTTGATGTGCTAGCCGGTCGCTTCATTTGGCAAAGAATGTTAGCCTGTGACCGGCCAATGTATGTTTCAACACCAATTTTAGTTCTAGGAATGATGGTAGCCCCACTAGGGTTCCTGATTGGTTTAATTGCAACTTGGGAATACAGTGAAACTAACATTGATGTGTGATTCAAAAATGTCATAGACTAACTTTGAATTAGGTCAGGTATGGTACTGTTGAACTTGTGGTCTGTTGGTCATTTTTGTCAATGGTTTCTAGTTGGAAGATTTCTAAATCTTTCATGGACATTATTCTTAATTCTATCAATAGGTTGGGAGCTACTAGAACTGATATTGCCGTACGAATTCGCCAACGAAACCTGGGACAACAAATTTTCAGACATCGTGGTAAATTGCTGTGGTTTCTACTTGGGCAATCTCTTCAAACAAGGGTATTGAATTTAGATCAAAATGGGTTTTTAGGCTCTTCTTGATCCCAGAAATTGTCACTTTGAGGTTGTTGCATTGTGGTTTGTGGTTGCACCGGTACATCGGCGTAATTTTTCTGATATACTGGCTGGGTCATTGTGGTTTGATTGGCTTGCATCATCACATTATTCATTGGCATGCCAGTGTTTTGAACAATCACCTTCTGCTCATTATTTACCAACAGACCCAAAATCAATCCGAAGCCAAAAACTACAACGCCACAGCAGATTCCCATGAAGCCCGCTGCACCTTGCAGTCCTCCACCTATTGCCTCTCCAATGCCTTCAAGCGCTTTACCAACCAAATCATCATCATAGACTACCCAAACCTCAGCATTTGAGGTGAAAGAGATGTCTCCTGAATAACATGCAAGACAGGCGCGGCCGATTTTGATAAGACCTTGATCCGAGCGTTCCTCGTCTTTGTTATCTTCATTAGCATCACAATTTTGCGAGTCTACTTCAAAGTAAAAATCACCATCCTTCGATTCATCCCAATCACTGTTGGTGCTTGGCTTTTCAGTGATTGTTATTTCAGTTGAATCGCAGTGGTCCCATACTCCGTTGTTATCGAAATCCGTGTATTCGCCTTGAACGTAGAATGTAAGTCCTAAGTCACCTACACCATCCTTGTCATCGATGGTTATGGTGCCCGAAGTAACCTGTTCGAGTTCATATTCTTCCAGTTCGTTGAATTTTTCCCCAGCATCTTCGATATTTTCGCCACCGATTACCATGAGTAATACTCCGCCGAGGATAACAAAAACGCCGATTCCCATGAAGACTTTACCAACTGGATGCATGCTGTACCGTGATTGTGATTCCGATATAACGGTATTGTATACTAAGAAACAGTGTAATCATACTTTGTCCCAGAAGTTTTCTTTAGCCTCTTCAGGGTTGGTTTCCTGTTGGGTACTAGCACCTCCACCAATTGAATCATAGTTTGGTTCGGTCATCATCGTTGAAGTTATGTTGGAATTAAACCCAGTTTGATGGATTGTTACTTCCTGCTGCTGAGTCGATTTTCTTATTGTAACGTTGTGCTCGGGGTTTTGCACACCAACAGTAATGCCGCCCGCTAAACCAAATATGCCGAAGCAAATACCGCAACATCCCATTGCAAAGCCCCCAATAATTCCAGCCCACGCATATTGAGCAATTCCATTTGTCTTTATCCACATCGATACATTGTCCTGTGCTACTATGGTAGTATTGCCTTTCATACATCCGACACATGCTTCGCCAATTCGAACTAACTCTTTGCCTTCATAGGTTATTGATTCAGCAGTCAAATATGAATCACATTGACTATTACCATAGCTTACCGAATAAGAGAAAACTTCTCTTTCTGGGTCAGGATCTTGCACCTCCGAATAATTAAATCCATAGTCAGAAATCCACTTCCCACTGTGAGTAGCTGTGATTGTGATATCCTCACAGTGATCATAAACATAGTTATTATTCAAGTCGACAATAGGATACTCAACATAAACAGTAAATCCGTCTGTAAACTCATCAACTACCAATGTGCCGTTATTGATTTCTACATATTGGAACTCATCAATCTCTGATAATTCTGAGAAACCCGATATTGCTGTTACAGCACCAAATATTATGATTAATATTCCAATGGGGCCAATGATTTTGCCTTTAATGTGCATTTGTTATCATTCCTTGTTACCTATTCAGGTATCGGTTGTTGATCCCACCATGGTGGTGCTAAGAACCATGATTCGTGAGAATTAGGCCTGTCGATTATTGGCAAACCTATCATTCCTCCATCGACATCTAATCCACCTAGTGGGTTTGTTGCGCAAGGACTAGGCAGGTAGTCTTCACCAGATTCAGTTAACTCGATTCGTAGAGTGTGACCTGCTGGTACAACCACATCTAGAGGATTGAATTCCATCAACATGGTGTAGGACGAGAATGGTGAAGTTGGTTTTGCGTCATAGCCGCCGTCTCGATACCTGATGTCCATGGTTGCATGACCAAGTCTCAAATCATTGGTATTGTCAAACAATGTGGCGAATATTTGCCCTCCTTGACAAGCTTGGGTAGTTACATCCAAATGAAGCGTCGGCAGTCCAGATATGTGAGTTAATTCAATTAACTCTTCACTGACCAAGGTTACTGATGAGCCTTGTGCATTTACAGTGGTTCCTGTAATTGACCAACTGCTACCAATCTCTTGCATATCCCACGTCATATCCTCCGGCGGCCACGTCTTTTCTAAGTGCCACTTACCATCATTAGTTTGGATTTGCACCATTGGTTCAGGCTCTTCACCGATGTCTTTTAGGTAGTAGTTGAACCATTGATATAATTCAACCGCCCAGTCCATTCTGGTCATGTTTGGATAGGCTTCTAAGCCATATCCAGAACCTAATTCAGAGTGTCTGTCGGGCTGATCAGGATAATTATGTGCCCACTGGCCAGCGATTGCTCTTGCGTTTATTCCTGCGTCAATCATCATCTGATAAGTTGGGAATGCATGGTATGGATCTACGTTCCAATCTTGTAATCCCCACACTAGGTAGACACTGCCACGGTAATTTTCCAATACGTCAGGAAGATGTCGTCGCTCATCCCAGTAATCATTCCACTGCGCACCACCAAACTCGGCACCAGCCCAAGTAGTAAACGGGTTCAAAGGTCCAATTGCATCATCAGTACACATTCTTGAGTCATCAAAACCAGGGTCGGCGGTAGCCCCTTCATACAATGCATCATAGAGCATGGCACGAGCTTCGGAAGAGCCGTTTCTGTAGAACATCTCTTGAACACCTATAGAGCCAGAAATAGGTACTATGGTTTTGAGATGTTCACTTGGATTTTGTGCGGCCTCCCAATTGGTTGTACCAGCATATGATTTGCCCATCAAGCCAACATTACCGTTCGACCACTCTTGTTTTCCTAACCAATCAACAACTGCTTGGATGCCGATTTGCTCACCAAGACCCTTGACATCTTGGCAGTGAGTTGACTGTCCAGTGCCGAAAGTTGATGCTTGAGCGAGAGCATATCCGTGAGGTACGAAAGTGTCGTAGACCCACTTGCCTACTCCACCGTCTGGTACTGTGTTCGGCGATGAATCATCGCCGGCGATTCCTTCGCCACCAAAGTCGTAATACGGGTGAATGGTCATAATTACTGGAACTTTTACTCCCTCCTCAACATCTGGTAGCCAGAGAGCCACATGCATCAAATCAGCACCAGGAGAGCCGACATCTTGCTCACTAAGTGGCAAATCTACTTCTATGAAATGCTCAGTGTAAGGCAAAACATCATGGGTGCCATTTACTGGTAGTTGTGCGCGCATGGTGTCCATTGGCAAATCCATTTGGTGTCGCAAGTGAATAGGTGTCTCCCACCACTCGCCCGAAAATGAAACATCATCATTCGAGTCATAAACAATCACATTACCAAAGGACATTGCTAACAGAAGAAAGACAATTGAAATGGCAACAGTTGATAGCATTGAGAGGTTTAATTCTCTCCGACTAGAGGTAGGCGATTGTTCTACCAGTTCAGCAACATAGACCTCTGCCTCTAGTACGGAGGATTCTGCTGCCATGTATATCCCCAAACACTGCTTGCTCATGAGCATGACGCTTAGTTGTCGAACTATTCATGAGTGAGATAGTTTTCGTATTGTCATGCGAGGACGGGTTGCCATATTCCTCGTTGTAAATTTCATGTTGGTACTTTTACCGACAAATGTTTCTGGTTTGGAGGACGGGCCATCTTGGCGTTCCAATGGCCTAGACCCAGCATTATGGACCGATGGTCCAGTAGAAGAGGCTTCTCCGATGAACCAATCATATCAAGGCAATGCTGTACTTGTGATAGATGTAAGTTACCACACTGGATTAACCTCTTCTGAAACAACAGGATCTATTATTATCGAGTTATTTGAACAATGGGCGCCGATAACCACTTCAAACATAATCGATCACATTGAATCAGGTTTGTACGACGATGTTTTCTTCCATCGTGTCGTTGATGATTTCGTCATACAATCCGGCGACCCAGAGTGTAAGGTCATCGGTACTTATCCAGTGACATCTCCTCAATGTAGTAGCGGCGGTACGGGGGAGACAATTCCTCTAGAACATAACGAAAATCTGTCACATGTTGATGGTGCAATGGGCATGGCAAGAGGGGCAGAGGAGGATTCAGCAGATTCACAATGGTACATCACCGATACCGACCAACATGGGCTAGACCCAGAAAATAGAGATGATGGCGGCTATGCCGTTTTTGGCATAGTTAGAGATGGTATGAACTATGTTCGTGAGATTGCCAGTACTCCAACAGTAACTAATCCAGCCCCGGATAATTTTGCCAATCCCGGGCCAGATCTACTAGGTCGACCGATTAGAGAAGTGCATATTGACGATATGAGGATGCTCGGCGTGGCTGATCCTGATGGAACGATTAGATTCGGTGTTATGGCAGAAGCATCTAAGCCCCTAATTACGGGTAAAGTACTCGGTATAGGCGCACTTATCACAATTGGAATAATTATGATGTTTGTTGCTCGGATTGATCCTCCAATTTCGTTAAATGAAGATACCATAGTCACTTATGATGCTGTTTTAATTAATGACGAGGCAGATTCGAACTGAGGAATATCTCTTTCAACTTCACCTCTAATGGTATTGATATGCGAATGGCATCAGCGCTGGTATTTTTGCTGGTCATCGCTACACTACCGGTTGCGTCTCCGACAGTTGCACGCTCAATTGATGTCGAGATTTCCGTAATGAAATATGACTGGTTGTCAAACGAGACAGTTGAATTAAGTGTAGAAATTTCTAATGCCCCATTCAATCAACAGTTTGTCGCTCAATATACGATTCAGGATTTGTCCGGAAATGAGGTGTTAATTGGCGATCACGTGTTCCAATCTTCAGGCCCTGTAACACAATTTCCTTTGTTGGTAAAGCATTTTTTCGACACATCTAACTTTTACTTTTTACAAATTTCAATATTCGATTCAAGTAACACAGTCCTTTCTACAGGTGAAATTTCGTTTATGGTTTTTCAAAATAGCATGATGCCACAAATCTCCAACCTACTAGCATTCGGTGATTCATTATCTGATATGGGAAATGCCAAGGATAGCATATTGAATGTTCCAGATGTGCCCCCATACTGGCAAGGTAGATTTTCCAATGGACCAGTATGGATAGAGTATGTTTCACAAGCCTACGGAGTTACCACCACTGTAGGTTCACTAAGTGAACAAGGCGATAATCGTGCCTTTGGTGGTTCACAAACAGGTCAAGGATTTTCCTATGTACTCCTGCCAAATGTTGGCACTCAAATTTCTAATTATTTGGCTAATGTTCAATCCTCAATTAGTGCTAATGAGGTAGTATCGCTTTGGGCAGGCGGTAATGATTTCTTGTACGGTACGGCTAATTCAGATACCATTGTTGCTAATATGGAATCTCATATCAGGCAACTTGAGGCAGCTGGCGCTAGAGAATTCATCATTCCAAATCTTCCACCGTTAGAAAAAACGCCGGAAATACTTGGTAGAAGTCAAAATCAGCAGAATACTATCGCCGCAGAGGTGATATCATACAATAACAAATTGTCAAACTTAGTCAATAATCTAATTGCTGAGTTATCGATAACAGTGCATTACATTGACGCATGGTCGCTATTCAATGATATCGTGGATAACAGTTTGGCATTAGGGATCACCAACACACAGGATTCGGCCTGTAGTGCATCATCGACATTATTGCCTCTGCCCATTTGCAACAGTGCATCAACAATTGCTCAAAATCCAGATGAGTTCCTGTTTTTTGACAAGGCACATCCAACTAGAGTGATGCATGAATTCATCTCATTTTTTGCTATTCAATCAATCGGCTCTCCAGACACTGATGGAGATGGGATAATCGATGTCAATGATTTATGTGCATGGACAGAAAATAGTCATCAAGCAAACAGTGATGGTTGTTCTTGGGAACAATTAGATGACGATGGAGATGGAGTTGATAACGGTGCAGATAACTGTCCGAATACTCAACTTGGTGCTACCGTTGATGAGGATGGTTGTTCTGCTGAACAGCGAGACTCGGATGAAGATGGCTTGAACGACGCAATCGATCCGTGTCCATTTAGTGAGCAGTTAAACGACCATGATTCAGATGGATGTACTGATAATATTGATTTGGATGATGACAATGATTCGATACCGGATATTGAGGATAATTGCCCCAAAGGATTGCTCGGCGTCCATGCTAATGACCTAGACAATGATGGTTGTGCAGATTCAGAAGATGCAGACATCGATGGAGATTTACTTGACAATGTCGACGAGGAAAATCTCGGTACAGACACCTATGACGAAGATACCGATGGGGATGGGGTAATCGATGGAGTCGACAAGTTTCCTCTCGATGCAAGCGAATGGCTTGATAGTGATCTAGATGGTTGTGGGGATAATTCAGACGAGTTTCCATATGATGAAACAGAATGTATTGATTCCGATGGCGATGGCTTCGGTGATAATTTTGACAAATTCCCTAATGATGTAACAGAATGGGCAGATTATGATAATGATGGATTTGGTGATAATCGGGACTCATGTCCAACGATTTTTGGCTTATCTATATCCCCTGAGGGCTGTCCTGATAGAGATGGTGATGGTTTCTCAGATGGTACAGATACATTTCCAGATAATTTCGATGAATGGAGTGACTCTGATGGAGATGGCTATGGCGATAATTCAGATATCTTCCCATTAGACCCAATGGAATGGAGTGATTTTGATAATGATACTTACGGGGATAATTCGGATGTTTTCCCCAGTGATCCTTCTGAATGGAATGATAGTGACGGAGATACAGTAGGAGATAATTCCGATGCTTTCCCATTTGACGCTACTGAATGGTTTGACAGTGACTTGGATGGTTGTGGCGATAATGAAGATGTGTGGCCGCTAGACCCTACAGAATGTTTCGACAGAGATGTCGATGGTGTTGGTGATAACGAGGATGCGTTTCCTGATGATAGGTCTGAGTGGAGTGATTTCGATGGCGATGGATTGGGCGACAACAGCGATCTTTTCCCACAGGACTCAAAGGCAAAATATGATTCAGACGGCGACGGGATAGCAAATTATTACGATGCCTTCCCAAACAATTCAAACATGGATTCATGGTTTGATTTAGTTATTCGGATTTTGCTGTTTTGTGGTATTGCTGGAATTGCTGCGTTAGTATTTCAGCAAGTAAAAGCTCGTTCAAACGAAGAAGAAAAGTGGGTTACAAAAAGTGATGAGATGATGCTGAATCAGGTTGAACAAGGCGATACTCAACGACCAATTGGCCCACCACCGCCAGGCTCTTTTGAATAATCATTTGACACTTACGTCAATAACGATATGTCTGATGTGTGGAGCGTACCATTTCACTTTCTCTAAGTGTATCAATTCAACTACATTGAATTCACGATGAACAGCATACTGTTTCAGTTGTTTCAAGCAATAATCAACAAACGATGATATTTCGTTTTCTCTTACATTCATATGGATATGGATTATGCCGCCACTTTGTTTCAGGCAATCTATTGCCAATTGCCAAGTATTCTCTGAAGATGGCAGAATTCCCAAATGAACTCTATCTGCCATTCTTGAAAGACTTTTCAGGGTAATTTGATTGTCTCCTTCAATAATAGTTAATCTGTCACTTACAGCATTTAGGTCAGCGCCTTTAGTCAGCGCATCAATTGAATTTGGATTTAATTCGCACGCGTAGACATGTTTGGCATTCGAGCGTACCAACATTGGTAATGTGTAATATCCGATACCGGAAAATGCGTCGACGACGACTTCCCCAGTCATGTCAATACTGCCAATTCTGTGTCGTTCAGTCACATTTCCCGAAGAAAACATTACCTTTGTCACGTCAAGCCAAAATTTTACACCATAATCAACAAATTCTACTTCGCCAGAATCTCCAACAATCATTTTCACTTGTGAAGAACGCAGTTTATCGTTAGCAATTTCAGACTGACGGGCGATTCTTGAAACCTTTAGAGAATCAGCAATTATCTGCCAAATCTCTTCGCTCAAAGCCTCATTTTTCGAAAATAAATCCTGCCATTCCTTGGAATCCAAACTGTCGCTTGGCACGATTGCTAAATCACTGAATAGTTCCCACTTTTTTGGCAAGAAATTTACCATTTCTTTGGTAAAGATTAGTGAATTAGCCACCAACAATTTTTCTATTTTTGAAACAATTTCTTGTGCAGGTGTGTTAGTTGATTTTTTTGGCTCAAGAATTATTGTTTCAAATTGTAACTTTTCTTCATCAAACCAATCGAGTTTCCTAATCACGCCTGGATTTGTAATCGGTATTGCTATGTGCTGACCTAAATCTTTGATTACGTAGTCATTATTTATGTAACCTCCATCCACAAGATGTTGGTGAATAACCGATGCGATAGATTTGTCAACCACTATGGAGAAACCACCATTTTGATGATTAATTCCTCCAGTCATGATAAATCCACAGGGGGAATGAATTTCAATGTCACTGTCATAGCCTCATCTATGTCGGAAGTGTACGCGACCGCCTCAAAAAAGACCAGTTTGCTTATTCCATTCATGGTGGCAATGCTAACCATGCATGTTTTTGCACCATTTGCAGCAGCAGATGGGATGTCAACTTGTGAGATTAATGGCGGCGAATGTGATGACTATAATTCGGCTCATGACCTAACCCAAAGTCAAGAAGATTGGATTAACGGCACATATGATTTCAAATTAGTTGATGGTAATACAATTGAATTGGATATTGCATGGGCAATTCACGAGTTTGACCGTGAAAAATTAGGTTTCAACAACGATCCCGCAATAAATGCAGCATTAGCTAACGATAACTTGGATGCTGATGATGGCGCACCAGCAGATTTGCTCAGAAATTTCTTCGACGAGAGTCTTAATGGCCCGGGAACACCAACAGTTAGAGACCAACTAAAAGCAGAACTAAATGATGCATTGGAGACTGCTTTAGAGACGATTGGCACTGTAACACAACAAACCACAGACTACACAGACGAGTATATACAGCAAGGCGTTACTACTGATTGTTCAACCGAGCCATTGACAGATTCAGTTTACGGTGGTGAAAATTCAGGATTGAACAATGCCTTTTATCCACCGGTATGTATTGCATCATCTCTTGTTCTTAACTTGATTAACACTAATTTTAGTCTTGACTCTTCAGGAGGTTTAGACATTGATAGAGCGCTTGAAGGTATGTTGGTTATGGGTGCAGAAGTTGAAGCGGACCTTACTTTACTGACACTACCGGGGACAGTTGGTTATTATTCGTTCACACCACCAGATTATGCAGATATTGTTGCAGTTAGTACCGATGGTAATGGGACCCTTGCTGCGAGAGCCGGAAATCCTCCATATTTTGCCGGTGAATGGAATGTGAGTCTATTAGATGCACCATCGGGCGCAGATGATGTAGAAACCCCAATTACCGTGAGGCTAGGACACAGAGATGGCTCATTTGGAACAAATACCGTTAGTATACCAGAGGGAGAAAAAGCGATTGATTTGAGTGTTAAATTGGACTTGCGTGATGAATCTGCTGCTTCAATAGATTTTGTTGCGGGTATAAGTTATCTCAACAATAGCATAATGAGTGATTGGGGAATATCACTCTTGAATATTTCAGAATCAGCAACTCTACCTTTGGTCACATCAGATGGAATTCGTTTGGCGTATCATAATGGCTTAGTTCCACTTGATTCATTCACCTCAGCGTTTCCAATCAATGATATTGCCAGTGGAATTTCAGATTCAGTTGGTACCGACGACACGATTACAATGAATCCGCTATACTGGGTTTCAGACAGCTTAGCAGATGGCTTGGAGAATCCAGGTGGACTAAACTACACACACTCAACAGGCTGTACCGAAGTTGCTCCGCCAGGGCAAGATTTGCATTATTGTCTACGTGGAAGTTCTGCTATGACTAATGAGTATCCAGTGTATCTGCGCTCGACTAGTCAGCCGTTTTCGGCAAGTTTGCTAGATATTTTGAAGAATAACTTTGACGATGGAGATTTGTTAGAATATGTAGAGGTAATTCAAGAAAGTGATTTGAGAAATTTATTCAACAGTGGAATCTCAATCGAGAGTGTTCTGCCAGGTGATTTTCTTGATTCGGTAATACCTGAAGACTTACCGCCTGCCGAACTGACATTAGAGATTGTCCTGCCAAACTGGGTGAGAACCATTGACGGCGAGGACAGTATTATCCTGCAAAAGACACTCGGCGAAACTTCAGACATCGAAATCTCACTAGCCGGTACAGATCCTTATGATTGGCGTAATGAAATCAGAGATGAAGATATGAATGTTGTTTGTACCACCGTTCAGCGAACCTGTATTAGCAGTGCAATCGAATTGGATGTTTCAGCATTGAGAATTAATGAATGGTCTCAATCTGTATCGATGGATTTTGCTCTGGATGCTGAAGTTTCGATTTATCGGGTAATTGTTCCACTGGAAGAAATTAACCAATCAGGTTCAACCAAGGTAAATTTTGAAGCAGCACCTTCTGATTTAGTTCGTGTTGGGCTTGATATCGCAGGAAGATTGGCGGAACCAAAAACGTTTGACAATGTTGGAAATATTTGCAGCGATGAACAAGACTACTCCGTATGTGAGGAGAATCTATCACTAATTTTTACCCCACAGGGCCTAACTGATTTCTCTGTTGACGTTGGTGAAATGATTACCGATTTTATTCATCAAAGTGGTGCTGAGTTACCTAATGAGGAAGACTCTCCATTCGGCACAGTTGATTTGAGTGGCTTTGAAATAAAAACCAAAGTCGATGGATTAACGGGGCTTGATCAAGACATTGGCGATGATGAACCAATAACTCTCAGCGTGAAAATTCCTAAAGTCGAGTTCAAATTAGAACTAGACGGGAATATTGGCGAATTGCTGGAGGGTAATGCTAGTAGTTTGGAAATGAATTTCTTCGCTAATGCATTTAGAGGATTAGTTGTCAATCCAATGGTTAGCGCTGCAGAATTGGTTGGCTCATCACTAACCAATGGACTTGTTTCTGGTAGCGGTATCACTTATCCAAGTCCAGATGGTGATGCAACCTCAATCTCGTTCAACGGTAATACATCGATTGCAGAGGAATACGATTTAACACTCAACGGACCTGTTTCGATTATTTTACCTCGAGGAATAACAATTGAGGATGTTGAAGATGAAGGTGGTTATCTAACAATAACCGAAGTGGACGGTCGACAAAAAATAACCTACAACATACCAGATGGGGAATTTGAGGATACTATATCATTCAGAATTCAAGTCTCTTGGCTCTATCTCTTCATGCAGTTTTGGGTTTATCCAACATTTGTTGTATTGTTACTAGTGTTATTTATCCGTAGACGCCGAAGGAAGAAACGGCTGAAAAAGCAGCGTAAAGCCCAAGACTCTCAACAAGCAAGTAAAGTTGCTATTGGTGATAGTGAATTTGCTGATTTAAAGGGCTTCAAAAGCGAGGGTTTACATGGAGAATTGCAGCAGTTCGAGGATTTTTCGAATAATGCACCACCGCCGATGATTGATTTGGGCGATGAGCGGTTCGATTAATTATTGATCGCTTCAAAAATGCGTTTCGCTAATGCAGGCCCAATTCCGGGGACTGTTTTGATATCCTTTTCACTAGCGTGTAAGATTTCTTTTCTGCCACCAAAATGACGGATTAAGGTCTGGAATTTTTTTGCCCCTAAACCTGGTACATTTTCTAGCGGGTCGGAAAATTTGTTCTTACTTCGGCGTTGGCGGTGGAATGAGTTTACGAATCTATGTGCTTCATCTCTTGCGTGAATCAATACTCTACCTCGTCGGTCAAGTATTAGTGGTTCTTTGTCAACTCGATAAATCGTTTCTTCTCGCTTTGCCAACGCCGCAACAGCAAACTTACCGGAGAATTGAGAGTTATCAATCATTTTAGTCATCATGTCTAAGTGAGTTTTACCGCCATCAAGCAGTAGTAAATCTGGCCATTCAGTCTGACGCTTCATCCATCTTTCTACAACCTCTCGCATCATTCGTAAATCATCTAACTGTTCACCCTTTACTGTGTATTTTCGATATTCATCTTTGTAAGGTCTACCATCCTTGAAACACACGCTTGCACCGACTCTTTGGTCACCTTGTATTTGTGCCATGTCGAAGCAAACGATGTGGTTTAACTGGGCCATCCCCAGTAATTTTGCTCCATCATCCGCGGCCCGTTTTTCCAGAGAACCACTTGCTTTGTTGACAAACCTGATAAGTTGAATTTCAGCATTTTGAGCCGCTAATTGTTGTAAGGTTACGAAGTCCCCCCGTGATGGATTCCTAACTTCGACAGCTGAATCACGACGGGTTTGTAGCCATTCTTCAACCCCCTCAAACAGCGGTGTTGGAGTTATCAATAATTTGGGCGGACACCGATTTGCGTAATGATCTGCAACGAACATAGAAACGGTTTCACCGATATCTCCTCGATGAATCATTTGCCATGATTCCTGCCCTTTCACGACCCCATCATCAGCATGTAAAACGACAATTGCCGCTAGGTCTCCTTCGCTAGCAAAACCGATTGTATCACAGTCTCTGTATACTTTACTCGACACAATATGTTGACTAGTTGTGGTCCTAATTGCTTTAATCAAATCCCTTTTTCTTGCAGCCTGTTCGTACTCTAATTTTTCTGAATGGACATCCATTTGTATGGTTAAATCTTCAATTAATTTCGTAGCATTACCATTGAGAATCTGTCTAACTGCGCTAATTCTTTGCTTGTAATCTTCATCAGAACCGTGGTCAACATAACCAAATGGGATGTTATTTTTGTCGTCACGTAAGCCAAATTCACGTCTAAGTAATTTCATGACTTGTTTAGCTGCCCCGGCATTCGGAAATGGACCCCAGATTTCTGCACTTTTAGGTGGCCTTCTAGTATACAGTATCCTAGGCAAATTATCAGAACTAATTGCCAGGTAAGGGAATGATTTGTCATCTTTTAGCATTGAATTATATCTCGGTTTATGTTCTCTAATCAGTTGTCTTTCGAGTATCAACGCTTCATGTGGTGATGCGGTTACTATGCACTCGACATCATCAGAACGCTGGACTAACTCAGGAATCATTGCACGGTCGGGGTTGTTAGAAAAATATGATCTGATTCGTTCATTTAATTTCGTCGCTTTACCAACATACAATACTCTACCTTGTTTAGTTTTGAATAGATAAACACCGGGTTTTTTCGGCAAATCTACCGATTCTAACCCGACTGGCATGTCTTGCCCTTAAGGTCAGCACTCAAAAGGGCAACCATCTCGATTGAACAAAAACCAATCTAATTGATAATACATAATGCCTCGGAAGACTGGGAAAGATGGTTTCTAAAGCCCAACTTCGGATTCTTGCTTGGTTAAGCAAACAACCGGACAGTTTGGAAAAGTCTTGGGATGTCAGCCGTGAAATTTCCTTACCAGGTATTGCAGAAGGTATTGGAGTAGTTCGTTCGGCACTTAATGTACCGTTAACCAAATTAGAGCAAGATGGTTTGATTACCAAACGTATGGCTCATGTCATAGGTGGCGGAAATAGGCGTAGACAAGTATACCACATTACTGGGAGCGGAAGAGCGCAAATCTCAGAGAGTGAGATGCAATTGCCAAAGCAAGAGAGGCTGTACAAAATCTACGGCAACCCGCCAAACGCCTCAGAAATTTTTGGTCGAAAGGATGAAACAGTCCGATGTTTAGAAATTCTACTGAAAAATTCACTGATGGTAACTGGTATGCCGGGAATAGGAAAATCGGCATTTGTTCTCAATTTATGTCAAGAATTAGCGGGAAAATTTCAGATTCGATGGGCAGCAGCAGAGTATTTTTCCGATTATCATAGTATTGCCTCCTCATGGTATCCAGAAAAACCCGTTCCAAAAGATCTTGATGCAATATGCCATATGATTGAATCAAGCGCAGTAATGTTGGTAATTGATGATGTAAATTTAATCAGTGAGAGACATATTGAAAAGGTACAAGAATTGGTTAGTAAACTAACTAAAACAGAAAATATACGAATTATCCTATTATCTAGAGAGAGTTCGGATTTATTTGGGCAGTTTGATAATTTCAAATTAGATGCGTTAGATTTAGAATCATGTTGTAATATGCTTGGTGAGCACCTGCCATTGACAGAACGAGAAAAAGTTGTCAACAGTTTGGGCAATCATCCGTTGGCATTAAAATTATATCAACCCGAACATGAAACACCTGAATCATCTAAGGATGTAGTTGAGTATGTTGAAAATGTGGTTTTAACTGCTCTTTCGGATGACCAAAAGCATGTGATTTCTCGCCTCTCCTTAGAACCGAAAATGATGACTGTAGAGAATTCTATAGCAGTGGATGATATTGATTTGTTAGACGAACAAAATTTAGTTCGCTGGAATAACGGTAATTTGTTCGAACTGCAGCATTTAATTCGGAATGTGACAAGAAATAATTTGGCGCCAAATGAAAGAAAAGATGGTCATAAATTTCTTGCTGAGCACTGGAAATCCCAGAATACAGATGGGTCATTTGAGAGTTATCTATACCATTTATCTCGTTCAAATTTGATTGAATTTATCACTCAATTATCGACAGAAATAAACTCGTTAAATAATCATGATTCAGCCGCTTTAGCAACCATAGTTGCCGACTCTTTAATTGAAAATGAGACAAATAGCGAGTTAAGATATCTCGAATCAAAAATTGCTGCGCATAGATTTGAACCGTCCATAATTCGTAATAATTTATCATCACATACTGGTGATCAGTTAATAGAGATGGAATTTATTCTAGCGCAAATAGAAGGCAGAGTTGCACGCTATGAGTCGGAATTAGGTGAATTGCTCAAACAAAAATCACCTCTAGAAGGAGCTAGACTACTAATTTCTCTTGCAAGCCAAGTTTTAGAAGACAGATTACCATCTGCGCCAATAAATGAAGAATCTAGGAATAAAGTGGAGCACTACTTTAAGCAAATTAAGCTAAAAGATATTCATCATGGGCGCCAATCGATAATTGTGGCTATGTCGATGCTCAAACATTCCATTGCCATGGCAGACTTTGACTTTGTACTGGGTGATAACATAATACAATCGCTGATTGGAGTAGGTTCAATTGATGATACAATTATTCTCAACTTAAGAACCAAAGAAGTAATTGCCAAGTATCTCTCCCAATCGATGGTTATTGAAGAGGTCGGAACATTAGTTGACGCAAATTGTCTCATGATTGAAAACACACTCATGGCAGATTCGTTAAGATTGAGGTTTATCGAACTCTTAATTGAGGAAAATCCTGAACTTGCAAAAACTAGATTCGCTCAGTTGACGAAACCTGAAGGATTTTCTCGGACAAATACCACTATCCGATATTCAGCAAGATGGTGGTTATTACACTCAAAAATCCATCCAAATTCCGCTAAGTCGTCGTTGCGAGAAGCGCTCGTAAGATACCGAGAGGCTGGTTGTATAAACGCCAGTATCGAGTTAGAGAAATTATTTCATACCCAATTTTAAAGTTCTGCTCCAATCAAGGTTTTTGTATCTACAATTCCATTCATTGGTCTTATTTCTTCAACAATACAACGTGTTAGGTCATATTCATCTTCAGCCTGAACTCTAGCAATCAAGTCATATTCACCAAATAACATCCACCCGGCAGTAACTAATTCAATTTCTTCTAATCTACCTCTAACGTGCTTTTCTTGCCCCGGTTCTGTAGTAATCAGTACGAATCCTATTGCCATTTTATCACCTAATACTCTACAGCAATCATTGTCTGTGTATCTTTAACACCGTCGATTTGCCTAAAATCACTCATCAACATCCCAGAAAGTTTCTTCGAATCTTCAGAACTTACTCTCACAAGTAAGTCATACTCGCCATACAATGCATGAACCTCGACAACTGAATGGTGATTGCTGAGCGTTTGATATACCTCGCGTTCCCTTGCTGGTAATGTTTTGAACAGGACAAATGCCTCAGGCATGAACCCTTCCAAGAGCCCTCGTTTCTTATTGCTTGCTGTTATGTTGTTAGAAACAAGTTTTGCTCAATGAGACGAACCATTGAAAAGCATAATCGATTAACCCGTTACTATGGATAACAGGGCAAAGTCGTTTTTTCCCTGCTTGTTGATGTCCATAATAATGCTTGCATTGCCTATGACAAGTTTGCCAATGAGCAACGATAATCAAATGAAGTATAGTGATATTTCAACCTCATCAGTGAAATCTCAAACAACTTGGAGTGGCGTAGTTGAATTGACCGGCTCCTACACAATAAACATCTCAGATGAATTGGTTATCGCGCCGTGTACACTAGTAAAACTGCCAAATACCGCACGAATCTTCGTTGAGGGTCGACTTTCGATTGAAGGTGATTTAACTTGTCCAGTAATTATTGATCAAGACGGTTCAGGGCTACACTATGGGATACAATTCAATCAGTCTTCTTTTGGTAGAGGCTCAATAATTGATAATTTATCAATTGATAATTCAATGTACGGAGTTACAATTTATGGCTCAAATCCAGTTTTGAACAATATCACAATCAATAATCCTTCGAGAGTTGGTATTGACCTCTTCTCCGGTGCAAACCCAATTATTAGCGACTTGATAGTCGATCAATCTGGAAGAGGATTCACTTACAGTGATTGGAGGTATGGAATAGGCTTGTCGGTCGGGGCAGGATCATCGCCAATTGTGGAGCGTGCAACACTAACTGATTTGAGGATAAGAGGCCTCAATATATGGGGCGATTCCGGAGGAATTTATCGTCAACTAACCATTGATAACGTAACTGCTGAGGGTGCTTCGGCGATATCTGCGGGAGTTTGGGTTGAAGATAGTCGGCCACTGATTACTAATGTCTCGGTAGATAAATCCGATTATGGTATATTGATTCGTCATATCGATGACGGTGGTAATACAAGAGCGGTCGTTAGAGATTGTCTGGTTACAAATTCAATGTATAGAGGGATATATGTCGACAAGGCAAACCATACAAATTTCACTAACTATGAAACCGCCGATTTCACTAATACAGTTGTAAGTGGTACAGGCGGCCCCAATGCTAAAACCTCTGGCATTGGCTTTGCTGCAATTGAAATTAATGCGACAGGAGCATGGTTCGAGAACACTTTGATCGAGGACTCAACCACCACAGGACTGAGACTCTATTTTGTGGATTCATCAACAACATTTCGAAATTTGAAAATTGTTAATTCTGGCGATCCAGGGCAAGGAGCTCATGAGGCAGGTCTAGCGATAAGGTCTTCATTTTTCGCGCCAAATTTCGATGGGCTTGAAATTACAGGCTCCCCTGGACCAGGTATCTCTGCAACATCAGGAGGTGCTATGCAGGGTTCAAATTGGTTTTTGCACAATAACTCGGAAGACGGTTTGTATATCGATTCATCAACACTGATTGTTGATGGACTACACCTAACAGATAATGGTCAATCTGGAGCCCATGTTTATGATTCAAGGTATGTAACACTGACAAATTTAACCGCTGTTGGTAATGGAAATCTCGGATTGACAGATGTTGAACAAGCAGGATTATTGTTTGAGAAATCAAATGATATCGAGACTAATTCAGGAGATGTTACTTGTAATTATTGTTCAGTCTCACAGTCAGCTGGTATCGGAGTAATGGTGAAAGACTCTGTAGATTTGTGGCTCAATCATCTTACAGTGCAAAATAATGCTCCCGCATACGACCCGATATCGATTGACAATAGTGGGCTAAACATTGGTCAACAAGGCGGGCAAGTAAATATGCATAATGTCGTTGTTGATACTGAACGCTCGGGTACGGACTCAGGTCCTGCGCTGAGAATCAATCGAGCAGCAGCAAATATTGATTTAATTTCACTACAAGGAAACCATACAGGAATAATCTGGAACGGCAATAACAACGGTGATTATCCATCCTCACTAAGCCGCGCTCAATTATCAGGTACAACTTGTTTACTTCTAACAGAACACGAATCGTTGACCGGTACTGACAATACGATAACTCCTGAATGTAGTGGTACAATAACTTTGCAAGATAGTAATGTGAACTGGAGTGGATTAACCGATTTAGGCCAATCTACCATCATTAACCTCGATTCTTTTTCCAAACTTCACCTTCATCAACCCAATCAAATTGCTTTATCAGATGCGATTATCGCACCCTCTGGAGAGATTGATGTTGCTTGGGATGTCTCTGTTTGGGTTCAAAATAACAACTCAAACGGAATTCCAGATGCACCAGTGCAAATCAGTTTTGACCAGTTTGAACCTAATGCTCAAGAAAATACCAATCAAGATGGTTTTGTTACATTTGCTGATTTTATCGGACAAAGATGGACAAATACTGGCCCATCCTCATTTTCAACTGTAACCACTACATGTTCTTATGATGGACAATCAAACAGTAGTTCAATTCAATTAGATGGCGACAAAATTGTTTATTGTCTATTACCACTTGATAACCAACCACCATTTTTGTATTGGGACAGTCCAGAAGATTCCAGTGTATTCCCAAGTTCTTTCGAGGTAGAATTCAATGCTTCACGCTCTTGGGATCTTGACGACGATGCATTGATTTGGGAATGGACCTCATCTATCGATGGAGTAATTGGGACACAGGCCAGTTTTGTGGTAAATCAAGGACTTGCTGGGCAATCGCTAAGTGATGGCGTGCATGTTATTACAGCTAAATTGTGTGATGATAAGGACAATTGTGTTCAACAATCTAGAACCGTCGAGTTGTCAAATTTCGACCCAGTTGTTTTCGTCGATTTTACCCCCGGATTAAATTCATTCAACGAATTAGTTATGCCCAAAACAGGTACATTAGATGTGAATCTGTCAGGTACTTATGACCCTGAAGGAGACACGCTCAACTGTTGGATTAGTACTTCATACGGGCTCGAATATCCCGAACAGTCAGGCTCACAACTATCTTGTGCTGAGTTAATTCAATACACCTTCCCGCTAACTTCATCAACAAATAATCCAGCACCACCTTCGGATAGTTTCAGTTTATCAGTGAATGTCGATGATGGAGTTAATCCAACTGTAGTTCTTTCATATGATGTCATATTGTTTAACGAAATTCCAGACCCTATTTTTGAAATCATTAGAGCCGAGAACTACAGTCAAAATTCTGTGACATTGGATGGTTCTCAAACAGTTGACCCTGAAGGAGATAATTTGGAAATTGAATTTTATTCTAGCCTTGACGGTGTTTTACAATGGTCAGACCAACCCTCAGGCAATGTTTGGCAAGGTTATCTTTCAAGGGGAATTCACACAATTGAGATGAGAGTTACCGATGACGCTTTGGAACATGCAGATACAATCAAAACGTCATCAATCTTGATTTCAGTGCTTAATTCTGCCCCGATAGTAGACATCAAATCTCCGACAATTATCGACGATTATGATTCATCTGAAATGGTGATTTTATCTGCCAACGGTTCAGGTGATTTTGATTCAGTATGTTCTTCATTCAATACTGTTGGTTTTTGGCATTGTTCGATCAATGAACCTGCTCTGGGTTCTGAATTTTTACAAGTGTCTTGGACTAGCGATAAAGATGGAAGACTATCATCAACAAATCAAGAGGGCCTTTATTACACCTCGAGATTGAGCAGTGGGTTACACAACTTAACGCTAGAAATCGATGACGGAATTAACCCTCCTGTGACGGATACAACCACAGTTGAAATATCAAAATCTGCTCCGGTTTTATCTCTGGCGACCCCAGATACATCACTAACTTATTTATCCTCTGAGTACATCTTTTGGAATGCTGTAGAATCTGTTGATTATGATGGAGACGATTTTACCATGTCGATATTTTCTGATTTACAAACCGAGGCAATTTTGCTAAATGCAGACCCGACTCAAACCCATATCTCGCAACTTCAAGCAGGTGAACATGAGATTTCGATAGTTTTAACAGATTCAGATGGGATGCAGCGTATTGAAATCATTGATTTACTTGTCATACCATCGCCACCAAGCGCAATAATTGTCAGCCCAGCAGAAGGCCAATCATTTTTGGGTGGAGAAGAGATAATGCTAGAAGAGGAATCGACAGATGCGGATTTTGATATTGTATTTAGGCAGTGGGAAATTACGGACAAATCTAGTGGAATAGTAGTACACACAAGCAGCTCAAGTACAGAGCAATTATCATTACAGCCTGGCGAATACTTAGTCAAGTTGACGGTTCGGGATAGTTTGCAAAATATTGAAACAGATACTCGCAATATCAGGGTTGAAAATACCAATCCAGTACTTGACCCTAATTCACTAACTGTGACACCGACCGAACTTACTGCCGGTGTTCTTGTTACGGTTGATGTAAGTGTTGAGTTATCAGACCCGGATGGAACCACTCAAGATGTACGAGGAACAATTGTATTTGGTTTACAAGTGTGGAATTTTGTTTTACAAGATCTTGATGGCGACAATATTTGGGAGGGTTCAATAGAGATTAATCCTGAAGATGCCGGCAGACCAAGTTTGAGGATAGTTGCTACGGATGGAGTTGGAGATTCAGCAACGATTAGTCAAGTGTCAAGGACAATAGTCGTAAATGAAGCAGAACAATCAAGTACAAACTTATCGTTGATTATTGGTGGTGCTTCGGTTGTTTTACTGCTGATCCTTTCTAGTGTAATAATGGCCAAAGTACGAAGGAGGCGATTTGAAGATGAATTAATCGAATCTTGGGATACATTGAGCGAGCCTAAACCAACCAAACAATATCCAGAACTAGGTGTTGAATCAGTAGATGGAACAAAAGAAGTTGTCAATGACTTATGGTCTCAATTAGAGCAAGAAGAAGGCCTAAACTGATTACTGCTCGGGCAGATTTTTGTTGGTAGAGTCAGGGTTACTATCTCGAGAACCCCACGGAGTTCTGGTTCTATTTAGTCCAATTCTCTTAGCAAATAAGAATTTAAAATTTTTCCAACCGTCTCCCCAGGTGTGAATTTCAGCATCACCTACCCTAGGCCTGTACGGAACAGATATCTCGATTGCTTTTGATTTTCCAATATGCTTTCTTGCTAGGATCTTAATTTCTTCTGAAAGTGGCATTCCATCATTGGTTGGACGCATCTTGTGGTCATCGAAGATAGATTTTCTAAATACCCACATGCCGGATTGTGAATCTTTTATTCCGTAGCCAAATAGTAGTCTTGCAGTAAATGACAAGGCCCAATTGCCGAAACCATGAATTCCGGACATAGAGCCATCTTCGGCTAGAGATAATCTGTCACAGGTTATGAATTGTAAATCGTCATCGAGTAATTTTTTAACAAGTTTAGGCACTAATTCAGCAGGATATGTACAATCAGCATCCATTGTGACGATTATTTCATGGCTTGCGATATCAAATCCAGTACGGTATGCTCGACCATAACCTCTCCTGTCTTCTAAGTGGACTCTGGCCCCTTTTTTCAGTGCCAACTCACGAGTCTTGTCTGTTGAGTTACCATCAACAATTAGGATTTCCAGTTTTTTACACCAACCAGTTGGAATCGAATCAATAGTGGGCTCTATTGCTTCTTCTTCATTCCTTGTTGGAAGGATTATGGTGACACTTACCGGAAGTTTATCCCCCATAGACCTCCGTGATGATATTCTGCTTTGAAGTCATTGGCTGAATAATTCACTTGTTTATTCAGCCATAATTGGTCAAAATTGAAACGCACGACTCTCTTCGCCCACTTGATGCACATTGCTATGGTGGCTGGTGAATATCCGCCTCGGTGGGGTGGCATCGGTTCTGTAGTATTCCACTTAGCTGGGCACCTGGCGTCATTTGGCCATCAAGTAACAGTAATCACTCGTTCTCATGAGGGTAGGGCTCCTGCTCAATCTGGTGTTACAGTTGTTGAGGTGCCTTGGCTAAAGTTACCCATGACATTTACTCGCTCTTATGCCAAAAACGCTCTCAAGGTTATGAAAAGATTGCATCAAGAAGAACCTTTTGATGTAATCCACATTCTTCTTCCACTCGCTTCATTTACTGCCAAGGAATTTCAGTTCATGGAGCAAAATATCGCTCCTGTTTGCTGTTCTTTGAACGGTTCTTGGCTTGGTGAGAAAGAGGGCATACTGCGCGCAGCCAAAGCAGGAGAATCAGCAATATGGCTTAATCCAAACGACCTAGCGATTAGATTGACTGCAAAATGGTATTCTAGATACGAGAAATCAGGTTTGCTAAACACTTCGATTAGTGTGGCAATTTCAGAATCTACACTGGATGAATTTGCCCAGTGGTACGCACCAAACATGCAGTACAACGCTAAAGTCTTGCTTTGGGGATGTGATCACAAAATTTTCCGTCCGGCAAACATCGATGATGAGGAAGAACAGTTACAGCATGAGTTGATTCGACAGCAGTATGACTGTGCTGATGAAAAAGCCCTGAGTCACGATGTAAGTACAGAAACACCAATGTTGCTAGCTGTTGGTAGACTTGTTGCTAGAAAGGGCTACATGACTTTGCTTAGAGCGATGCCCGACATTCTTGCCAAACATCCAGGTGCAAAACTGGTGATAATCGGCCGTGGACACATGAAACGTAAATTATCGAAAGTGGCAAAAAAACTCTCAATAAGTGATTCAGTTTTCATCAATAGTGGCATGTCATTTGATGATTTAGCACAGCACTTTAGAAGCGCAGATTTGGTTATCTATCCTTCATATTACGAAGGACAAGGTTTGATTCCACTCGAGTCTATGTCAAGCGGAACTCCAATAGTGACAGTCGATATGCCGCCATTAACTGAAATGGTTGATACATCAGTTGGCAGGTTGTTTGAGATGGGCAATGCAAGAGATTTGGCAAAAACGGTCAATGACATTCTAGATGATTCTAGTGCACGAGCATTAATGGCAAGTAAAGGTAGAGAATTGGTTTTATCAAAATATACTTATGAGCAAAATGCCAATGATTTTATCGCCGTTTATGAATCAATTATCAAATAATTTGTTGGTCTTCAAAAATCTAGACTGACTATTACATGCAACTACTTCATAGATGATATGCTGATTGGCCAACATGGTCGCGCAGCGATTCATGGTTGTGGCTTTGGTCGCGCTTTTGGTGGCCTTTGTACCAAATTCATCGGCCGATGACAATTTGCAAAGTGCGAACAACTTGATTGAGGGACAATCAGTAAATGGCTATGTGTGCTATGATGACGGTTGTTCACCTACCGACCAAACAGATTGGTGGAAAGCATATGCCTACAAAGGAGACCAAGTACAAATCTCATTCTCTGGCAGTATGAATAACGGGAATTGGCTGTGTATTGACGACGGTTGGGAAGCCGATTTTTCAATACATGACTCTGCAGGTGGTCAAATCAATTCAATATCCCGAAGTGATGATAATGCCAATGGCGTTCTTAGCACTACAATGTCAACTGCAGATTGGATTTACATCAAGGTTAGAGGCAAAGATTCCTGGTGTAATGACGGGGTTGACTATACACTGTTGTTGTCAATAGATTCTAATGATAGAGACACTGACGAAGATGGCTACATCGACACAGAGGATTCATGCGATAATACTCCGGGCACCTCTGCTTACGACAGGAAAGGCTGTATTGATTCAGATTCTGATGGCTATTCAGACCCAGAACAAGGCTGGGGTCCAAATAATGGTGCAGATGCTTTCCCTTACGAACAATCTCAGTGGCAAGATACAGATAATGATGGCTTTGGCGATAATATAGACGGCTACCAAGGAGATTTTTGTCCATACAATTCTGGACAATCGTACAATGACAGATATGGTTGCTTGGATACCGATGGTGATGGTTTTTCCAATCCAGATCCAGGCGGCTTGTTTGGAATCAGTGAGTGGTATGCTCACCCTGTAGGACTTGCTGACGCATTCCCGTCAGATAACACACAATGGACTGATACAGATGCTGATGGTTACGGCGATAACTGGGATGATCCGACATGGAATGCGACACACATTGCATGGGGCATTGGGCAATGGCTAGAAGTTGCTAGTACACCAGACGCTTGTCCGTTTATTACCGGCACATCTTCTTCTGACCGATTTGGTTGCCCAGATACCGATAGTGATACCTATTCAGATGGTGATGAAAATTGGACAATAGATAATGGCTCTGATGCATTTCCATTGGAGCCAACTCAATGGCTTGACACCGATAGGGATGGTTGGGGTGACAATCAATCCTTTGGTGCTGCAAGAATCGATGATTTTCCCGAAAATCCAACACAATGGCGCGACACTGACGACGATGGCTGGGGTGATAACCAAACCTATGGGGCATCTCAGATAGACGATTTCCCATTGATACCTTCACAGTACAGAGACACCGATGGGGATGGTTTTGGCGATAATCAAACAGGCTTTGAGGGTGATGTATGTGTTTATTCAACCCCCGAGGAAGTGGAATCCGGGTGGATTTCTAGGTTAGACAGACTTGGATGTAGGGATACTGACAAAGATGGATATTCTAACCCAACGGAAGGTTGGATTGCTCATCCTGATGGATTTGCCGATGCGTTCCCAGATGAAGCCAGTCAATGGCATGATACAGATTCTGATGGCTTCGGCGACAATATCGAGTATTTTGATGGCCAAACATGGCGCCCATCATATCGAGGGGATAGCTGTAAAACAACTGTTGGATATTCTACCTTTGACAGATGGGGTTGTCCTGATGCCGATGGTGATGGCTGGTCTGATTCAACAGCAAACTGGCTGGCTAGCCCAGGCGGTAATGGTGATGCATGGCCACAAGACCCAACCCAATGGCATGACCGTGATGGTGATGGAAGAGGTGACAATCCATTAGGCACCACTGCAGATGTTTGCCCGGATAGTGCTGGTACCTCAGTCGGCCCAGCCGAGGGCGGTGACAGATGGGGTTGCATAGACACTGACGGCGATGGATGGTCCGATTTAGGAGACTCGTTTATCCATGAACCTACTCAGTGGCGTGATACTGATGGAGATGGATTTGGTGATGCTGCAGATGGCAACCAAGGAGATGCTTGTCCGGAGGTTAGAGGTACTTCACTAATGGATAGATTAGGCTGTAGGGATACCGATGGTGATGGCTGGTCAGACCCAACCGAAACCTGGAAAGCCCATCCATTTGGCTTAGCAGATTCTTTCCCTAACGAAGCATTACAATGGAGAGACACCGATGGTGATGGCTATGGTGATGTGAGTCTTGGCGCTATGAGAGATGACTGTCCTAATGAAGCAGGTGATTCAACTAGAGATTTGCAAGGATGCCCTGATAATAATGGCGATGGTTGGTCTAATGAATATGGTACACTAAAATCAGCAATCGCAATAATGGGTGAAGATCCAGCAGCCTCTTGGTTAACTTATCTTATCATCGGTTTAGGATTCATTTTAGGTGCTTCAATCGCACTAGTGGTAAAAATGGGCCGCGAAGAGGATGAGTTGTCAACACAAGAGCAATTATTCGACGAGAAGGAACACGTTGATTTCAATGCAAATTTGGAGCAACAAGAGTCATCGGCGATGATTCCTATCGACGAACTCCCACCGATACCGGTAAGTGAAGAAATACCAAATGATGATTATTTGGGAGGTGAGTCAGTTGAATAACCATAGGTTGTTTTCATGGTTCACAGTGTTTGTGATTTTGGCTTCAATAATCGCTTTGTCTGAATATTCATACAATGCAGCCGCTGAAGAAGGCGAGGAAGACCCCTTAGCTGAAGCAGGTTTGTCGCTTATCGCTCTGAGAAATGATACGCTCGATACTAATCAAGACGGGGAAAACGATGCGATTAGAGTGGTTGTCGTGTTAAATTCAGACCAAGAGAGCACGAACCTCGAACTTAGGTTGATTGGTGAATATAAAGACCGTGAGGTGACTGAAATATTGCAATTTACCTTCAGCGGCCAGTCTAATGCGAGTTTAACTTACGATGCTTGGGCGTCAGGTGAGCATGAACTTAGGTTACAATTGGTCGATCAAGATGGTAACATAATTACGACTATTCCATTACCAACATACGTTCTAAGACCAGCTTTACAAACACCATCAATTATTTTGGCACTAAATGCTCCGCAACACATTGAAACAGGCGATGAATGTACCATTTCGAGAATTTTCTCCGATGAGACAGGGCCTCGCTACGGTGCATCTGGGGTGAGGACCTTCTCAGGTGCCCCGTTTACGGTTCTTGATTCACAAAATGCCTTGGATTGTTCGCACTGGCCAGCTGGTGATTACATGCTCAAGGAAGCATATCGTAATGACCTTGGACAGGCCACTGAAGATTGGTTGAATCTAACAATTCACAATCGTCCTGCGCCGGATTTTACTCTAATGGTTAATGGGAACGGAAATGCCACTGATACTGAATGTAAAGTGATGCTAAAACCATTAGATGAAGAATTGGATTTCAGCACATTCCAGATGATTTGGCGCATTCAAGGTTCGCAGATTGAAGGTAACATCGGAGAGGAGTTTGATTGTTCAACACTCCCTGCTGGAGTCCATCTTGTGTCATTGGAAGTAATCAACAATGAGCTGATTAGTGCTATCGAGGGAATAAATCTGGTTAGGCTTCCCGGAGCAGATTTGACCGAAGAGCAGAAGGAAGTAGCTCCATCGAGATCTTACGGTGACGATACTGAAACCGAGTCAGTTGGTTGGATTTCAATTGGAGTACTTGGTTTGGTTGTTGTAGTGTTATCATATCTAGTTCTGGTTAGAGTCAAAGACGTAGAAGAAGAATTGCCCATGCGTGATTTGGGGCCAAGTCCAATGATTTTACCAGATGGTAGCCCAGATCCAGAAGGCCTACCCACTACCACAGATGATGATGGTGTTTTATGGCGTCAGCACCCAGATGGTAATCACGATTGGTGGGATAATGAATTACGAATCTGGGTTAGGTGGTGAAACCTCTGGATATTGGTAACCTATCCTTCCTAGAGTTGGCTTTGGGAATAATCGCCATAATCATCACGGTTGTCGCAATTAGACTATACTATGTCTGGTTCACCAGAATAAGGCCTAGGCTTCCAAGCACTGATTCAGATTGGAATACCGATTGTGAGTATCAATCTAAAGCAGTCATCGATGGAGATTACATAACATTCACTAAAATTAGAAACTTTACTTGGCGAACAACCAGGGACCGTGATGAAGTTTGGGATGATGATGTAAAATTTGATTTGCGAGAAATAAAAGATGTGTGGTTTATTGTCGACCATTTTCACAAGATCCATGGCTTAGCACATACTTTTCTGAGCATTGAATTCAATGACGGAAGATGTATCTCGATATCTTTCGAAGCAAGAAGGGTGAAGGGCGAACGTTATCATCCATGGAAGGGTTTGTGGCGCTCTTATGAACTGTATTTGTTGATAGGTTATGAGCGAGACCTTCTCGGTTTGAGAACTAATGCTAGAGGTAATCGAGATTATCTGTTTAGAGCGGTAACTCCCCCGGGCAAGGATAGACAACTATTGCTTGCGATTGCCCAAAAGATGAACCAATTGAGTGAAAACGCTGAATGGTATCATTCACTATTGACTACCTGTAATACTTCAATAGTAAAAGTGGTTAACAAAATCACTCCAGGAAGAATACCATTCATTTGGCGGAATTTTCTGCCAGGGTATACTCCGAAAGCTGCATTTAAGTTAGGTCTCATCGAAGATTGGGGGGGCATGGAGAAAACACTAGAATTGGCGAGAGTTGATGAATTAGCAAAGGATTGGGACGGTGTTTCAGACTATTCTTCATTCATTAGGCAACATATGCCTGATTCAGCGGTTAACAAACAGTAGTAAATTGCCGCTCTCACAGGATAAACCAATCCTCTCATTAGTTGCGATATTGTGTAGTCCGTTTGAACTTGGGGTTAATGTTGAACTCTCTAATTCCCATTTCGCACCAGTTAAATTAACACCTGAAGAGGTGCCAATACTAAACACGGAAAACAAAGTTCCAATTTCTACAGAGAAGTATTTTATTTCACTTTGATGTACTGCACAGACCGTACAATCTTCAAGATGTATCTTTGCGTTGCTGTTACATTCAATTAACGACATGTAGTTACAGAATTGGTGGTCGGAATTTCCACCATCAACACCGATTATATTGACAGCTTTAGGTTCAAATCGTTGTGAGAATATTATTGCTTTGGTTAAGTCGTTGTTATTTTGTTCCTGGATTTCAACAATCTCTACATTACTAAACTTAACCTGTTCTAGAATTTCTTGAGTTATACTATCCATGTCTCCGATTAAATAATCCACATTGATTTGTTGCTCAATGCATCGATTTATCGCACCGTCACAGGCAATAATGATATCAGAATTTTCAATCAAAGAATTCCATTTAGACAGTTTTTCATCACGAGCATTGCCAATAATCAAGATGTTTGTCATGATTTACCCAAACTGTCTCGGTTTGTCAATCATGCGTAGATTTTTTGATTTGACCCCCGTAGGGGGTCATGGGATTTCATAGACAATGGTTTTCAACCATCAACAACTCCGATAGTTGTGGCGAGTGGTAACATATCCAAAAACTCGCTGTGGGCGATAATGATTGTTTTCTTGCTTATTTTGCAAGTTTTTGCCGTCAATCTACAATCAAATGATGAACAAAGCACTGGCGTTTTAGAAGAATTGAACGCTGAATATAACTCCCAGTCGTTAACTGATTTTGATTTAGAATTTGGTGTAGATTTATCCGGAGAATACATAGATTTTGATGACACTGCTCAAGGTTTAGTACGTTATGAGTCTGAACTTGATATTTACAGTATGGATACTCTACAGCATTCTAGTGCGGGAACTGCTGTTATCTCTGATGTAACAATATCAAACCAACAAGAGCTCAATGCTTGTTGGGTCAACCATGAGGGTTCAGTTCACTATTATTGGTCTGATATTAATGATCAAACTAAGTCAATGGAGGTTGATGAAATTCTTGGGCAAAATGAAGGAGTTACAACTTACGATTGTGCGATAGCAGTCAAAGACAACGGGAGAGCAAGCATGCTATACACCAATGGTTCAGATCTCAAGGCGGGACAGATTGCTTACGCATCATCTCTATACACCAACGGTGATGACTGGCATACAAGAACCATTCTTGAAGAGGTAAATGTGACAAATCTTGAGTTGGATATTACTCCTGATTATTTTGAATGGGGCGTATTTAGAAATGATGACGGAGAATTACACCGAGTTAATTACACCGGTGCGTTTTGGGAAACTGGGTTGTTGGAAGAGGGGCCTGTTGGTGAAGATTTCGAGTTAGAAATAACTTCGAGTGGTGTAGTATACCTGCTTTACACCAAATCAAATCAGGCTATCTTGACAACAATTTCTGAAGGATTACAAAGTGAACAAATAGTTGCTAATTCGTTGAGTTTACATTCTGATGTTGGAATGACGCTTGACGATTCAGATCTGCTTCAATTATTCACATCGGAACTAATCGAAAATCATACTATTCTTAGCATCGAGCGCTCCCTTGCCAATCAGAAAAATCAAATTGGTGCAAACCCCAAATTTTCACTCAGCAGCGACCTCAGTGGTACGAACTCAGGCGAAATAATCTTTGCCGATTTCAACTCTGATGGCTTAGACGACATAATTTATTCAGAGCCAGACTCTTCTACTCAATCGTTAACCAACAATGGCAGAGTGTCGGTTCATTACAGTTCACAATTCGGTTTCTCTTCAGTTCCAAATCTTACTTGGGAAGGCGATTCAGATTTAGCAATGCTTGGGAAGGGCTTGTCATTTGGTGATTACAATGGAGATGGCATTAATGATTTAGCGATTGGCTCTCCGGGTTCGAGCAATAATGACGGATTGGTACAATTTGCCTTCGGCTCTCAAACTGGTCTCTCTGAAACACTCGAGCAGGTCGCTGGTATCTCAAACCCTGTTGCTCAAGGTGATAAATACGGTTACTGCTTAGAAACAGTAGACGACCTAAACATGGATGGATATGACGAAATATTGATCTGTTCGATTGACTACCAACAATCATCGGATACAGGTAAAGTTGAGTTGTTCTTTGGCAATGCAGTTAGTAACACTTGGGTGAAGATGAACAGTCCAGACCAACTGCTTCAAGGAAGTAATTTCGGGCATTCTGTTTCGGCTGATGGAGATTTAAACGGGGATGGTCTGAAAGATTTAGTTATTGGAAATACTGGAACACTAATCGATAGTTCGGGCTTCTCCTCGGTTGAGATAAGATATGGAACTAGTTCAGGCTTTAATGCCAACCCTGATGACTCATATCAATCAATTTCCTCGGGCACACTATTTGGGTACAACGTTGAAATAATCAATGATTTGAATAATGACGGATATGATGAGTTATTTATTTCTGAGCCTTACAATACGACGGCACCGTTCAATAGCGGTGATGTTTGGGTATTCTATGGCAATTCTGGTGGTTTAGGAATCCAGCCTGATATTAGACTGAAGGGTAATGCAAATGATCTGCTTGGACTAAATTTCGCTAGCGCCGGGGATACAAATTCCGACGGATTTAATGACTTACTAATTACCAGAAAAAGTGGCTTTAACCAAGGAAAAGTTGAGTTGATTTTAGGCTCATCAGATACGATTGACGGCTCAACTTACCTCGTAGCAAGCGGTTTCACTGATTTTGGTCGGGCAATATCTAACCCAGGCGATTCAGACGGCGACGGATTGTTAGAATATACCTTTAATTCAGAAAATGTCGATGAAAATGGTAATGAAGTACTAACTCTTGTTTCCTATACTCGAAAATTGTTTGAAGTAACTGAGATTTCCTTGTCAGGCGAATCAATTGACGGAAAAATACAATCTTCCTCAGCAGGCAATCCGCGTGTTGTGATAGATTTACAAAATACAACAGATATGTCTACCCATACACAGATGGTATCACTTGAATCGAATGCACAATCCGTTTTCTGGACGATACAAGACATTACTGAGTCTCAATCGCTAATTCAAGGGACGACGAATTTTGAATTATCATCTTCAGGATCTCCTTACATAATGTATCATCAAGCAGATTTGAAACTCAAAACTTACACCGGTTTCACGCCAGTGGAATCAGAGATTGTTCTCACTGCCAATGATGTCATGTATTTATCCTCAATAAATGGTTTATCCGGTGAGCAATATCTCGCTTATTATTCTCCAGGATTGAACACCATTTATCTAAATGAATTAACAGAACAGGGCTGGAATGAACAAGTTGTTGCCACGAATGCAAATGTGTCATCACCAATTTCGCTATTGGTAAATAATTCTGGAAGTCCAGTTATAGTCTACATTGATAGTGTTACTAAAGAGCTAAATGTTGCAACTCACAATAATTCATGGTCAATCAGTAATCTCACCTTGTCAGGGAATGTAAACGCCCAATCTTTTTCTTGTTTGATAGATTATGACGATAATTTAGTAATTTCTACAATGATAGATGACGGTTCTTACAATAACCTCTCGGTTATCACTGTTGATGCTTCCTCGTTAGTTGCTGAATTTGTAGCAGTCGAATCAGACCAAAATACCAATCTATCTTTGATTAAAGAGGATAATAACGACTTAACTTTAGTGGCATATACATCGAGTGGCAGCCTTATTGTATATGAGAAAGCCAATAACACTAATTCTTGGAATTCAGCCTTATTGCCACAACCTCAGATGGCAAATTCAGCAAACTCTATCCAAACTGTAAGTGGCAGTACTCCATTGATTGTAGTTAACAGCGATATCAATTCAGTTTATGTCAAAGTCTCAGGAACTTGGCAAGTCATCGCTGACTCACTTGCTGATGATACAAATAGCTTCGAACTTATTGATGACAATGACCACCTTGTCGTTGTCTCCAAGAATCACAATTCAGACAAACTGTATTGGAGTTCGATGACATTATCTGATAGCAGGAGCGTTGATGCTCCATGGCATCAATCGATGCTAGAAAATATAATCTCAGATGATGGTTTTACCACATCAAGCATTGGAGGAATTATATCCATATTCGTTAAATCTTCAGCAAACAATTACCTTACAATGATTCAACTACATCCAGACACAGACAATGACCACATATTCGATGCAATTGACGAACTAGACAACGCCCCAAATCAATGGTCTGACCAAGATAATGACGGGTTTGGTGATAATGAAAACGCACCGCTGTATGATGATTGCCCAACTCAATCAGGCACGTCTCATATCTTAGTTCTGGGTTGTTTTGATGCAGACAATGACGGTTATGACGATATTACAGATGATTGTAATACCGCGTATGGGGTTTCATGGCTTGGTCGATTTGGATGTTCTGACTTTGACCAAGATGGGTGGGTAGATTGGAATTCACTCTATCCATTTGGCGACATATTTAGCGATAATTGGAAACAAGCATTTGATTCGGATGGGGATTCATATGGTGATAATCATGGTCCCGATTGTTGTGATACATGGTATGATGAGAATGCTCCGCCAGGCGACCTATTTCCGTTTGACTCCAAACAATACGCTGATTATGATGGTGACGGATATGGCGACAACTCCTCTGATTTCATAGGAGGAGATGCATGTAAATTTGATTACGGTACATCTTTTATCGATAGATTGGGTTGTCAAGATAGTGATGGTGATGGCGCCTCTGATCCAACTTCACTTTGGAATGAATCATTAGGCGCTGATATTTGGCCAGATGATGCCACTCAATGGGCAGATTCAGATGGCGATGGTTATGGCGATAATAGTTCAGAAAATGCAACCTCGCCAGATTCATTCCCCAATAACATAGCCGCAGCAAACGATTCAGATGGTGATGGTTATCCAGATGTATTCACCGAATATTACAACGGCTCTAACGCTCAAGGACTGCAGATTGACGGTTGTCCACTGGTTGCAGGAAATTCAACTAATCCATTCTATGGTTGCGTAGATTCTGATGGCGATAATTATCGAGATATCTACACTTTTGACATTAACCCGCTCACTGGTCTTAGGGAAAACCAGACAGGCGATGCTTTCCCACTTGATCCTAATCAGTGGGCAGATGCTGATGGAGACGGATTTGGTGATTTCCAAGGTGGAGAGTTAGCTGACGTTTGTCCTAATGCCCCTGGTGTACTCAATGGAACACTTGGTATAGGGTGCCCGTTAATCGACGGCAACGATGATGATGGTGATTTTGTAATCAACGAGAATGATTTATGTCCAGGTACTCAATTTGGCTTACTCGTCGATCTGAATGGCTGTGCGACAAATCAGCTAGATGCTGACTCTGACGGAGTTACTGATGATATCGACGCGTGTCCTGACACCGCATCTGTAGATACTGCAGATGATAATGGCTGTAGTGAAGCTCAACGACAAGTAGACACAGATTCAGATGGTGTCTATGATTATCTTGACCAGTGTCCAAATACACCTAATTCAGAAATTCCAGATTTATCTGGATGTTCACTTTCCCAGAAAGATACAGATGGCGACTTAGTTACTGACGACATTGACGTGTGCCCAGATACTCCGGAAAACTATCCGGTAACAGCCGATGGTTGTACTGATGAAAGCGCCAAGAATGTTGATTGGGATGAAGATGGATATACTGGAGATGATGATGAATTTATGTTCGAGCCAACACAGTGGGCCGATTCAGATGGTGATGGATATGGCGACAACCCAGAAGGTGTTGATGGAGACCAGTGCCCGCAAGTAAGCGGTAATTCTACCGTGGACCGCCTTGGATGCTTAGATACAGATTCTGATGGTTATTCCGACCCAACAGGCAACTTCGCAGCATCCCCTAGTGGTCTAGCTGATGCTTTCATAGACGATGTAACACAATGGCATGATATTGATGGCGATGGTTATGGCGACAATTCAACCGGACTCAATCCAGACCTGTGTCCTACGACCAACCCGCTATATCGTGCCTCAGTAGATTTGTTTGGTTGTGCTCCAAATGAGCGTGATACCGACAGTGACGGAATTGTAGATAGCCTAGATAACTGTCCAACAGAAGCCAAGGGTGTTGATGGCTACACTGATGGTTGTCCATTAGAGAAGCAGACGGACACTTCTTCCTCTGGCCAAATTCTCGGGCTACCAATAACTTGGTTTATCGCCATAGTGGTTGCTATCGTATTGTTGTTTGTTCTGATAATTATGCGTAGAAATCGCGGATTTGATGATGAAGATTGGTATGATGAAGATGACGACTTCGAAGAGGATTATTTCGAAGAAGATAAACTTTCATTCCTTGACCGTAATCAACGACAGAAACAACCTGCAGCCCCGGTTAATCGACAGGTTTCAGGGCCAATTAGCCCGCCGCCACAAAGTGGACCAGTCGGGGCGCCACCACCACGCACTAATTCGATGCCCAGTGGACCTACGAAAGCCAGCCCACCTACATCAGGACCTCCAAGATTTAATACACATACAAAACCACAAAGCAAACCAAAGTCAACAGCAAAAAAGGTTGCAAAGAAAATAAAGCAATCAGATAATGGGGCAAAGAAAGTACGTCGAGCGATTGTTGAGGCCGAAGAGGATATTTTTGAGAATGTTCCGCAATCCTCAATTGATGTAGCAATAGATGAGTTAAGCAACTATTCATTAGATAATGAAAGACAACTACTGATGTACTTGCAAGAAAAGGGGTGGAATGCACCACAGTCTCGAGCAATCATCAACATGGCAAAATCCAAATAACGATGATATGAATAGGTATTACTTTTCAAAGATGAGTCAACAGCAAAATTTAGCGGAGGGATATTGATGGCAGAACCTGTACTTGAAGGAGCGTCCTTACCAGAAGGATTCGAGGTTGACGAAACCTCAGCCTACTTCGGTGTTACAGAGTCTTCAGACATCGTTCATCAATTGATGTCAATGGACAAAAACCAATCAATTGTTGCGTTTTTTACCATGGTTTCTGATGTTGTTCTTAAGCCTGGAGAATTTGATTTTGAAGAAGCGAGTAAGGTTCTAAACTGCGAAGGTGGAGAAATCTACTTTCTAGTTTCGGGGCATTTGGGATTGATGAGTTTCGCTGACCCAATCTTACATTACCTAGGTCTACCAAATTCACTTGGGGAAGAGTCTCCAAATGGTAAACCAGACCTTGAAGAGGCTCATTTTGAATCGCTCAAACGGCTATCTGACCCAATGAACATGCTGAAGGTTTTGGCTATAGCCCAATCAACAGTTGGCCCTGATGAAGTAATGAAGTATTATCTAACGCTATCTGAGTTATTCAATGATGTAAATTCAAATCATTCCGTATTGATTGATATTGCCAATGAATTTGATTCAGCACTTGACGTGATAGGCCATCCAATTCCAATTTCCCATTTAGCAAATTCTACCCCAGATCTATCAAATCTTCCGACAGTTCCGGCGCTTGACAATGCTAAATCGGTATCAAAGGATGACGATTCAGCCGTTGAAGCAGTTCCAATACCAACAAAGGAAACCAAGCCAGAACCCCAAACAACCAAGGCAACAGTTGTGAAAGAGGCAGTTTCGTCTCCGAAGTCTGAACCACAGGAATCGGTTCCTCTGCCGGGTAAAATGATCGAAGATGAGCCCAAGATTGAAGATGTTGCACCACCATCTGCTGAGAACAACCTAACAGATAGAAAAGCAGCAAAAGTTACCGATAATGCATTCGAAGGAGCCTTCGGAATGATGGTCCAGCCAGAACCATCAGAAGCATCGTTATCCACTCAAGTGGTTGAAACAGAACAAGAAGAGGTTATTCTAGACGAATCTACACAACAGCAAGAAGCAGATGGTGAACCAGAGTTAGAAGATGACATTGAGGAGCCATTCGTTAGTGCTGCTGAGATGTTTATCCAAGCAGACAAGGATGATGACGGGGCCATCTCCCCAGAAGAGCTAGCGGAAGCAGCGGGTATCTCGATTGAAGAGTCTCAAGAATTACATGAATCTGCAGATAAAGATGGCGATGGAGAAATGTCTCTATCAGAATTTGTTGCTTCACCAGCAGTAGAAAAAGTAGCATCTAATTTACCTAGACCAGTTGCTCCAGTGAGGAAGCCAGTTAACAGAACCGAGTCAACTAACCAACAAGCATTACCATCCCAAAACTTAGCTCCTCGCCCCATCCCTCCACAAAATGTTGCACCACAACCAGTTGTTAGAAACCAGCCGATTAATCAGGTACCACAGCCAATGCCTCAGCAACAAATGTGGAATCAACCTGTACAACCAACAATCAGGTCTGGAATTAACTGCAGAGGTTGTGGCATCGGTATCGACCCATACTGGCGATTTTGTCCAGTTTGTGGCACTCAAAATTTAAATTGATTAGATGTCCAAGACGAATTCCCCATCTTGCAACACTTGAGAATCATCCAACCATACACTTGGGCTGGTAAGAACTCCTGGTATGTGTATTCCCACAGAAGAAGAGCCCCCGAGTGCTGAATTATCGCCGATTGAGAAATAGCAGGTGCCAAGCCGTTTTTCATCCTCAAGTACATTGCCTCCCATTCTTGCTTGGTCATTCATACCGAAACCAAATTCAGCAACTGTCCAGACATTTTCTCTTTCCTTTGACCGGAGTTTCTTAGCAACTTCGCCAAATTCTTGCCGAATATTCGCAGCAATCTGTCCACCTTTGACATCCACTACCATGCCATTTTCGATTTGTAACTCGATTTGCTCATCTAGCAAAGTTGAATCCCATGAACCATCAATTATCAGCACACCATTCATCGTACCCTCTCTAGGCATGATGAATGCTTTACCTGCAGGAAGATTTGTCAGCATTCTTGGACGATTACATATACCATTATCATCTAATTTCCATTCACGCCAGTTCACCTCAAATGTGATGTCAGTACCTTGACTTGACTTAACATTGACAATCCTTCGTCTTCTAAAGTATGGACCAAGGTTACTAATTCGTTTCTTGATTTTATTGAAATCTACAGCCATTCCGCCGTGAGTAAACATATCATTGGTAATTCCCGGCATCGTTGCAACTCTTGCTCCGTCTCTCAGGGCCTGTCTGACTGCTTTCGTATGGGTTAGAGAGTATCTTGTCGGGGCAAGAACCACTTGTTGCTGCCGCATTAGGTTAGCAACGGGTGTTGGTGGTTCTTCTCCATGATGTTTGGCCTTTGGCATGACGATTAGCAATACGCGTTCAGATTTTTTGATTGTAGCCTCATGAAGTGCTTGTCCTATATCTCCAGTGGTTGGATCGCAGACGATTAACACATTCTCGCCTCTTCTGATGTCCATACAGGTTTCAACAACCATTTTGGCTGAAGCACCCAATAGTTCATCTATGGAAGGTTCTGCAATTTCTAAATTCGCTGTGGAGTTATCTTTGTCCTCCGTGCCGATGACTGAATCTACGATCTCTTCTAAATCCTCATCCGTATCTAGGCGAGTCTCATCAGGAACATCCTGCTTTTTCTTCGCCATGGTTAATCTGATGCAGGTTGAGGTCTTGAATGTGTGTGCTACATCCGGGTATCTTAAGTTAGAGGTTACCTTATTGAGGGTGCGTACACTCAGCAAAATATGGCGAGTTATGAGCAGTTTATTGAACGGGTAAAAGATATTCACAAGATTGGCGCTATACAAGGACATCTTGGTTGGGACCAGGAAACAATAATGCCAGCCAAGGGTGGAAAGGCTAGGTCAGAAATCATGTCATGGTTGGCCAAGGAACAGCACTCCCGAATTACTGATGAATCATTTGCGGATATGATTGAGCAATTAGAGTCTGATACATCACTTGACGAAGACCAGCAGGCAAATGTTAGGGAGATTAGAAGGCGTTACGATAAAGCGGTTAAGTTACCATCAGATTTCGTCGCGGAATTCGCCTTAGCACGGTCACAAGCTCTAGTCGCTTGGCAAGAGGCACGAGCAGAATCAGATTTTGCAAAATTTAGGCCACATCTAGCGAAATTAATCGAAATGACCAATAAAAAAATAGATTACTACGGTGTAGAAACCACACGTTATGATGTCTTGCTTGATGAATATGAATTCGGTATGAAGGTTAGTGATTATGACCCACTGTTTGCCGGATTGAAAGGTAAATTAGTGCCACTATTACAACAAATAATGGAGGCTAAACAAACCAATCCTGACCCCAAACTCCCAGAAGAGTTGGTATTCCCAGTTGAAGCACAAACAGAATTTTGCAAAATGGTCTCTAGTGCGACAGGATTTGACTTCGAAGCAGGTAGAATGGATGCGTCAACTCACCCATTCTCCGCTGGCTTATGGCCTGGGGATACTAGGTTCACCACTCGCTTTGATGAGCGTGACCCATTTTCTTGCTTGTATGCTGTAATGCATGAGACAGGCCATGCATTGTATGAACAAGGCCTTGATGCTGAGCATTCTTTCACCCCTAGAGGTGATGCAGTATCTCTAGGTGTACACGAATCACAAAGCAGGTTTTGGGAAAATCAGGTTGGGCGAACGCCAGCATTTTGGAAAGTAGTACTACCTTGGTTCAAGGAGCATTTCCCAGAATCTCCGGATTGGACTCCGGAGGAATTGAATAAAATAGCAAATTGTGTTGAACCCGGCTTCATAAGGGTTGAAGCTGATGAAATTACCTACAATCTACACATCATGCTAAGATATGAACTAGAAAAGAAGATATTCAATGACAACCTTTCAGTAGACGATATTCCAGAGACATGGAACCAAATGTTCAGTGAATGGTTTGGTATTGAAGTTCCAGAAGATCGCCTTGGCTGTTTACAAGATATACATTGGTCAATGGCCGCATTTGGTTACTTCCCTACCTATACGTTGGGTAACTTATACGCAGCGCAACTATTAGCGGCGATGGGAGAAGAGTTGGGCGATGTTGACAAAATTGTCGAAAGTGGCGATTGGCAACCTATGTTGGATTGGCTAAGGTCAAAAATTCATCTTGAAGGCAGCAAATGGACGCCAAGTGAATTGATTGAACACGCAACTGGCGCGCCACCAACGCCACAACCATTCATCGATTATGTCGAGAAGAAATATGGTGAATTATACAACTTGTAAGGTCATTCTTCAGAATCCTTACCAGCTGTTAAGGCAACCAATTTGTCCAATCGAGCAGTTAACTCATCAATTGCATCCATTAGGTCGTTAGTTCTGTCATCCTCGTGATCGGTGCCAAAAGAAATGCCTAGTAGAGTAATCATTCCTCCAGCTAACATGGTTAATGCTGGCCAATAAACATCAGAAGCAGTCATACTTCCATCTGCTTCTAGACCGCCCCAAAATGCTCCAAGTATAAACACAACAAAACCAATAATTATCTGTTGATAGCCGCTTCCAAATGTATCTTCTAGACTACTCATAACTGAATCTCCTTGAAATAAAATCAATGGAATAGTATTTATCATTATTTCAAAAAAGCGGGTTTTTTCACCGATTAAGGCTACTTCCAAGGTTCCATCAAGAGTGGTTTTCCGACTGAACCGGGCTCTACAAGTAACTTGCCTTTTTGTCCCGTGCCTGGAGACCTTTCAAAAACAGGTATTCCGTTAACTGCGGTCAATACAGGCCAACCGGTTAATTTTCTTCCCCTAAATGGATTCCAACCCACTCTTGTCCACGAGTTTTCATCTTCGACAATTGCACTATGGTTCATATCGACTAGAACAATATCTCCGTCATAACCTTCCTCTAGTTTACCTTTGCCAATCATGCGATAGCAGTCTGCTACATTGGATGACATCCAACGAACAACATCTTCAATTGAGCATTTTCCTTGATTTACATAATTTAGCATAACTGCTAGAGAGGTTTCGACGCCAGGCATGCCACTTGGTGCATGTGGAAAGCCTTTTGATTTGGCTTCGAGAGTGTGTGGGGCGTGGTCAGTTGCGATACACTGAATCGTTCCATCAACTAACCTATTCCACAAAATTTCCCTATCTGCCTTGTATCTAATGGGAGGGTTCATTTGCAATCGAACACCTTGTTCTTCGACATCGGTTTCATCAAATGTGAGGTGTTGTGGTAATACTTCTGTGGTAATTATTGGATGACCTTCGGTTTTTGAGGGTAGATTACAATGGTCGGTTAGGAAATCAGCTTCAATACCCGAGGTAAGGTGTAAGATATGCAATCTATGTCCTGTTTTATGGGCTAAATTAACCGCTAATTTAGTTGCTAATAACGCAGTTATGTCATCTCGGT